>CAJKKA010000001.1 GCA_905200315.1 uncultured Clostridium sp.
CTTTATATACAGTTGCCATTCCGCCATTTCCTATTTTTTCTATAATCTCATATCTATTACCTAACATTTTACCTTCTAGGTTCATATTCATCTCTCCCCTTAATCATTATATACGATAAGTGCTGTTATATTATCATATCCCCCATTATCATTTGCTTTTTGTATTAGCATTTCTGAAGCATTTTCTTTGTTATTTGTTATAATGTTAAATATTTCTTGTTCGTCTATCATATTTGTTAATCCATCTGATGACATAAGTACTATATCATCCTTCAAAAATCCTCTTACAAATACATCTGGTTCTATATATTCTGTACATCCTAGGGCTTTCATTAGCATGTTTTTCTTTGGATGTGTTTTTGCTTCTTCTCTTGTTATTTTTCCATCTTTAACTAATGTTTCTACATAACTATGGTCATTTGTAAGCTTTCTAATTATATGTTTTCGTATTCTATATATTCTACTATCTCCAATGTGTCCTATATACATTTTATTTTCGTATATAAAGCATATTTCCAGTGTAGTTCCCATTCCTTTTAGTTCGTCATCTTCTTTGGATTTTTCATATACTACCATATTTGCATATTGCATACTGCTTTTTATAAGTTCTAAAATGCTTTCTCTATCTTTAGGTGTACTAATAAAATTTGTTTCTATATAGTTTTTTGCTGCTTTTATTGCTAAACTACTTGCTATTTCTCCACCGTTATATCCACCCATTCCATCGGCAACGATAAATAATTTCAAGTCATCATCTTCTTGTGGCACATAATATGAATCCTCGTTTAAATCTCTTGCTTTTCCAACATCCGTTTTTACTAAAACTCTCATCAATTCACCTCTTTATCTTTTATATTCTTTCTTCTTAATTGTCCGCAGGCTGCATCTATGTCTGATCCAAGTTCTCTTCTAACGGTTGCAACTATACCGTTATCGTTTAAATAATCTCTAAATTTTAGTATATTTTCATTTGAACTTTTAGTATAATTTCCGTTTTCTATTTTATTTATTGGAATTAAATTAACGTGGCAATTCATCCCTCTTAATAGTTTTATTAATCTTTTTGCATCTTCTAAATTATCATTATTTTCTTTAGCTAGAGCATATTCAAAGGAAATTCTTCTATTTGTTTTTTCTAAGTAATATTTACAAGCTTTTATTAATTCTTCTATGTTATAACTATTATTTACCGGCATCATACTACTTCTTATTTCATCTGTTGTTGCATGCAATGAAATAGAAAGCGTACATTGAAGTTTTTCGTCTGCTAGTTTATATATTTTTGGAACCAAACCACTTGTAGAAATACTTATGTGTCTAGCTCCTATATTAATTCCTTTTTGATTATTTAGTATTCCTATTGCATTTATAACATTATCGTAGTTATCTAATGGCTCTCCAATTCCCATAAATACTACATTTGAAATTTTTATATTTTCATCTCTTTCAACTGCTAATAGTTGTTCTACAATTTCTCCTGAACTTAAACTTCTTATAAATTTTATTCCTGTAGATGCACAGAACTTGCATCCCATTTTACAACCTACCTGTGATGAAACACATAAACTATAACCGTGATGATAGCTCATTAACACGGTTTCTATCATATTTCCATCTAAAATGTCAAATAAATATTTTATAGTTCCATCTTTTGATTTTTGCTTTCTTTCTATTTTATATATACAAAGAGAGAAATTTTCTTTTAATTTTTCTCTTAAATCTTTAGATAAATTAGTCATCTCATCAAAGCTTGTTACATTTTGTTCATAAATCCATTTAAAAACTTGTTCTGCCCTAAATGGCTTTTCTCCAAGCTTTATAAAAGCTTCTTTTAACTCATCTAAATTAAAATCTTTTATATTTTTCATTTTCTCTTCTTCCATTTATTTTTTCAAATTACTTATACCACAAAAGAGTATTTTTTTCAATGTTTTTGGTAAAAAAAGTGTCGGTTAGGAGCCAGACCACTAGCCGACATTTTGTTGCATTTAGGGACAGACCCAAAGTTACATTTTTTGTCACTTATGGGACAGGTTGAAAATAATTTTCAAGACATTTTTATATTGCATAAGAGCGTAGCAGGCGACGTCTCTACATCTAAAATAGAAATTTTCTATAATATAAAAAGACATACTGGTCGGGCAGAGGCGTCGACCACTACACTAAAAATTGAATTTTCTTATAGTATATAAAAAGTAAAAAGCACTTTTTTAGTGCTTTTTTATAATTAATTATTTAATTTATATGGAGGTGATAATTTACTAATTCCAAAACATCCTCCTGCAAATAGTAATTCTCCTGTTTTTGGATTTACTTCTAATGAGTTTGTTTCAAATCCGCCTTGTTTTCCTTGCTTTATAATTGAATTTTTTGTATTACTTGTTATTACTTGAAAACTTTTGCCTCCATCAACTGACCTATATAATGCACAGTCGTTTAAAAATGTATTTCCTGGTCCACCACAGTAAATTATATTAGGGTCTATAGGGTCTACGGCTACTTTAGTTATGCTATACCCGTCTTTCAAATTTACTGGTGCTCTTTTATATTCTGCTACATTTTTATCTAATACACATTCTATGCTTCCATCTTTTGTTGAAATTTTGTATAAATATCCTCCATCGCAAGCTACGTATACCATTTCATTTTTCCAATCGTATGATAAGTCTAAAATATAAATTGAACCAATTTGTATTTGTGGTTTTATTTCTGTATTATTTACTTTTTTCCATGTAACTCCATTATCATAAGATACTACTATATTTTTGCCTTTTTCATCTATTCCATATAATTCCTTTTTACCTTTTGGATTATGTGTGTATACGTTAATACATCCATTCATTTTAGACCAAGTATGTCCACCGTCACTACTTCTTAAATCACAGGCAAATAATACTTTCGGATCTGTTGGTGATTGATATGAAGATTCCATTCCCGATCTTATATTTTGACTTGTAAAGCACATTCCTGTATCTATTACTGTTTTTCCTCCGTCAAAGGTTATTTTTAGTTTTCGTGGGTCTGTCCATGCAGTTGAAACTCCAACGAAATATGTGTTTTCATCTACCGCATATCCTCCATAGCAATATCCACCCCAACTTAGTCCAGACATACTAATATATTTCCAAGTTTTTCCTCCATCTGTTGTAACACATCCATCATAGTCTTGTGATCCAAAATATATAATATTGGGGTTATATACGTTGTAATGAACATTCCCTCCGCTTAATATTCCTGTTATACCATTGCTATCCCATTTAAAGGTTTTTCCACTATCTATACTTGAGCTCATATAATCCCCTTGTGCAAATATCCATACTTTGTTTTCGTCTGTTGTGCTCCACATAGGAATACTTGCTCTATTATTATATGGCATAAAACTTAATTCATTAGAAAATGTAGACCCTTTCCAAGTTTTTCCTCCATCTAAACTGTAGTATGGATAATTTTTGTAGCTTCCCTCTTTATCTACAATTAGTATTTTTTCTGGATTAACTGGACTTACTTTTATATTCATAGGTTGTGTTTTTGGATATGAACTTGATTCCACTTTTTCAAAACTTTTTTCATCTTTTGATATATATATTCCATCATTATTACAATAATAAACACTTACTGTTTGATTATTTTTAGAAACAAGATCTAATCCTGAAACACTTTCGTTTACTATTTTTTCGAAGCTTTCTCCTTTATTATTGCTATAATATATTCCATCTTTTCTTGAAACATACACATCTCCTGTATATGGATTTACTTTTGCTGTTCCATCACATAAATCAGAATTTATAAGCTTCCATGTGTATCCACCATCTATTGTTTTATATAACCCTTTTTCACTTTCTTTTAATCCATTATCTTCTGTTTCATATGCTGTTGACCAATATGCAATCATGCATTTATTTTTTTCTTGATTATATGATGATTCATCGAACGTTATAGCTTCTCTTATATCTCTATGTCCCTTTATTAACATATTCTTTGTTACTTTCCAAGTTTTCCCGCCATCTTCTGAAATATATAATCCGTTTGTATTAAATGCACCACTATTTATTCCAACTGCTAAAACATGAGATGAATTTTTTTGATCTATAGCAAAAGCTCCAACGCCTCTCGATTCTAGTCCTGCATTTGATTGCTCCCAATTCTTGCCACCATCTTCTGAACGATATACTCCACCTACATCTGTTCCATATAATAAAAGTTTTCCATCTTTACTTATTGCCATACCTATTGGCCATTGGCAACCTTCTCCACCTGTTGTAACTCCTGTTTTTTGTAATAATTCTTTTGAAACCATTGGTACAGATGCCCATGAGGATATATTAGTTACATTATTTTTATCATATGGGCATTCTTTTTGTTGTTTTATTAATAAAGATAAGTCTATTATACTTAATTTACCATCATTATTCATATCTGCTTGTTCTTGTGAAGTTACATTTTTTAATTTTATTAAATATTCTTGCATTATTTTTATATCTTCATCATCTATAACAGAGCTTTGATTTATGTCTCCAACAAATACTCCTGAAGCTGCAAATACTGAACTTTGATTAATTAATATTATGCACACTATAATCATTAGCATTTTTTTACCACATTTTTTATTTCTGCAGTAAAGAATTATTGATAATATTATAGCTGCTACTAACATAAATAGTAGAAATCTTCCTGTTCCAGTTTTAGGTAATATACTTGGTAGTTTTTCTTTTAATTTTTCTATTATATTCGGTTCATTTTTATTATTGTTATTTGTATTTTCTGTATTGCTTGGTGTTTGATTATCTTTATCTGTTATATTTTCGTTTGATTTTATATCTATATTTTGGTTTAATTTTGCACTTTCAAATTCACTTGTACCATTAGAGGCTACTATTTCATCTATAGCTATTTCTGTGTTACCTGCAACTGCGTTATCCTTTGCTTTTAATTTTATTTTTAATATTTCTTTATTTGTATTTTCTTGTTTATTAATTATATTAAATTCTTTATTATTTGAATTATATTTTAAACTTTCCCACTCATTTATTGTTTCAAAATTATCCTCATCTAATTCTTCCCATACATTACTATCGTAATTTATTTTTGCTTGAAAAGCATTAATATTATCACTGCTATTCTCTATTTCTAAAGTTAGAACCGTTTCTTCTCCTTGTTTTATTTCTGTTTTTTCTGCTTTAATATTACAGATTAATGTTGTATTTGCAGCTTCTACATTTATATTAAATATTAATAAACTTATGCAAGCTAGTAGAATAGTTATTAAAAACACCCTTTTTTTCATTTTTATTAATCCTTTCTTATTAAGAATAAAATTTCACATTATTATTTTACATTAAAAGCTTTTTTATTACAATATTTTTTATTATTCTAAAAAATATCAATTTTCTACAAAAAAGTGGCTTCGCCACGCGGGTCGTCGGGAACGCCGACCCCTACATTCAAAATAGGAATTTCCTATAATATAAAAAAATAGAAATCCCATATCTCTTATAGGTGATTTCTATTATTATTTGAATTATATCACGTTTTTCTCAAAAAGTTCAAACATTAAAGCTAAAATTTTTATTTTAATGATTTTTTTATTTCGTTTATTATTTTACTTTTTATTTCTTCTGGCTCTCCACTTATTTTGCAACCCGCTGCTCTTTGGTGTCCTCCACCGCCAAACATTAAACATACATCATCTACATTTAAGTAATTGTTTGACCTTAATGATACTTTATATGCTCCGTCTTCTGCTTGGTGTAAAAATATAGATACTTCTACTCCTTCTATATCTCTACCTAGGTTTACTATTCCTTCGTGGTCTCCTTCTTCTGCTCCTACTTTTTGTTCATCCTCTGTTGTAATATATGTAAATGCAATTTTTCCTTCTTCTAAAAATTGCATTCTATCCATTGCAAATTTTCTAAGTTCAAAGTTTGCTTTAGATTTTATTTGCATTGCTTGTTTATATATGTTTGATACATTTACACCACATCTTAATAATTCTGCTGCAAATTCAAAAGTTACCTCAGATACACCCTCATATTTAAATCCACCTGTATCTGTAATTATTCCTGTAAGTAAGCAAGTTCCTATGTCTTTTGTTATTTTCACTCCCAAATATTCAAATATTATTATTAAAATTTGGCAACAAGCTGGAGAAGTATGATCTACATAGTTTATATCTGCAAACATTGGATTCATATTATGGTGATCTATTGAAATTGTTGTTTGTGCATCTTCAAAATATTTAGCACAATTACTAACTCTTTTTGGGTCTCCACAGTCTAATGTTATTGTTAAATCATAGCTCTCTACATTTGTTTCTTTTTTTATTTCATCTATACCTGGTAAAAAATTAAAGGTTCTAGAAAATTCTGGTATTATAACATCTGGATTTTTTCCTAATTGTTTTAATGCTAGATTCATTGCTGTTGCACTACCAATTGCATCTCCATCTGGGCTTTCATGTACTAATATTGCTATTGTTTCTGCCTTTTGAATTGCATTTTTTATATCTTCTAAAGTCATTTTTTATTCTTCTCCTTCACTTTCTGGTTTTACATCTTTCATTATGTCTTTTAAAATTGAATCTATTTTTGCACCATATTCCATAGAATCATCTAATTCAAATATAATTTCTGGTGTATTTCTTAAGTTTATTGATTTTGCTACTTCTGAACGTACAAAACCAGAAGATTGTTTTAAGCCTCTTAAAGTTGCTTTTGTATTTTTTGCATTTAATATACTTACATATACTTTAGCAAATTTTAAATCTGTTGTTACTTTAACCTTTGTAACAGAGATAAGTCCTGTAACATCTGGATTTTTAAGTTTATTATAAATAATGTTACTTATTTCTTTTTTCATTTCTTCTTCTACACGGTTAAATCTATTATTATTTTTTTGCATAATATCACCTCGTTTTTTATAATTAGGACGCAATTTTTTGCGTCCTTATATTTTATCTTTTTATTTCTTCCATTACATATACTTCTATTATGTCTCCTTCTTTTATGTCGTTGTAATTTGCAATTTGAAGACCACATTCATAACCTTTTGCAACTTCTTTAACATCGTCTTTAAATCTCTTAAGTGAAGCAAGTTCTCCTTGATGAATTACAACATCATCTCTTATTACTCTTACTCCTGCATTTCTTTCTACTTTTCCTGTTAATACATAACCACCAGCAATTGTTCCAACTCCAGAAACTTTGAATGTTTGTCTTACTTCTACTGTTCCTATAACTTTTTCTTCAAATTCTGGGTCCCACATGCCTTTCATAGCTGCTTCTACATCTTCTATTGCTTGGTAAATTACTGAGTATTGTTTTATTTCAACTTCTTCTCTATCTGCCATCTCTTTAGCACTTGCAACTGGTCTAACATTAAATGCTATTATTATTGCATTTGAAACTTTAGCAAGTGTAACATCAGATTCTGTAACAGCTCCGGCTGCTGCGTGTATAACTTTTACTTGTACTTTTTCATCTGATAATTTTTCTAGAGATTGTTTAACTGCTTCAACAGATCCTTGAACATCTGCTTTTACTATTAAGTTTAATTGTTTTAAATCTCCTTTTTCAATTTGACTGAATAAGTCATCTAAGGTTACTTTACTTACTTGATTTATAGATTTTTCTCTTGCTTGACGTTTTCTTCTTTCTATTAAGTGTTTAGCCATTTTTTCATCTTTTACTTCGTAGAAAGTGTCTCCTGCTGTTGGTACTTCTGTAAGTCCCATAATTTCTACTGGCATTGATGGTGTTGCAAATTTAACACGTTGTCCTTTATCATTTTTCATAGCTCTTATTCTACCTATTGAAGAACCAACAACTATTGTATCTCCAACATCTAGTTTCCCTCTTTGAACTAACATTGTAGCTATAGGACCTTTTGTTTTATCAAGTCTTGCTTCTATAACAGCACCTTTTGCTTGTTTTGTAGGATTTGCTCTTAAATCTTTCATATCTGCAACAAGTAAAACCATTTCTAGTAATTGGTCAATATTCGTTCCATTTTTAGCTGAAATTGGTACATAAATTGTATCTCCTCCCCATTCTTCTGGAACTAAGTCGTATTTCATTAATTCTTCTTTTATTCTTTCAACATTGGCACCTGGTAAATCCATTTTGTTTACTGCAACTATAATTGGTATTCCTGCTGATTTCGCATGGTTAACCGCTTCTACTGTTTGTGGCATAACTCCATCATTTGCTGCAACAACTAGAATTGCAATATCTGTTATTTGTGCACCTCTAGCACGCATTGCCGTAAAGGCTTCGTGTCCTGGTGTATCTAGGAATGTTATATCTCTACCATTTAATTTAACTTGGTATGCACCTATCGCTTGTGTAATTCCACCTGCTTCGCCCTCTATAACATTTGTTTTTCTTATCGCATCTAGTAATGATGTTTTACCATGGTCAACGTGTCCCATAACAACAATTACTGGTGGACGTGGCATTAATTCATTTTCTAAATCTTCAGATTCATCAAATAATACATCTTCTTCTTTAACTTCTTCCTTAAGTTTTGCTGTTACTCCAAATTCTTGTGCTATTAAGTATGCTGTATCAAAATCTACATCATTGTTTATTGTTGCCATAACACCAAGTGCAAATAATTTTTTAATAACTTCTGCACTTGTTTTCTTAAGTTCTGCTGCTAAGTCTTTTACAGAAATTGTTTCTGGAATTGTTATTTCAGTAAGTTTAAATATTTTTTGTTTTGATTCACCTTTTGATGATTTTGAGTTTTTCTTTTTATTACGTTTTCCTCTAACTGTTGTTAAATCGTAGTAATCTAGCATTCCACCTTCTTGGTCTGTAAACATATTAGATAAACTATTTTCTTGTTTAAGACTTTTTAATTTTCCTTCATTAAAGCCTAAATCATTATTTCCTCTTTTATTTTTATTTTTCTTACTTTTTTTGTCATCATATTTATTTGCATTTTTTTGTTTATCTGCATTTCTGTTATATTCTCTAACACTTTCTTTTTCAACCACATCAGAAGACATAATATTTTTAATATTTTTTTCTATTCCTTTTTCGTCTAATGGTCTATTTCCTCTATTAAAATTATTTCCTGGTCTGTTATTTCTATAACCATTATTGTTGTTTCCATTATTATTTCTGTTATAGTTATTATTTCTACTATTATTGTTATTATTACGATCATTGTTTCTATTGTAATTATTATTTCTGTTGTTATTATAATTATTTCTTGGTTGATATTGTGTTTTGTTTTGTCTAAAGTTTTCTTGTTTTTTTACATTTTCTGTTTTTATAACTTTCTCTACTTTTTCTTGTTTTTCAACCTTTTCTTGTTTATCAACAGTTTTCGTTTCTTTTACTTCTTGCATTTTTTCCTCTACTTTGCTTTGTTTTACTTCCTCTTTTTTAGGCTCTTCTTTTTTCTTTTTATTTAGTCCAAATAATTCATCTACTGTCATAGGTTTATTTGGTTTATTTCTATATACTATATTAAAGTCTTTTTTTCTATCTCTTTCAACAAATCCTATTTTTGATTTATTACTTTCTTGTTTTTTGGTTTGTTTTTCTTTACTATCTTCTTCATCATTTATTATTACTTCTCTTCTAATAATAACTGGTCCTGTAGTTTTTTCTTTTTTGTTTTCTTCTTTCTTGCCTTCTTTTCTCTCTTCTGTTTTATTTTTTCCGGCAAATGCTCCCTTAATTTTATTGGCCTCTTCTTCTGTTACTCCGCTTAAATGGCTTTTAACTTGTATGTTAAGTTCGTTTGCCTTTGCTATAACTTCTTTACTGGCTAAGTTTAATTCTTTTGCTATTTCATGTATTTTTATCTTACCCAATAGCTTCACCCCCATCAATTATTTTTTTTATTTCTTTCGCAAGATTCTCATCTAGTATTCCAAGTATAGCTTTATTTTTCTTTCCTATACTTTTACTTAAATCTTCTATTTCTCCATATATACAAATTGGAACATTGTATTTTTCAGAATAAAACTTAAAATTTTTAATGGTTTTCTCAGAAGCTTCTTTCGAAACTATTAGTAGTTTTACTCTTCCTTTTTCTAAAGCTTCTTTCGTACTATCTGCACCATACACAATCTTTCTGGCTCTTGCAGATAATCCAATTAAACCTAATGCTTTATTCAATAATTACACCTCTTAACTTATCATAAAATTCTTTGTTAATTTTTGTTTTTAAAGCTCTTTCTAAACTATTTGTTTTTATTGTTTTTTCTAAGCATTTAATATCTTTGCAGATGTATGCACCTCTACCTTCAAGCTTTCCATTAATATCTATACTTAGTTCTCCTGTTTTGTTATATACAATTCGTGTTAAATCTTTTTTCTCTTTTTTTTCTCTGCAACTAACGCACATTCTTTGTGGTATATTTTTCATTGCAAGTTTCCTTTCTTTATTATATGTACAAGTCTTTCTATATTATGTGTTTTTATTCTTCAATTTCAGTATTTGTTTCTTCTGCTATTTCTTCGTCATTTTCTTCTTGCGCCTTTGCTAACATTTCTCTAAATTGAGTTTCAGATTTTATATCTATTTTCCAATTTGTTAATTTTGCAGCAAGTCTAACATTTTGTCCAGATTTTCCTATTGCAAGTGATAATTGGTCATCTGGTACTATTACTTGTGCAAATTTTTCTTCTTCATTTATGTCTACTGCCATTACTTTTGCTGGTAATAATGCTGCAGAAATATAAATTGATGGATCTTCATTCCATTCTATTACATCTATTTTTTCGCCATTCAATTCATTTATTACGTTTTGAATTCTTACTCCTTTTTGACCTACACAAGAACCTACTGGATCTATGTTTTCATTTTGTGAGTAAACAGCTACTTTACTTCTGTAACCTGGATCTCTTGAAACACTCTTTATTTCTATTAATCCTTCATAGATTTCTGGTATTTCAAATTCTAATAATTTTTTAACAAAATCTGGTGTTGCTCTGGATACAATAACTTGTGGTGCTCCCTTTGCTCCCTTTTCTACATCTATTACATATGCTCTTATTTTATCGTTTACCTTATAAGTTTCTGTTGGAATTTGTTCTTTTGCAAGCATTACTCCTTCAAGTTTTCCTAAATCCATTACAACAATTCCTCTATCTGCTTTTTGTACTAATCCTGTAACTATCTCTCCTTTTCTATCATTATATTCTGTATATATTATTTCTCTTTCAGCTTCTCTTATTTTTTGTACTATAACTTGTTTTGCTGTTTGAGCAGCTATTCTGCCAAAATTCTTTGGAACAAGTTCTATATCTACACTATCACCTATTTCCAATGTTTTATTTATTTTTTTTGCATCTTCTAAATTAATTTGTGTATCTGAATCTTCAACTGTTTCAACGATTTCTTTCACAGAGTAAATATGTGCTGCTCCTGTTATATCATCCATAACAACTTTTACATTTTCTTTTGCATCAAAGTTTCTTTTATATGCTGTAAGTAATGCTGTTTCGATAGATTCTATTAAATAAGATTTTTTTATTCCTTTCTCTTTTTCCAATTCTTCTAATGCTATAACTAATTCTTTATTGTCAATAGCTTCTTTCATTTTCTTATTCCTCCTTTTAAATTATTCCCAGTTATATACTGTTTTTATTAGTGATATACCTTTTCGTGGTATTTCAATTATTTCATTATTATATTTTAAGGCAATATTTTCACTATTGAAGTTTTTTAAAACTCCTTGTATTTGTTTATTGCCATTTATTGGTTTAAATAAGCTAACTTCTATTTCTTCTCCAATATATTGTTTTAAGTGTTTATCTTTTCTTAAAACTCTTTCAATTCCCGGTGAAGAAACTTCTAAAAAATACATATCTTTTATATAGTCTGCTTCATCTAATAATTCTGTAATTGCATTGTTTACTTTTTCGCAATCATTTAAATCGATTCCGTCCGCTTTATCTATGAATATTCTTAAAAAGTAATTTTTTGCTTCTTTAGCATACTCAACATCATATAGAGTATACCCTAAATCATTAATTGTTTTTTCTAACAAGTTTTCAACTCTTTCTTCAATACTTGCCAAAAACCTTCCTCCTTTATATATAATATAAAGAGTGGAATTTCTTCCACTCTTTCGCTCATATTTATCTTGCTTTGCTTATTATATACCTAAATTTATACAATTGCAAGGATTTTTAGTTATTTTATTTACTTTATTTTACAAACGTTCCTGTTGATATATTTCCTACTGTTACTGTTCCGTTTCCTCCGGCTCCACCATTTCCAGCACTTCCTCCTATTGCTTGTATTGTACCAGTATTATTATATATACCTTTATAAAATATATTTACACTTCCTGCTCCTGATGATCCTCCTGTTGCATATTTGGGATGAATTGTTGTTCCCGTACCATCAGATTTAATAATTCCTCCATTTTTTAAATTGTTACTATAAATTATTAACAATCCTCCTGTTCCATTTTTCCCTTTGTATCCGTTTTGCACTGCTACCTGTTTTTGCGGTTCCACCAGGATTTCCGGCTCCTCCTGAACATCCATGTCCATCTGAATAATTTGCTCTTCCATATCCACCGGCTCCGGCCTTTGCTTGAACCAGATTCTGAATTTGGATTAATTCCCCTCACATCACTTCCGACCACCTCCAGCGCCACCTGAATATGAGGTTCCTCTTCCGACCTGCTCCAGAATATGCTGAAGCGTTAATCCAATGTCGTGAAGTACCAGAGCCTCCTCCTCCGGGTTCCTCTATTACTTCCATCTTCTCCTTTTAGTCCTGGGTTCGTTCCATTCCAACTGCAATATACTTTATTTCCTCCTATAGCACCTTCTGCTGGAATATATTCATAACTTTTATCTTTATTTTGCCATAAATATACATTTTGTCCTTCGGCTCTTGCACCTCTCGCTGTCATATCTATTGTTCCATTATTTGTTATTGTTCCTGTACAATATATTAATAATCCTTTTGGCCCTCCATATCCATTATCACTTTTACATGCTGTTAATGTGACTCCTTCTCCAATTGTTATATCTCCATTTACTTTTAAAACAACCATATTTTTTGCATCTTCATTTACTGTTGCAACATCTGTTTTTTTATCACCAAATTCATATACTTTATTTGTAAGAGTAGCTCCATTAATATTATTGGTTCCATCTAATACCATATTTCCTTCATTAATTATAACATTTGCAGAATATTGTTCACCGTTTACATTCATAATTTGAACACCATTTTTATAGACTTTTTCTACATAATCAATTATACTGTTATATTCATCATAATTTTTTTCTTTTATAAATGTTCCGTCTAAAATTTTTCCTACAGTTATTGTTCCACTTCCGGCTACTCCTCCATTATATTCGGCAGTGCCTCCAGAACCACCTTTTGCAAATATTTGTCCTTTTGTTATTTTATCTGTATAGAAAATATTTATACTACCTCCTGCTGATCCTCCACCACCAGCACAATTTTCACTTGGACCTGAGTAGCCATTAGTCCCATTAGAATTTATATTTCCTCTATTAATCATACTTTTGGTATATATTATTAATAATCCTCCAGTTCCTCCTTTTGGATTTCCTGCACCAACTCCAGCAGCAAAATCTCCATGTCCGCCAGAGCCACCATTATTATCTCCATCTCCACCGAATTCTAGCTGTAGACGAAGTTCCTGTTCCTCCGCCACCTCCAGTTCCTCCTGAATATGAAGTTCCAGAAGCACCAGCTCCACCTGTTCCTGAATTAATATAATGTCGACCTCCTCCAGAAGCGCCTCCTCCTGTTTGCCTATCTACTCCATTGTTTCCATTGTTTCCAATACCATCAGTTTTTCTCTGTCCTCCATTTGCTCCCACTGCTGGTATATATTCATAACTTTCATCTTCATTTTGCCATAAATACACATTTTGACCTTTTGCTTTTGCACCTCTTGATGTCATATCTACTGTTCCATTATTGGTTAATATTCCTGTGCAATATATTAATAATCCCTTTGGACCGCCATATCCGTTGTCACTTTTACATGCTGTTAATGTTACTCCTTCTTCAATAGTTAAATTTCCATTTACTTTTAAAACAACCATATTTTTTGCATTTTCTTTTTCTGTTGCTACATCTGTTTCTTTATTTCCAAATTCGTATATTTTATTATTTAAAGCTGCTCCTTCTACATCTGTTTCTCCATCAAGAATCAAATCTCCATCATATTTTACTAGATCTGCAGAAAAAGCTTCTTGTTCTACTGCAAACTTTGTATCTTTTTCCATCACCTTTACTGCACCTATAATACTATTGTTATCTGATTTAATCCATTTTCCATATAAATTTACAACATCTTCATTATTATAATTGTAAGTTTTAAAATATTCACCCTCATCACTATTTTTCTCTTTTGACCATCCTAAAAAAATATATCCTTCCTTTTTTGGTATATCTAAATTTGCCGTTGTTCCTACTAATTTGTTTTTCTTTACAGTTTCTCCATTATTATTAGGTTCACAAATTATTGTATAACTTGTTTTTTTATTTATAACATTTCCATCTTTCATAACAATATTAAATATTTTTTCTTCGTCATCTTTATTTATTTTATAGTCCATTGCAATTTTTTGTTTTTCGCCTGAATTATTTATGACTTGATTTTCTTTTCCATCGTAATTAGGACACTCTATTTTTTCAATTTTATTGTTTTCATCATTTGATATGAAAGTTAATAAACATTCATATGCTGTTTCTGTTTCTTTTTTTATTTCCACATTCAACTGAACATTATTCTCTTCTTCTCTTTTTGCATTCATTTTTTCTACATTTTTTGTTTGATTTCTTACAAGAATGCCTAATGTTATAACAGCAATTATTACTAATACACTCATTACTATTATTATTTTTTTGTTTTGAAAAATTTTATTTAAATGTTTAACTTTTTTCATAAGTTTCTCCTTATTATTTCTTTTTTAAATTTTACATTAATATATTTATTTTTGCAATATTTTTTTGGAAATATCTTCTATTGATGCTTTTTTGTTTTTATGTTAATATTTATTTATATTAATAGTAGTAAAAGGATGTTTAATTATGTATAATTTTATTTATAAATATTATTCAAATTTTAATTTTAAAATAAAAAAAATATTAAGTTTTGGATTCGTTTTTTCCCTTTTGATTTCACTTTTTTCAGCTTTTATACTTTCTACATATTTTTCTACTTATACTAATCCAATTTTATATTATGTTGGTATTTCTGTGTTTAAATTAAGTATTATATATTTAGTAACTTTTATTTGTTTTAGTTTTGCTTTTAATAAAATTTTAGATGATATAACTTAAAAAGCCTATTTCTAGGCTTTTTTATATATTTAGATATTCTATTTCTTGTATTAAATTTTTATATTTTATATATAATATTTCTTTATCATTCGTATCTATAGAGTTGTTAAATTCGTTTAACAATACATATACTTTATTAACATTATATTGATTTTTATTATTGCTTACATCATTTAAAATTGCATTAAAATTATTTATGCTAGAAGCAATCTCTTTTTTTATTTCTTCCCATTTTTCTTGTTCTATTATACTATATGCTCTTACTATATTTGTTTTTGTTTGTATAAAAGCAATTTTCCTACTATCTTTTTCATATAATTCCATAAATTGAGGAATATATGAATATAGTTTTGCTACCAGTGAAAGAGAATTAACTTTGTCTTTATTTTTTATATATTTAGTTGTTTCGTCTAAATCATTGCTAAATTTTAGTATATTTTCATTGTTATTATTTACTTTATTAAAGTCAATTATTATTTCTGACCATGTTTTGTATAAATTACTTATTTCGTTTTCCAGTTTATTCCAATCTATTTCATTTGTATTTATTGTATTTTCACTCATACTAAAGCTAATATTTGAAGTTTCATTGTTATTATTGTTTGATGTATTATTTTTATTATTTTGTGTACTATTTTGGTTGCTAGTTTCTGAATTGGTGTTTTGATTTGTTGTTTCCGTTATTTTATATTCTTGTATAACAATATTATTTAATCCATTTGCAATATTTATTAGTGATGTATTTAAGTATTCCATTTCACTGCTTAGTTTCTTGTTTATTTTTTCTCCTTCTTCTGGTTTATTATTATTTTTCCATATTGCAAATGCACTTCCTCCAATTAAAACAAATAAAATAAAAAATATTATAATTTTCTTATACATAAATTTTCCTCCATAACTTATTATTTCCTTATTTTTACCAATTATTCCATAGCATAAGTATTTTTAAATGTAAAATACTAAAATAAAGAATATATTTTATGGAGTTTATTATGTATGCAAGTATTAATTTATATAGTGTAAAAGTTGGAGAAATTCAAAGATTTTTAAATAATTTTTTTAATACTAATATTGAATTAAAAGAACAACTACATTGGTGTAAAGAATTTAAAAATCCTATAGAAATAGTTGATTTTATTGGAACCTTTATTGACAATTCTGACAATTATGATATAGCTATGTGGATTTCTTTAGATAAAGATGTTTTAATAAATGTTAATAATACAAATGCTAATAATATTATTAAATATTTTTTTGAAAGATATCCATATTAACAAAAAACATATTGTAAAAATTTTACAATATGTTTTTTATGGTAATAAATTTATATTTTAGGTATATAGTCGGACTCCTTAAATCTGTCCACTTTGCAAAGCCACTTTTTATAATTATTTTAATTGATTTGCAACTTCTTCTGCAAAGTTTTCTTCTTTTTTCTCTATTCCTTCACCTTTTTCAAATCTAGCAAATCTTACTATTTCTGCATTGTTTTCTTCTAATACTTTAGATACTTTTTTATCTGAATCTTTTACAAAGTCTTGTTCTACTAAGCATATTTCTCCATAGAATTTTCCAAGTCTTCCTTGTACCATTTTTTCTGCTATTTCGGCTGTTTTTCCTTCATTCATAGCTTGTGCTTTTAGTATTTCCATTTCTTTTTCTACTCTTTCAGCTGGTACATCTTCTCTTTTTAAGTATTCTGGTTTAGCAGCTGCAATTTGCATACATACGTCTTTTGCAATTGCTTTATCTCCTTTGGCAAAATCTACTAATACTGCAATTTTTCCATCTCCATGGATGTATTTTTCTACTAATCCTGTAGATTCAAATCTTTCAAATCTACGAATATTCATATTTTCACCAATTTTTGCTATTTTATCTGTTAAAACTTCTTGTACTGTTTTTCCTGCTTCTGTTATTGATTCTTGTGCTAATAGTTCTTCAACATTAGCTGGATTTTTTTCTGCAACTTGTTTTGCAATGTCCATAACAAATGTTTTAAATTCTTCGTTTTGCCCAACGAAGTCTGTTTCTGAATTTACTTCTACTATTGCTCCAACTTTTCCGTCTTCTGAAATGTAGCAATCTACTAATCCTTCTGCTGCTATTCTATCAGATTTTTTTGCAGCTTTAGCAATTCCTCTTTCACGAAGTAATTCCATAGCTTTTTCCATATCTCCATCTGTTTCTGTTAATACTTTTTTGCAGTCCATCATTCCTGCACCTGTAATTTCTCTTAATTCTTTAACTTGGCTTGCTGTTATCATTTATTAATTCCTCCTTATATTAAAAATTCTTCTTATTGTAAAGATATTACTCTATACATTAAGATTTAATTTTTTTATTTTTATATAAAAAGGCGGACATTTTTTGTCCGCCATAATTTATCCTTTTTAGGGTTGTCGGGACGCCAACCCCTACATATTATTCTTCTGTTGTTTCTTCAACAACTTCTTCCATGCTTTTTTCTGCATTTTCTGAAACTTCTTCAGCAACTTCTTGTGCATCTTCAAAAGTTTCACCTTGTTT
Organism: uncultured Clostridium sp.; assembly: GCA_905200315.1. The sequence goes on from CAJKKA010000001.1 coordinate 17,836, forward strand.
TCCTTCTATTATAGCATTTGCCATAACATCTGCTATTAATTTTACTGCTCTTATTGCATCATCGTTTCCAGGAATTGGGTAATCTAAATCTTCTGGATTACAGTTTGTGTCTACTAAACCAACAACTGGTATATTTAATTTTTTAGCTTCAGCTATAGCTGTTGCTTCTTTTTTTGGATCTACTAAGAAAATTATATCTGGAATATTTTCCATTTCTTTAATTCCACCTAAGTTCTTTTCTAGTTTTTCCATTTCTTTCTTTAAATTTATAACTTCTTTTTTAGGTAATACTTCGAATGTTCCATCTTGTTCCATAGTTTCTAAGTCTTTTAATCTTTGTACTCTAGCTTTAATTGTTTTAAAGTTAGTAAGCATTCCACCTAACCATCTTTGGTTAACATAGAACATACCACATTTTATTGCTGCTTCTTTCATGCATTCTTGTGCTTGTTTTTTTGTTCCAACAAATAAAACTGTTTTACCTTCCTCAGCTTGTTCTCTCATAAAGCTGTAAGCTTCATCTAATTTTTTAGATGTTTTTTGTAAATCGATAATATGGATTCCATTTCTAGCTTGAAAAATATATTCAGCCATTCTTGGGTCCCATCTTCTTGTTTGATGTCCAAAATGAACACCTGCTTCAAGTAATTGTTTCATTGCAACTACTGCCATTTTTAATTCCTCCTCTTAGTTTTATTTCTTCCATAAAGTTTTAACATTTAAGAAGACTTAAATATTATTTTTAAGCACTTTTCTTAAACTAGCTTTATGTGTTTAATCAACAATTGCAATTATAACATAAAGCTTGCATAAAATGCAAGCTTTTTTTACAATTTATTATATAAGTATTTCATCCAATTATATACACTTTTGTTCCAATTTTTATCTGAGGCATATTTTTTATTAACTTCTGCTAATGTTGGTCCTGAGTAATATTTTCCTGTAGCAATTTCATTATCGTATATTTTTGTTCCAGCTGGGTTTATGTAATATTTTACAAATACACGTGCAAGTAAGTCTATCCCCTCTGAATAACTTGAAAATGTATATGCATTATTATATGGGTTACTATCACTTGCTCCATAACCAAATAAATTCTTTTTGTCTGCCGAAATTTTAGATGTTCCCCATGCGCTTTCGTGTATTCCTACCGCTGCAACAAATAAACCATTAATATTATATTGTTTTTCTATATAATAAAAGTATTCAGCATTTTGTTCAAATATTTTATTTTTATCTTGGTCATTATTTGAAAGTACTTTTTTAAATTGCTCTAATGTTAATCCACTTGGAACGTTTAAACTCATATTCTCATTCAAATTACAACTTAATTGCTCTTTTGTTTTTGTATTAGAATTTTCTATAACTATAACTTTATTTGAATTTTGCTCTATTTTCGTTTCTTTTTCTTGTTTATATTCTAAACAATTTATATCTACCCATCCTAAATAAGAATTATATCTTATTTTACACCATTCGTTATCTACTTCAATTACATTTACTTGATTATCTTTTTGTAAGGTTGTAATTTTATTTGAATTTTTATCTTTTTCTAAAAATACATTTAAGGTAGCAGATGTAACACTTACATTATCCCCTTTTTGTATTTTATGATTTGTTGCATTTTCTCCCGTTCCTATTTGAACAATTTTATCTACCGCAGCTACTTTTATGGTTCTTCCTGTTTGTTCTTCCCCCACGAGCTCGTTTCCTTGGTATTTTTTCTTAGTAATTACAATTTGTTTTCCATCTCTTCCTTCTTGCGAAACTTGTACCTTTCCCTTTGAAATAGTATTACTATTTTGATAAATTGTTGTGTATTCTAAGTCTACTTCTTCGGAAACAATTTCTTCCCTAATAGGTTCTGCAGTGTTATTATTTATAATTTCATTTATATTAAATTCTTCTATATTTGCTTTTTCATATGTTTTTTCTTCTACATTTTCCGCATTTGTTGCCAAACTTTCACTTTTATTAGAAAATTTTATAAAAACCGCAACAAATATAATACTTAATGTTATAAGAAAAACAACAACTGAAAGCACAGTTTTCTTCTTATTTTTCATTCGTTTCACCTAAGCTAATTCTACATTTCATGTAATATTTTGTCAATGGAAAATTTTTAACTTCAAACTATATATTTAAAATTTTCAAGTACCTTTATCATTTTTACAAAAATCACATATTTATATATAGGAGGGATTATATGAGATGTATATTTATTAAGAAAAAATTTTTTTTTGCATTTTTTATATTTATTGTTTTATGTATTATTGCATTTTGGTTATGTAAGCATTCGCCTTCTTTTGCTATTGATATAACAGATAATAGTATTGTTAGTTCTTCTCTTCAAGCTAAATTTGATTCTTTAAATTCTTGTGATGAAAAAGTTGCTTATTTAACTTTTGATGATGGTCCTACTATAAAGGCTACTCCTAAAATTTTAGATATTTTAAAAGAGGAAGATATAAAAGCAAGTTTTTTTGTTATTGGTAAATACGTAAAAAATCATCCTGATATAGTTAAAAGAGAATATGAAGAAGGTCATTATATTGCAAATCATGGCTATGACCATAATAATTCTAAGCTATATGCCAGTTCTGAAAGTTTTATTAATGAGGTTAAAAGTACAGATTTAGAAATCGGAAAAGCAATTGGTGATTTAAATTATTGTTCTCATATTTTTAGATTTCCAAATGGTTATATGTCTGCTAATAACAAGGGCTCTAAGAAAAAAGCTGCAAAGCTTTTGCAAGAAATGGATTATACATATGTTGATTGGAATTGTTTAAATAGAGATTCTGAAAGAAAAACCTCCAATTATCAACTTTTAAATAATTTAAAAAAATCCTCAAAAAACAAAGGAACTCTTGTGGTTCTTATGCATGATACTGCAGATGTAAATAACAGTTCTGAAATTTTAAAAGAATCTATTTCATATTTAAAAAGTGAAGGTTATCAATTTAAAAATTTTTATGATTTATTAGAATAATGTTTTGTAATATATGTTCTTGCCAAATTATATTTTTTGTATTATTATAATACATAGATTTTTAAGGAGGAATTTATGTTCTCTCGTACTCGAAAGAAAAGAAAAAAAGTTAATATAAATAAACAAATTATTTTTTTAATTATTGTGTTTATTGCTATCATTATATTATGTTTATTAATAAATTTAATTTATACAAAACATAAAGCCAAAACTAATTTTGAGAGTGATTTATTATCTTCAAATGATTATTCTGATACTTTTTCAATAGATAAAATTGTTTTGTATAGCAGTGCAAATGCAACCAGCAATGAAACAAGCAGAAATTTATGGAATATAAATGTTTATCAATTTACAGATATGGCTATATATTTAAATAATAATTCAGAAAGTTCATTATCTAATAAAAATACTATTAAAGAATTATACATAGACAACATAAAATACTCTCCATTGCCTGAAAAAGGAACTCCTGAACTTTATTATAAAGCAATTGTTAATTTTGGAATTCCAAGTTTAAAAGATGAAAATTTGGTGCAAGATAAATTAAATTTTAAAATAATAAACTCAAAAGATACTTTAGATACAAATACTGCTAGTTTTTATGAAACTTGCCAAACACCAATTACATTACAGTTTGTTAATAAAGATATAAAAGCAAATGCAATAATTCTAAATACAGGAGAAGCTTTAGTTTTTGATGGTTCTTTACTTTCAAAAACCAATATTGCATTAAATAATATAAAAACTTCTATTTCATTTAATATAAATTTAACAAATAATTTAGATGAAAAGTATGTATATAATGTTAACTTTGAAATTCCTTTAGAAGATAATGAACATTCCATTTACGAAGGAAATATTAAAAAGGAAATTACTGAGTTTTCTAATAATAAATTTTTAAAATTAAGAGGAGAATAACAATGAGCTTAACCTTAGCCGAAAAAATGAAGAAAAAATATCACAAAACAGTAGAAATAACAGATTTAAAAGATATGCTTTATAAATCTGCTAAAAAGTATGGAGATAAACCTGCTTTCAAATTAAAAGATTCCATAGGAAATATATACAATGTATCTTACTCAAAATATAAAGAAGATGTTGTTAATTTAGGTACAGCTCTTATAAATAGAGGTATGTTAAATAAAAAAATTGCTGTAATGGGGAAAAATAGTTATCATTGGGCAATTTCATATATGGCTGCAAGTATTATTGGCATTGTTGTTCCTATAGATAAGGAGTTGCATAGTTCTGACGTTATAAACTTTTTAAATGTTTCAGAAGCTTCTTGTATTTTGGCAGATGAGAAATATATTTCCTCTCTACTAAAGGAAAAATCTGAAATAAAAAACAATCTAACTTTTATAAATTTTAATTCTGAAAAAACAACAGATGAATTTATTTCTTTTTCTAGCTTAATTGAAGATGGAGATAAACTTGTTGAAGAAGGAGATAAATCTTTTGATAATATAAAATTAAATCCCGATGAAATGCATATTTTACTTTTTACATCTGGTACTACTGGAAATGCTAAAGGTGTGTGTTTATCTCATAAAAACATTTGCTCTAATATTCAATCTGTTTTTGGAATTGTAAAGGTAAAACCAACAGACCAAGTTCTTTCTATTTTACCTATACACCATACCTACGAATGTACTTTGGGTTATTTACTTGTTATTTATAGCGGTGGTACAATAGCTTTTTGTGATGGTTTACGTTATATAACAAAAAACTTCACAGAATATAAACCAACAATTGTACTTTCTGTTCCTCTTTTATTAGAAAAAATTTACAAAAAGGTAGAAAATCAACTAAAAAAACAATTACCAAAATATGCAAATAATAAAAACTTTGTTGCTAGTCTTCCATTCCCTATTTTGCAAATTGTAAAATACAAAGTAAATAAAACTTTAGGTGGAAGAGTTAGAAATTTTATTGTTGGAGCAGCTCCTTTAAATCCAGATTTAGTTACAGCTTTTAATAAGCTTGGCTTAAACACTTTACAAGGTTATGGTTTAACAGAATGTTCTCCACTTGTTGCAGGTAATAATGATTTTTATTCAAACCCAAATGCTGTAGGACTACCAATACCAAATGTAGAATATAAAATAGATTCGCCAAACGAAAATGGAATTGGGGAAATTTTAGTAAAAGGTCCGAATGTAATGCTTGGCTATTATAATATGCCAGAAGAAACAGAGAAGGTTTTAAAAGATGGTTGGTTCTATACTGGAGATTTAGGAAAAATAGATGAGCAAGGCTGGTTATATGTTACAGGAAGACAAAAAACAGTTATTGTAACTAAAAATGGTAAGAATATATATCCAGAAGAAATTGAACAGTTATTAAATGATACAGATTTTGTAAAAGAAAGTTTAGTAATTGGTATTCAAAAAGATAAAAAAGATGAAGTATATGTTCATGCACAATTACTACCAGATTTAGATGCAATCCAAGAAAAATTAGGTTTAACCAATCCTTCTAAAGACGAATTAGAAAAGCTATTAAAAACTGCTATTTCTGAAGTAAATAATAAAATTCCAAACTATAAACATATTAAAAGTTTTGAAGTACGTTTAGAAGAATTTGAAAAAACAACTACTCAAAAAATAAAACGTTATGGAAAAAATATAAATCCAGAGAATTAATCTCTGGATTTATATTTTTATTATTTTGTTGTATCGATTAACGTCCTTAACTTGCGTGAGTAAATCCACTTTTCCCTCACTTTATTTCATTCCTTTAGCAATAAAATCTACAACATCATCTTCGTTTACATTAATTATTTTCTTATCTTCTTCCGTTACATCTGTAAAGTATTTATTATTTACTTTATATTTTGAAATTGAATTTAAAGGATACCCAGGATTAATTTTATCTGATATTGTATCTACCATATAGAAATTATCTTTACACCAAGTATATGTTTTTTCTTCTCCTTTTTCATTTATTATAGCTAGTCCATAAACCCATTTACAATCTACTCTTCCATTTTTTCCGTATTTCTTTATTAATTTTGTATAGTGTTCTAACATTTCTTCATCATTTAATGTTTTCCCATTTACTCTTCTTACAAATAAACCTGGTTGTGCTTCTTCTGGTACATTTTCTAAATACAAAGTATCATCCATTCCCATTGATGGCATTTTAGTTTTTTTATAACATTCTCTTGCTTTTATTAATGCATTTTCAATCGCATTTTTTCCATTTTCTTCGACATCTAAAGTTAAATCCAAATCTTTTAAAGATATTACTTCTATATTTTGTTTTAATAACCCCTTTGAAAAGCGCTTTGCTTTTGAAGGATTTCCTGTTGCAAATACTATTTTTTTCATTTTATCTTTTTTCATAATATAAAGAATATCCTCTATAGATTTATCCATATTAAATCTTCCATTTCCAACAGGATAAAATACCGAATAACAATTATACTTTTTTCCATTAATCTCCTTTTGAAATACCTTTTTTCTACATTGTGATACAGAAACTTTCTCATTTAAAACTATTGAACTTACTTGATTACCAAATAAAATAACAACTTTTGGATTAATAATTTCTATTTCCTTTTCTAATAAACTTAAATATTCTTCATAAATATTATTAGGTAATTCTCTCGCATCATCTTGTGTACATTTTCCCAAATTAGTAATAAAATATTTATATTTTTTTACATTATTATAAACTTCATTTGCAAATTCTTCTGTCCATTCGCTCCCTTTAATACTTTTTATTTTATTATAAATATCTTCATCTAACAATCCTAATTTATAAAATAGCCCCCATATATTTTTTGTGCCTATCCATGGAGCCTTTAATCCATTCCAACTTTTTGAAGATGCAATATTTCTTTTAGTTGGATTCATAAATACAAAACATATTTCTGGATTTTCTTCACATCCGCCATTATAAATCGAATCTAATTCTTTAGAACCAAATTTTAATTGCAACTTATCGTAATCCTTTTTTAATTCCTCTAAATTCATCTTATTTTATTACCTCCATTTGTCCCTACTCTTTTCTACATTTCTATTATTTTTTCCCATTCTAATTCTTGTTTTCCAAAGTGTCCATAATTTGTTGTTCTCTTATATATTGGTTTATTTAATTTTAAATAATTTATTATTCCTCTTGGTGTTAGGTCAAATTTACTTTCTATTTTTTTAACTATTTCATTTTCCGGTATTGTATTTGTTCCAAAAGTTTCTACAAATATCGAAATTGGCCTTGCAACTCCTATTGCATAAGATAGCTCTATTTCACATTTTCTAGCATAACCATTTGCAACAATATTTTTTGCAATATGTCTTGCCATATATGATGCTGATCTATCAACTTTTGTTGCATCTTTACCTGAAAAAGCTCCTCCGCCATGTCTTGAATAGCCACCATATGTGTCTACTATTATTTTTCGTCCTGTTAGCCCACTATCTCCTAAAGGTCCACCAATTACAAATCTTCCTGTTGGATTAATATAGTATTTTGTATTTTCATCTAACAATTTTTTAGGAACTATTTCATTTATAACTTTTTCTTTTATATCTTGTTTTAAAGTATCTTGCTCAACATTTTCATTATGTTGTGTTGAAACCACTATTGTATCTATTCTAATAGGTTCATTATTCTCATATTCAACTGTTACTTGTACTTTTCCATCTGGTCTTAAATAATTTATAATATTATTCTTTCTTACATATGCAAGTCTTTCAGCTAATTTATGAGCTAAATAAATTGGCATTGGCATATAATTTTCTGTTTCATCACAAGCAAAGCCGAACATTATACCTTGGTCTCCTGCTCCTTCAGATATTATAGCTTGTCCCACTTTTTCTTCTAAAGATTCATCTACTCCAAGTGCTATATCTGCAGATTGCTTAGAAATATTTACTTCTATTTTACAAGTTTTATAGTCCATATCTGTATTTGCATTATCATACCCTATTTCTTTAATTGCATTTCTCGCAATTTTCTCAATATCCACACTTGCTTTAGAAGTTATCTCACCAGTAATAAATACAACTCCTTTACTAGCAACTGTTTCACATGCTACTCTTGAATTTTCATCTTTTTCTAAATAAGCATCTAAAATACTATCTGAAATATAATCGCACAATTTGTCCGGATGTCCCTCTGTAACACCTTCTGACGTAAATAATCTTTTCATTTATATTCACTCCTTTTTAATAGGCTACTTCATATTTTGCAACCTTATTTTTATTATAATCTTTTAATTTTCCTTTATAAACTAAATTTATATTTCTTAAATCTTTAAAATCTTGTGGTTTAATTATATCTGGTAACTTATTCTCTATTTTTGCTTTTTCAAATAAATACTTAACAAACTCTGCACAATAAAAAGTATCTTTATAATGAATTTTTTTATTAATGCTAACCGCAAACAATCCAATAATATTAAACTTATATTTTTCTTTATTATTTTTAAAAGCATTTATTTCATTACTTATATCTTCATATTTATTATTATCAATTTCCAAAGAATATATTTCCGTTTTAGTATTCTTAAACCTCTTAAAAGTCCCGAAATCAATACCCTCGTGAACAAAGCCACCAATAAATGGATTATTTGCATGTAATCTACCAAAACTATACAATTCATTTAGTTCCTCATCTAAAGCAATAGAAATATGAGAAAATTCATCTTTAGTATAACACTTAATAATAGTAGATAATGTAGTTCCAGTATGAGTAAGAACTAAATAAATCTTTTTCACAAAATCACCAAACTTCTTTTATTACATTTATATATTATATTTTCTATAAAATTTAATATTACAAAACATCAACAACAGTTTACATTAATACCTTATAAAAATCAAGCCAAAGTAAAACCTGTCCCAAAAAGAACAAAAAATGTAACTTTGGGACAGACCCTCAAGTTACATTTTTTGTAAATATGGGTCTGTCCCTAAATTACATTTTCTGTTTACAAATACTTTATTTTTTGTTATTATATAGAAAGTTATGGGGGATTTTGATATGAAAGAAATTATTAATAAGTCAAAAAATATTTTAAGGAATATTTCTGGTGGATTTTTCATTTTTATAGGTTTTTTGGGTATGGTTTATAGTAGTTTTTGGGCAGGACTTTTTATGTTGATGTTTGGCATTAGTTTATTGCCTATATTTTATATAAAAACAAAATTAAATTTAAAACATATTCAAGTTTTTTTGCCAATTTTTCTAATAGTTTTATCTATCTTTGCTATGCCTTCACCTACAAAAGAAACTTCTAACAATAATACTGAGGAAAATACCATAAATGATGTTAATGAAATTCAAGAAAATCTAAAAATAGAAATTACAAAATTATATTTTACCGAATCTAATATAGAATTAGATGTAAATGAAACAAAAGATATATTATTAGAAATAGAACCAGCTAATGCAGATATTAGTAGTTTAGAATTCTGCACATCAGATAATAAAGTAGCAACTATAGAAAATCATAATTTAGAAAATCTTGAAAATAAAATTGCTGTGAAAATCAATCCTATCTCTGAAGGAACCTGTGAAGTTTATGTAAAAACAGATAATAACATAGAAAGTAATAAAGTCACAATAAAAATAATTGATAATGAACGAATTGAGCAGGAGAAAATTGCTAAAGAAGAACAGCAGCAAAAGGAAGCTGAGGAGCAAGCTAAAAAAGTTGCAGAAGAGCATGCAAAGCAAAAAGCAAAAGAAGTAAATACTAGCTCAACTTCAAAAGAAAATTCTACTTCATCAATCAATTCAAATAATACTCACGGAAAAGTAATTTATAGAACACCTTATGGAAAAAAGTATCATTTTGATCCAGATTGTGGAGGAAAAAATTCTTACCAGGTAACCTTAGATGCAGCAAAATCAGCAGGTTTAACACCTTGTCAAAAATGTGCACAATAAAGCAAAAAGGAACACTATTTTAGTGTTCCTTTGCTGGTTCGTACTATTTCTTTTTTTACTTAAATAATTCAAGAAAATCTTTTTTGCTTAAGGTTTTCTCTCTCCTAAGAACTGCAATTTTTTTATTTGCAACATCTTCTTCCTCATTTTCCAAAAGATACTTGCAAATATATTCCGTTGCCTCTTCACTTAACAGATACTTGCTTGAAAATCCATAACAGTAGTTTGAATCCAAGCAGAACATCAAGAAAAAGTATTCTCTTAAGTATTCAACTTTAACATCTCCTGCCTTTTCAAGAATTTTACCATTATTCTTTGAAAATCCTAATCCAATACCTATGAGATAATTATTATACTGCTGATACAGAATCTCCAAATCATCAATTTCATTCTTTTTTCCTTCAATTAATTCTTCTGTGTCTGTGATTTCTTTTTCTTTTTTCTCCAATATCTTACTAATCTCAAATCTTGTATCCTTAGAAAGTTCATCGTTTATGGCAGATATTTTTTCTAATGCCTCTTTATCCCTTTTTAATTCTTCAAGTTTTTTATTATACTTCTCTAAGGTTGGGTTTAAAGAAGTTTTAATTTCAAAAAAAACATCCACAAACGCTTTTACAAGTGGCAGGATATTATTAAATTTCTCCAGCCGAAATTCTTCAAAATCTTTCATATGCAAATCCTCCTATGTTGTTATTTCTTCAGTTTCAAATTTGTACGAACCGCTCAAAAAAAGTGCGTATTATTTATATCACATTTTTCATATTATGTCAATTTTAAAATCTGTCCCAAAAAGAGCAAAAAATGTAACTTTGGGACAGACCCAAAGTTACATTTTTTGTAAATATGGGTCTGTCCCTTATTTTTTATTCTACTCTTAATGCATTTACTGGGTCTTTTTTTGATGCCATTTTTGCTGGTATCCATCCTCCTATTAGTGTTAATACTATACTTATAATTATTAAGGTTATTGCGTGCATTGGATTTAGTTTTGCTACATTTTCTAGTTGTGTTAGATTTAGAATAACCTTATTTATTGGTATTGTAAGTAGGTTTGCTATGGTAATTCCTAATATTCCTGAACATAGTCCTATTATAAATGTTTCTGCATTAAATACTCTTGTTACGTCTTTTTTTCTTGCACCAATTGCTCTAAGTATTCCTATTTCTTTTGTTCTTTCTAAAACTGATATATATGTTATTATTGCAATCATTATTGTTGATACTATTAAGGAAATTGTTGAAAATGCTATTAATACTATTGTTATTGCATCCATTATTCCTCCTGAAAGTGTTGTTATTGTTTCTGCATAATCTGTATAAATTATTTTATCATTATCTGATTTTCCTTCATTATATTTATCTAAATATTCTAATACTTCTTTTTTTGTTTCAAAGTTTTTAGGGTAAATTTGAATCATAACTGGTACTGTGTCAGCACCTAAATATGCTAGTGTTGTGTCTTTTGTGCTTGCACCTTGATTGCTTGAATCTTCTTCGAATTTTTCTCCTGTAAGTATATTGTAATCTTTGTTTTCTTGTGCTTTTACTATTGCAGATTCATTGTTTTTTTCAATTACATATTTCATTAATTTTTGTGTATATGTTAAGCCATTTCCACTCATTTCTGCAAACTTATTATCTTTTTTTCCTCTTATAATTCCACATATTTTAAGAGTTACTGCATTTTTATTATTATACATTTCTTCGTAATTTGTATTTATTGTATAAAACTCTCCATTGTTTTTATATAAATCATCGTTTAGTATTAATTTAAATTCTTTACCTACTATTTCATCAAAGTTTATAGAATCAACATTGTCATAACCTATAGCTTTTAATATTGTAGAGTTTAATTGATTTTTAGTATTTATTAATAATAAAATATCTTCTTTTTCCGATGGCATTCTTCCATTTATAAGTTCAAAATTCTCTTTTATTATTGTATCTTCTCTGCCTTCTTCAATTTGTTCTGGAAGTGGAAAGAATGTTGTTTGGCTATCTAACATTTTATAATCATTGTTATTTTTAGTAATAATATTTAAGTTTGTAGCTCTATTATAACTTATACCACCTATTAAATCTGGATTTATATTTTCTATATAATTTACATATTCTTTTGTAAATTTATTTGTATGTGTTATATCTTCTAATTGCTTTTGTGGATATATTTTGCTTTCATCAATTTCTTTTTCTTCATTTTCACTACTGATTGTCATTTCTGCAAAAGATTCCTCATCCATATTCATTGCAACTTGTGATATTGCAATAGGCATTTGTGACAATGTATTTTTTTGAAATTCATCTATTTGTATATCAAACCCATTAGATAAAGAAAGTATCAATGCGATTCCTATAATTCCAATGCTAGAAGCAAAGGCAGTAAGCAAAGTTCTACCTTTTTTGGTCCAAATATTTGTAAATGATAACTTAAGAGCTGTAAAAAATCCCATAGATGTTTTCTTTAATTTATATTCCTGCTGACTATTTCCTTGCTCTTTTTCATTATTTGTATCGTTTATAACTAAACCATCTTTTACTTCCACAATTCTAGTTGCATATTTTTCTGCTAGTTCTGGATTATGTGTTACCATTATTACTAATTTATCTTTAGCAATATTTTTTATTAACTCCATTATTTGTACAGATGTGGTAGAATCTAAAGCTCCAGTTGGTTCATCTGCAAGTATAATTTCTGGATTATTAACCAAGGCTCTTGCAATAGCAACTCTTTGCATTTGTCCTCCAGATAACTGATTTGGCTTTTTATGAGCATGTTCTTTTAATCCCACTTTTTCTAACACTTCCATTGCCCTTTGCTTCTTTTCCTTTGAAGAAACTCCAGACAAAGTCATACTAAGCTCAATATTTCCTAGCACTGAAATGTGTCCAATTAAATTATAACTTTGAAAAATAAAACCTATGGAATTATTTCTATAAGCATCCCAATCTTTTTCCTTAAATTTTTTTGTAGATTTTCCTTTAATTATTAAATCTCCAGAATCATAATGATCTAGTCCTCCAATTATATTAAGCAAAGTTGTTTTCCCACTACCACTTGAACCTAAAATTGCAACAAATTCCTTGTCACCAAAATTTAGGTTAATACCTTTTAAAGCCTGTTGAACAAAATCACCTGTTTTAAAACTCTTTTTAACATTTTTTAACTCTAACATATTTCAAATCCTTTCCATTTTTAAGTATACGTATTTTACCATTAAAATATTAAAAAGTAAATGTAAGTTATAAACCTGTCCCAAAAAGAGCAAAAAATGTAACTTTGGGACAGACCCAAAAGTTACATTTTTTGTAAGTCTGGGTCTGTCCCTTATTTTTCTTTTTTATTTTGTTTCTATTTTTTCTTCTACTATTTGACATATTAGTTCTGCTGTTTTTTCTACTCCTAGTGTGTCACTGTTTATACTTATATCGTAGTTTGCACTGTCGTTCCATTCTTTTTCTGTATAGTATTTGTAGTGGTTTGCTCTTTGTTTGTCTATTCTTTTTATTTCTTTTTCTGCTTTTGCTTTGTCTAATCCGTATATTTCTGTTGCTCTTTTTATTTTGTCTTCCATATTGCTATGTATAAATACTTTTATTACGTTTTCCATGTCTTTTAATATAAAGTCTGCACATCTTCCAATTATTACACATGATTCTTTTTCTGCTACTTCTTTTATTAGTTTTGATTCTTCTATAAATAGTTCATCGGAATTGTTAAATTCTGAATAGAATCCGTTATTTAATACTGCTAAGGCATCTCTTTTTTGTTCGTTGCTTTCTATGTATTCTTCTGAAAATCCTGTTTTTTCTGCTACTTTTTCTATAAATTCTTTGTCATATAATTTTATTCCTAATTTTTCTGCAATTAGTCTTCCTACATATCTTCCACCTGAGCCATATTCTCTTGATACTGTAATTACTACATGTTTTGATAACTTGTTATCTATACTTGTATCGTCTGGAAGCGCTTCGCTTTTTATATTTGTTTGTTTCAAGTGTTTTACTTCTATTATTAATAATGTAGATGCTATTATAAATGCTAGTAAATCTGCAAATGGTCCTGCAAATAATACTCCTTTGATTCCAAACATACTACTAAATATTATCATTGCTGGTATTAAGAATAATATTTGTCTTGATAATGATAGTATTGCACTTCTACTACTTTTTCCTATTGCTTGGAAGAATATTCCAGATGGTATTTGTATTCCATTAAATATAGTAAGCATTAAATAAATTCTAAATGCCATACATGCAAATTCCATATATTTTTCGTCCCCACTACCAAATATTGATATTAATTTATCTGGTATTGTTTGGAATAAAATAAATGCACTTGTACTAATAATAACACTTGTACCTAGTACAATTTTTAGTGTTTGCTTTACTCTATCGAATTTTCTTGCTCCATAGTTATATCCAAATATTGGTTGTGCTCCTGCTGCAATACCTATTATTATACTGTTTAATATTTGGCTTATTTTCATTACTATTCCTAATACAGTAATTGGTATTTCTGAACCAAATTCTGATTGTGCTCCATATTTACCAAGCAAATTGTTTTCTGCAGCCATAACAAAAACTATACTCATTTGAGTTATAAAACTGCTTATTCCAAGTGTTGCTACTTTTTTTACAACATTTCCTTTTAATTTAAAGCTATCTTTTGAAACTTTAATTGATTTGAATCTTTTTATATATATTATATTTAATACAAATGTTACAATTTGACTTATAACAGTTGCTATTGCTGCTCCTTCTACTCCCATTTTAAATACAAATATAAATATTGGATCTAGAATTGTATTTAAAATTGCACCTGTAAGCATTGATGTCATTGAATATTTTGGACTTCCATCTGCTCTTATAATTGAATTTAAAGTTGTTCCCATTATCATAAAAGGTAACCCTATAGCAATTATCTTTCCGTATTTTAAAGCATATTCTCTTAAATTTTCTGTACATCCAAATAAATTTAGTAATTGTGGTAAAAATGTTAGTGTTATTACACACATTGCTATAGCAATTATTGCAGATATCGCTATTCCATTTCCAACACCTTTTGCCGCTTCTTCTTTTTTCTTTTCTCCTAGTTTTAAACTTAAATATGCAGAAGCACCATCACCAAACATAAGTGCAAATGCTAAACATATCATTGTTAATGGAAACACTACATTTGTTGCTCCATTTCCTAAATAACCAACTCCCCAACCAATAAAAATTTGGTCTACTATATTGTAAAGTGAATTTACAAGTAGTGAAATAATACAAGGAATTGAGAATTTTCTAATTAATTTTCCTATTTTTTCTGTTCCTAAAATATTTGCTTCTTCTTTTTCCATTTTCTTCCTCCTTCTTAATTTTTTAATAGATTCAAACATTACTCACATAAAAGAACAACACTTATAAAAATGTGTTGTTCGTTAGTCATTATTTTATTAAATAATGTTCGTTTCCATTTATCTTTTTATTTTCAGCATTTCTTAATATATCATAATTGTTCTAAATTGTCAAACAATTTTTCCTCCACCTACAACAATATCTTCTAAATAAAACACTGCAGATTGCCCTGGGGTTATTCTTGCAACTGGATTTTCAAATTCTACTTTCATAGTATTATTATCTATCATTTGTATTGTTGCTGTTTCTTCCTTACTAGAATATCTTGTTTTTACATTTACTTTCATTTTTTCTTTTATTTCATCGAATAGTAATAAGTTTATATCTGTTACATACATTTCCTTTTTGTATATTTCATCTTTTACTCCGACTATTACTTCGTTTTTTTCTTTATTAAATCCAACAACAAATAATGGCTCTTTGTAAGATATTCCAAGTCCTTTTCTTTGTCCTATTGTATAATTGTATAGTCCGTTATGTTTTCCTAAAATTTTACCTTTGGTAGTTACAATATTTCCTTTTTTAGGTTTAATATCAGAATTGTTTTCCAAGAATTTTTTATAATTTCCATCTGGTACGAAACATATATCTTCGCTATCTGGCTTATTTGCTACTTTTAAGTTATTTTCTCTTGCTATTTCTCGTATTTGTTCTTTTTCTTCAAAATCTGCTAAAGGAAATAATACATGCTCTATTAACTCTTTTGGAATATTCCATAAAACATAACTTTGATCTTTTCTACCTGCTTTTGATTTCTTTAGCACCCATCTATTATATTTTTCACTATATTCTGTTTTTGCATAATGACCTGTTGCTATATAATTACATCCTAATTCTTTGGCTTTATCCCACATATAGCCAAATTTCATATATTTATTACATTCTATACATGGATTTGGTGTTTTGCAATTCGAATAACAGTTTATAAAATCATTTATTACATGATTTTTAAACTGTTCTTTACAATTATATGTAAAATGTGGTATTCCAATAGAATTACACACATTTTTGGCATCTATATATGTTTCTATGTTACAACAACTACTTCCAGCAAATAATTCTAAAGTTGTTCCTATAACATCATATCCTTCTTTTTTTAATAAAAGTGCTGATACAGAACTATCAACTCCTCCACTCATTCCTAATAAAACTTTTTTATTTTGCATTTATTATTCCTTTCACATTCTATATTTTTCTATTATTTATTAATGACAACAATTAATAGAATTTTTGCCTTGATTATTCTCTTCATTTAGCATATCTTCAATTGTGTGCCAAGCAAGTAAAGCACATTTTACTCTTGCTGGCATATTTGCAACATTTCTAAAAGCTATTGCTTCTTCAAGTTTTTCTAGCTCTTCCTCACTTTTAGTCTCTCTTTTTATCATATCTATAAATGTTTTTATAATCTCTTTTGCTTCTTTAATTGTTTTACCTTTAAGAACATCTATCATAATAGATGTTGATGCTTGTGATATTGCACATCCATGTCCAGAAAAAGCCATATCTTCAATTATATCTCCATTTAATTTTAATTCTAAAGTTATTTCATCTCCACAATTTGGATTATGCCCTACTTCACAGTAGTCAGCATTTTCTAACTTTTTCTTATTATAGGAATTCATACTATGTTCCATTATTAATTCATTATAAACGTTGTTTAAATCTTCCATCATTTTCTCCTTATTTCAAGATACCTATACCAGTTTTAATTGTTTTTCCGTCTATTAACATACTCTTTAGTTTCTTTTGCAATAGTGTGTTTTCTTGCAAACTATTATAATTGTCACATTCTCTTATATTATATACAAAATTTAAAATATCATCTATACATTCTTTGCCCTCTATAACATTAAACATTTTATAAAACTTCGCTATATTAGAGTTTCCTTCTAATAATTCCTGAATTTGCTTACTTAATAACCAACTTTCGCAAAAATATTGATAATCATTAAGTTTGAAATATTTTTTTATTAAGCTTTTTGATTCTTGTAATGATTTCTTTACTTTTTCATTACTTAACTTTTCACCTTTAGGAATATGTATTTTTATGCATTCTTTATTTTCATGTGTTATAGGATTTTCTGTTTCAATTTCGTATTGTAACCTTCCTACTTCAATCAATCTTATATTTACAAAATATGCTCCCCATAACATCTGAGATATTCGTATTCCATTATATTTTCTTTCATAAATGTCCTTTGTAAGTGTTTCTTTTACTCGTATTTTATGAATTTTGCATTGTTCTTCATCAAATTTGAATTTTTTCATATTATTATAATGTATTTCATAACCTGCAAGTAATAAAACATTTGTAATATAAGAATCACAATATTTTCCAAATACATCTTCAATATTTTTAATTTTCCATAGATTTTTTATTTTGTTTTCATTATCTTTGTATAAAATTGAATATATCTCTTTAACTTTTTGGTATATATCTTCATTATTGTTTAAAATTTCTACACATTTGTAACATCTATTTAAATAATCTTCATCTTCTATTTCATAAAATTTTAATGCATTATTTATTATTTGTTTATTAATACACATTTGTTTTTTCCTTTTAATTATAAATTTAATTGACAACTTTTTAAATCAGTGTTAATATAATAATATAAAAGATAAGAGCAAAGCTCTTGCCCTTATCTATCAGTTGGGTGAGGTCTATCTACTGGATAGATCTCTATTTTTCTTTGCTTCTAAATCAAAAATAATTATACAATTTATCTAATTCATAGTCAATATTTTTCGAACTTTTTTTCGTATTATTTTTTTATATAATTTTTAAACATATTATAAGCTTTATTAAGTGCGTGTACAAGCTTGTCTACATCTTCTTTTGTATTGTAAATATAAAAACTTGCTCTACAGGTTGAATCTATTCCTAGAAATCTCATAAGTGGTTGCGCACAATGATTTCCGAGAACGCACACAAACATTTTCTGAATCTAATATACTTGCAACATCATGTGGATGTACTCCTTTTATATTAAATGAAATAACACTTGAATGATTTTTTGTGTTTGGAGTTGTATATAATGTTAAATAATCTAATTTTGATAATTCTTCTCTTGCATATGATACTACTTCATGTTCTATTTCTTGTATTTTATCATAACCTAATTCTTCAATATAATCAATCGCAGCACCTAATCCTATAACACCTTCTACATTTTGTGTTCCAGCTTCAAATTTATTTGGTAATGGTGCAAATGTTGTTTCCTGTTCATATACATATTCTATCATATCTCCCCCCATTAAAAATGGGTTCATTTTATTTAGTAATTCTTTTTTACCATATAATACACCTATTCCAAGTGGTGCTAACATTTTGTGTCCTGAAAATACTATAAAATCTGCATCTAATTCTTGTACATCTATTTTCATATGAGGTATGCTTTGTGAACAGTCTACTACTACTATTGCTCCTTTTTTGTGTGCATATTTTATAATTTCTTTCACATTATTTATTGTTCCCAAAACATTTGAAACATGTGTAATTCCAACAATTTTTGTTTTATCTGTTATTTTAGATTTTATTTCTTCTTCAGATAATTCATATTCATCGTTTATATACATATAATTCAAGCTACTTCCTGTTTTTTTAGCAACAAATTGCCAAGGAACTAAATTTGAATGATGTTCCATTATAGAGATTACTATTTCGTCTTCTTTTTTTAAGTTTTCCAATCCATATGAATATGCAATTAGGTTTAATGCTTCACTTGCATTTTTAGTAAATATTATTTCTTCTCTATGTTTTGTATTTATAAACTTAGATATTTTTGTTCTTGTATTTTCATACACTTCTGTTGCTTCAACACTTAAAGAATACGCTCCTCTATGTGGATTCGCATTATACTTTTCGTAAAATTCCTCTACTGCTTTTATTACTTGTATTGGTTTTTGTGTTGTTGCACCACTGTCTAAATATGTTATGTTTTTATTTTCTAAAATTGGAAAGTCTTTTTTTATATCCATTTTTTCTCCTTTTTTACGAGTACGGAGCTCCGCACCTCTACAATTGTTCTTCAATTTTCTCTATTATTTCATTTCTTAAATCTTCATCTGCAATTCTGCTTAAGATTTTATTAAATCTTGCTTTTACAATTAATTTAACCGCTTCATTATAACTTAAACCTCTTGACATTATATAAAATAGTTCTTGATTATCTACTTTTCCAGAGGCTGTTGAGTGGTTTCCCTCTACATCAGATTCTGTACATAAAAGCATTGGAAGTGCTATACTTCTGGCTTTTTCTGAAAGCAACATACAAAATTCGTTTTCATTTCCTTTTGCTTTTTTACAACCTTTTTTAAAGTCTATTGTACCTTTGAAATTCTTTTTTGCATTTCCACTCAAAGCTCCTTGAACGTCTATGTCTATAAAGCTTTGTTTTCCTCGTAATTCCGCAATATAATTTAAATCTTTTATATTATTTTCTGCACCCAAATAAATTGTTTTTAAATCATTTTTTGCTTTTTCTCCTAATATGTTTGAGTAATAGTTTGTTATACTGTTTTTTCCACCTATATCAATTATTGTATAATTTATACTTGCATTTGATTCTATAATGTTTTCATAAGCTTCAAAATTATTAGAATTTTTATTCATTGTATTTACAACTATAACATCAATTTTAGAATTTTCTAATGCATTTATTTTTATTACTCCGTTGTGGAAACATTCTTTATTTGTATTTGATTTATAAACTATATATAATTTACATTTTTTTGTTGCATTTACAACAATATTGTTAATTAAATTTATATTCTCATCATCAAAATTATAAATTATTTTTATTTCTTCGTTCTCAGCATCAATATTTAATTTACTATTTGAATTTTTAATTATATTATTTTGAAGAATTTCACCTAAACCATATGTAAGTTTTGTTTCTTCAATATTTTCTGTTATATTTTTTCCACCAATTATTTCAACATTTTTAAATTCTTCTACCTCTTTTGGTATTTCAACATCTGTAAGTTTTATGTTATTTATTAAAAAGTTTTTTGATGTTCTAATTGGTGTTTCATTTAATTTTAATTCGTTCATTTTTAATCCTTTCCAAAATTTGCATTTTATGTTAATTTACGTTATAATATATTTGGTAACATAAATTGTGTTTTTTACTAAAAGGAGGTTCTCTTATGAAAAAAAGTACATTAAAATATTTCTTCACGTTTCTCTTTTTATTGCATTTGATTGTTTTATTCTTTTCAGACAATGTATCTGTTGATACATTTACAATCATAACAGTGATTTATGTGTCCACTCTAGGAATACTGTGGGCTAAATAACTTCCTGCCTCTCAAATTATAATTTGAGAGGTTTTTGTTTATCCTATTGAACCTTCTAATTCTAAATTGATTAAGTTATTCATTTCAACTGCATATTCTACTGGTAATTCTTTTGAAATAGGATAAGCAAAGCCTCTAACTATCATAGCTTTTGCATCTTCTTCTGAAAGTCCTCTACTCATTAAATAGAATATCTCTTTATCACTTATTTTTCCTATTTTAGCTTCGTGTGAAAATTCTACTTCATCTGTTCTTATATCGTTTACTGGTATTGTATCTGACCTTGATATATCGTCTAACATTAGAGATTCACAACTTACACTACATTTTGAATTTTTAGCATTTCCTGCAATTCTAACTAAAGCTCTATACGTACATGCTCCGCCATCTTTTGAAATTGATTTTGAATTTACTACAGATGATGTATTTGGTGCATTATGAACTACTTTAAATCCCGTGTCTAAGTTTTGTCCTCCTCCTGCAAAGGTTATTCCTGTGTATTCTGTTTTAGCTCCTTCACCATTTAAAATACTCATAGGATATAGCATAGAAACTTTTGAACCAAACGAACCTGTTACCCAGTCTATTTGTGCATTTTTTCCTACTATTGCTTTTTTAGTATTTAGGTTCATCATATTTTTTGACCAGTTTTCTATTGTTGAATATCTTAAATAACTATTATCTTTTACATATAATTCTACACAACCTGCATGTAGATTAACTTTGTTGTATTTTGGTGCAGAACATCCTTCTATAAAATGTAAGCTTGCTCCTTCATCTACTATTATTAGTGTATGTTCAAATTGTCCTGATTCCGGTGAATTTAATCTAAAATAAGATTGAAGTGGTATATCCACTTTTACACCTTTTGGAACATATACAAAAGAACCACCTGACCAAACAGCAAAGTGAAGTGCAACAAATTTATGGTCATGTACTGGAACACATTTTGAAAAATATTCTTTTACAAGCTCTGGATATTCTTTTACCGCAGAATCCATATCTGTATATACAACACCTTGTTTTATTAAATCTTCTTTAATACTATGATATACAACTTCTGAATCGTATTGAGCTCCAACTCCTGCTAAAGATTTTTTCTCAGCCTCTGGAATTCCTAATTTATCAAAAGTATTTTTTATATCTTCTGGTACATCTTCCCAGTTTGAATTTAATTTAGACTTTGGCTTAACATATGTAGCAATTTCTTCCATATTCAATTCAGATAAATCTGGTCCCCAAGTTGGTAATTCTAATTTGTTGTATGTTTCTAATGCTTTAAGTCTTATTTTTAACATCCAATCTGGTTCATTTTTCATTTTTGATATTTCTCTTACAATTTCTTCATTAATACCACTTTGCATTTTGAAATCGTAATCATCTTTATTTTTTATATCATAAATATTTCTATTTATATCTTCAATTTGAGTTTTCATTTTAATCCTTTCTTAATTTTTGAATTTTGACATTTTATGTTAATAATGTTATAATGTAACTTATAAAAAACATTAGGAGGATAACACTATGAAGAAAGACAATAACAACAATCATCGCATTTCAAAATCAATTATTCGAATTTCATATGTATTTGTAATTTTTTATTTAGCACAATGCAAGATTACTGTACTGTTCGACAGCTAATAGCTATATCAACAACAGCTATATTACTTGCACCAGTTGCAGATTGGATAAATGATTGGATATTCGACAATGTTTAATGTGATGATTTCTTTATCCTTACACCAGCCATTTTATTTGGCTGGTATTTTATTTTATCTTATTTATAATCAGCATATCCTTTTTCTTCTATTTCTTTTACCAAACTTGCATCTCCTGTTTTAACAATTTTTCCGTTTACTAAAACATGAACATAATCTGGTGTTAGGCTCTCTAAAATTTTAGCATTGTGTGTTATTATCAAAACTGCATTTTCATCATTTTTAAACATATTTATACCTTTTGATACTGTTCTTATTGCATCTACATCTAACCCCGAATCTGTTTCATCTAATATTGCAAGTTTTGGATTCAATACAAGCATTTGTAATATTTCATTTTTCTTTTTTTCTCCACCTGAAAATCCTACATTTAAGTTTCTTTCTATTAATTTTGGATTCATATTTAATTCTTCCATATATTTTTTTACGGTATTTTTAAATTCAAATATTCTTACATGCTTGTCCTCTATTTTTCCTTTTGCAGTTTTTAAAAAGTTTAATGTAGATATTCCTGGTATTTCTTCTGGAGATTGAAAAGACATAAATATTCCTTTTTTTGCTATTTTATCTGTTGATAATTCGTTTATATTTTCTCCATCAAATTCAATTGTTCCACTTATTTTTTTATATTCTGGGTTATTTAAAATAACATGTGCTGTTGTTGATTTTCCAGCCCCATTTGGACCCATAATTACATGAACTTCACCCTTATTTATTTTTAAATTTAATCCTTTTAAAATTTCCTTATCTTCTGCATTTGCATATAAATCTTTTATTTCTAATAATGTGTTACTCATTTATATTTTCCTCTCTTTTTACTTTTAATTTTTTTCTATTACAACATCTGCATTTTTCTTGATTAATGTCGTAATCACAATCCAAACTATATACTCCTAAAATTTTATGTACATATTTTGTAAGTTTATTTAAAGTTACATCTCCCATAGTTGATTTTAATTTTTCTGCCTCTTGCTCTGCCTCTTCTTTTGGCACTTCTAATATTTCTGTTAAAAATACATTAACTATGTCATAAGCTTCTAAAACCTTTTTAGCAAGTTGTTCACCTTTTTGTGTTAATTCTATATCTCCATAAACTTCATAATTTACTAAGCCATTTGACTTTAAATTTCTAATTGCTTTATTAACACTTGGCTTTGTACAATTCATTTTATTAGCTATTGTTGTTACTTTTATATCTTGCCCTTGTTTTTTAAGCACATACATTGTTTTTAAGTACTCTTCTAAAGAACTCGTAATCATATAAATTCTCCTTTTGTTAACTTCGGTTAACATTATACTATGTGTAACATATGTTTGTCAAGGCTAACTTTGCTGAAAATATAAAAATTCCAGAATACAAATTACGTATTCTGGGAAAATGTAATTAAAGAACCTTTTTGTTACTCTAATGGGAAACCTATTTCTTCCATCTTATCTAAGATATCTGGGAGTGTTTTGGCTCCTATACTCCTAATTTTTGGCACCCCACTTTTTCTACAGTTCAAAATTAATTGTTTTTTTTCAATTATATCTTGAACTGTTCTTATTCCATATCGAGCTAAACAACCATACGCACGACTTGATAACCCCAATTCACTAATCGGTTTATTTAACATTTTATCTTCATCACTTTTTTGTATTTCCTCATTTGCTTTTCTCAACCGTTTAATTTCCTCATCTTTGCAAGATATCTCGAATTTTAACTTGCGGATTTCTTCGTCTTTTCTCTTTATTTCTAATTCTAACTTTTTAAAATAATCATCCATATATTTTTCCTCCTGCTATTATTTTGTGTCATTATGAATAAAATTTTTCTTTAATTACATTTAAAAACTTGTCTATAACTACAAATAATATTATAATATAATTTACATAAAATTTCAATACTTCAATGATTTTTATCCTGTCCATAAACTCAATAAAATAATAATATTGATGTAAAACATAATTATTATAAATTTATGAAATAATAAATGAAATTGTAGGAGCGACCATTGGTCGCCTTTTTTCTTTATGGCGGTCAATGAACACTGCTACGTTGTTACAATTTTACAATTTTTTTAATACATAATTCCACCAAGAAATATTTATTTTTAGCGGGTCGTCGAGACGCCGACCCCTACACTGAAAATTGTATTTTCTTATATAATTTTTTGTACATGGTTAAAATATATTAAACGGATATTGGATGTTAGAATTTGGAAGTTTGAAATCAAAATAAAAACTTCGAAGAAATCACCCTAAACTCCAACTTCAAACTTCTAACATCTTATATCAAATCGAAACATAAAAAAACAATCTGGTCGACAGAGGCGTCGACCACTACATCTAAATTAGAAATTTTCTATAATATAAATTAAGGCGGTCAATGACCACTACTACTGCTTATTTTTAAGATTTTGTCATAGTGATTTTTGCTCCCGTCCCTAAAATCACCCCAAATTATTAATTTATGTTTTTTCTTCTAGTTGATTTTTATTGTCTTTCATTTGATTTATTATGGTTATTATTGCACATATAATTACAAACAAATAAAAATTTATACCTCTATTTAATAATACTGCACTACTTATCATATTTTCTGGATATATTGTTTTGAATATTTGCATAAATGCTCCTTCGCTAACTCCCACAGCTCCTGGTGATGGTATTCCTGAAACTGTTGCATACACTAAGGATTGTAATGCAATTATAATTATTATATTGCTTTGATTAAAGCCTAAAGCTCTGTAAGTCCAATATGTTATGCTATAGTATATTGTAAATTGCACAAGTGTGGTTATTATTATTTTAAGTAAATGTCCTCTATTGTTTCTAACAAATATAGCACTTTTCTGGTACTTTTCTAGTTCATTGTTTAATTTTTCTTTTTTACTTTCTATATTTCTTACTTTAAAAAATTTTAATAACTTAATAACAAAGTCTATTATTCCTTTAGACAATTTTTCTGAAAAAATTGAAACTAAAAGTAGTATTAATGCGGATAAATTTAGCATTATTCCTATTACAAAAAATATAATAAGTGCACTATTTAAATATTCATAAAAAAAGAATACACTTACTAAAGCCATAGAAATTGTAATTATCTGCATACTTGTTAAATTTAAAAGCAAAGCTATTGTTGAACTCGAAACAGCTATATCGTCCTTACTCATATAATATATTTGCATAGGCTGACCACCACTTGCAGCAGGTGTAACGGCACTAAAGAAAAAACCTATTGCAGCATATTTAAAATTTTTTAAGAAAGTGCTTTTTTCTCCCAGCATTCTAAGTGTTCTTCCAATGTTTATGGCTTCTAAACTTAAATATATACACATTGCTACTATACCTATAAGTATAAATTCTAATTTAGCATTTTTCATTATTGAAAAAATATCAAAAAAATTATTATCTTTAAATATTATTGTAAATGTTAATACAATTAATAATATAAATATAAGTAAATTTCTTATTAATTTTCCTTTTTTCTTCATTGCAAATTCTCCTATAAAATTTTATGATATCTTACAATATTATATTACCGCTAAAATTTATTGTCAAATATATAAATTTATTTACCTATAAACATTTGAACATATATTTTTCCATATTTATTGCTTTTAACTACACCAATTCCTGTATAGTTGAAATTTGAATTTAATATATTTGCTTTATGTCCAGAGGAGTTCATCCAAGCTGTTACAGCTGCACTATTACTTGAATTTCCTGCTATATTTTCTCCTGCTGTTTTATATGATACTTTATATTTATTTAACATTTCAAATGGTGTTCCATATGTTGGTGAATTATGTGAAAAATAATTATTATTTACCATATCTTGTGCTTTTACTCTTGCAATTGTTTGAACTTCATTATCTATTTTTAATGCTTGAAGGCCATTGTTCGTTCTTTGCTTATTTATTAGATTAAAAGTTTCTTGCTCATCTGCAGTTAGTGTTGAATTTGTTGTTCCATTACTTGTTCCTGTATTTGTGCCTGTACTTGTGTTTCCAGAACTTGTTGATGATTTTACAGCTTTAACATATTTTTTACTTACTGCTCCTACATAGTCTCCTTCTACTTGAACAATGTACCATTCTCCAACGCCTGCAAATACTCTAATATATTCGTTCTTTTTTACTGTTGCTACTATTTTATATTGTGTTCCTGGCCCACTTCTTACATTAAGTGTTGTTGCTGTAACTATTCCTGTTGAAAAATCTACTTTATAATAATGTTGCATTCCAAATGATGTTGTAAATATACACAAAATAAAGGCAAACATGCTTACTGCAAGTGCCTTTATTATGTTTTTTCTTTTAATTGTAATAACTTTCATAATAAAATCCCCCTTTATTTAAGGTTATTTCATTATGAATGTCCATTATGCATTTATTTTATGCTGACTCATTATTTTTTATTTTTGCTTTTTGATTTTTTGTTTCTTTTCTTAGAACTATTATTGGTTTATCTGTTCCCTCTACGGTATTTTTTGTTATTATGCATTTTTCTATTTGTGGATTTGATGGTATTTCATACATTATATCTCTCATAATATCTTCTATTATTGAACGTAATCCTCTAGCTCCCGTTTTTCTTTCTATTGCTTTATTTACTATTGCTTCTAAAGAATCTTGTTCAAATTCTAGTTCTACATCATCAAGTTTAAATAGTTTTTTATATTGTTTTACTAATGCATTTTTTGGTTTTGTTACGATATCTATTAGAGCTTGTTTGTCTAATTCGTTTAGAGTTGCTATTATTGGAAGTCTTCCAACAAATTCTGGTATAAGACCAAATTTTAGTAAATCTTGTGGTAACATTTCTTTAAATACTTCTGCTCTATTTTTTTCTGTTTTTTCTTGTATTTGTGCTCCAAATCCTATTGTTTTTTTACCAGTTCTTTGTTCTATTATTTTTTCTAATCCTTCAAATGCTCCTCCGCATATAAACAATATGTTTTCTGTGTTTATTTGTAATAATTCTTGATGTGGATGTTTTCTTCCTCCTTGTGGTGGTACAGATGCTGTTGTTCCCTCTACAATTTTTAGTAAAGCTTGTTGTACACCTTCTCCACTAACATCTCTTGTAATTGAAGGATTTTCGCTTTTTCTTGAAATTTTATCTATTTCATCTATATATATTATTCCACGTTCTGCTTTTTCTATATCGTAGTCTGCTGCTTGAATTAATTTTAGTAAAATATTTTCAACATCTTCTCCTACATATCCAGCTTCTGTAAGTGTTGTTGCATCTGCTATTGCAAATGCAACATTTAATATTTTAGCAAGTGTTTGTGCAAGTAAGGTTTTTCCGCATCCTGTTGGTCCTAATAACAAAATATTACTTTTTTGTATTTCTACATCATCTTTTTTATTCTTATCATTTTGTATACTTTTAATTCTTTTATAATGATTATAAACTGCAACTGATAATGTTTTTTTAGCTTCTTCCTGGCCTATTACATATTCATCTAAAATATCTTTTATTTCTTTTGGGGTTGGTACAGATTCATTATTTATTGTATATTTTTCATCATCTTCATCATCATATGCATCATTTTCTACAATATTTGAACACACATCTATACATTCATTGCAAATATATACTCCTGGTCCTGCAACTATTCTCTCTACTTCATCTTGCATTTTTCCACAAAATGAGCATTTAACATTGCTAGTAGTTTTTTTTGCCATTGTTATACTCTCCTTTTAGATTTATATTCTTTTTTCCATTATTCCATCTATTAATCCATATTTTAGTGCTTCTTCAGCTGTCATGTAATTGTCTCTTTCTGTATCTTTTTGAATTGTTTCTAAGCTTTGACCTGTTCTATCGCTTAATAATTTGTTTAATTTTTCTCTTGTTTTTACCATATGGTCTGCATGAATTTTTATTTCTGTTGTTTGACCTGAAAGTCCTCCACCTGCTATTAATGGTTGATGAATTAGTATTTCTGCATTTGGTGTTGCATATCTTTTTCCTTTTTCTCCAGAAGCTAATAATACAGCTCCCATACTTGCAGCCATTCCAACGCATATTGTTGAAACAGGACATTTTATGTAGTTCATTGTGTCTACAATTCCCATTCCATCTGAAATTGATCCTCCTGGGCTATTTATATATAAAAATATTTCTTTTTCTGGATCCTCTGATTCTAAGAATAACAATTGTGCAATTACTAAACTTGCTGTTGTTGCATCTACTTGTTCTCCTAAAAATATTATTCTATCTTTTAACAATCTAGAGAAGATATCATATGATCTTTCTCCTTTGCTTGTTTGTTCTACAACATAAGGTACTAAACTATTTTTTTCTAACATAATTTTTCCTCCTTTTAAGTTTATAATTTTTATAAAAAGGGCCGTAAAACTATTGAATATATTTTTATATTCTTAATTTTTTATACGACCCCTACGATTTTTATTTTCTTATTTTATTTTTGCATTTTTCACTATAAATTCTATTGTTTTTTCTGTTTTTAAATTTTCTTTTAAATAATTTCTTAATGATTCATTTGATTTTAGTTCGTCTTCTGTTTTTCCGTAGTTTTCAGCCATTTCTTTTATTTTTTCGTCTACTTCTTTGTCGTCTGCTTCAATTTTTTCTTCTTTTGCTACTGCTTCAATTACTAATCTAGATTTAACAGCATCTTTAGCTTGGTCTTCATATTCTTTTCTAAATTCTTCTTTAGTTTTACCTATCATTTGTAGGTACATATCTAAAGTTAATCCTTGATATTGCATTCTTTGTTCCATATCTTTTTCCATATGATCGATTTCTGTTTCTATCATTCCTGATGGAATATCAATTTCAGTATTGTCGCAAACTGCTTTTATAGCTGCTTCTTCTGTTTCATATTTTGCTTTTTGCTCATTTTCTTTTTCTAATTTTTCTTTAATGCTTTCTTTTAGTTCTTTTAATGTATCAAATTCACTAACATCTTTAGCAAATTCATCATCTAATTCTGGTAATTCTTTTTTCTTTATTTCATGTAATTTAACTTTAAATGTTGCATCTTTTCCAGCTAAATCTTTAGAAAAATATTCTTCTGGGAATTTAACATTTATGTCTTTTTCTTCGTCAATTTTCATTCCTATTATTTGGTCTTCAAATCCTGGTATAAATGTGTTACTTCCTATTGTTAATTCGTGTCCTTCTGCTTTTCCACCTTCAAATGCTTTACCATTAACAAATCCTTCGAAATCAATAACTGTAACATCTCCATTTTCAACAGCTCTATCATCAACTGTTACCATTCTTGAATTTCTGTCTTGCATATGTCCTAATTCATGGTTTATTTCATCTTCAGATACATTATACTCTACTTTTTTAATTTCTATACCTTTATATTTTCCTGGTTTAACTTCTGGTTTTGTTTGAACAACAGCTGTAAATATTAGGTCTTGTCCTTTTCCTATTTGTTTAACATCTATGTCTGGATAACTTACTGCTGTAATATTGCTTTCTCTTAATTCTCTATCATATACTTCTTGTAATATTTCATTAAAAGTATCTTCATAGAAAATTTCTTTTCCATAATATCTTTCTATTATATTCATTGGTGCTTTACCTTTTCTGAAACCTGGTATATTAAAATATTTAACTGTTTTAAAATATACTTTTTTCATTGTTTCATCAAACTTTTGTGCTTCCACTGTAAATTCTAATTTTAATTCATTTTTGTTATCTGTTTTTTCAACTTTAATACTCATTTTTTATTCAATCCTTTCACGTTTTATAATAAGCTTTTACATTATATCACATATTACTCATTTTGCAAGGGTTTTATAAAATTAAATTTACAAACAGATAATAACTATAGGAAATAAAAACACAAATGTTAGTTATCACTTTTAATGTTTGTAACATCTCTGCCATTTAAAGCAAATCTATTTTTATTATTAAAGAATATAATTAAAATTTCATCATATACTTACTTAGGTGATTTTATGGATGAAAATATTGTAAACACAAACCAATTGTATGATTCAACTTTACTTGCTCAAGATATTTATTATTTAAACATTAAATATCCTTTTTTAAATGTTCAAACAATTGGTAATAGTGTTCTTGGAAAACCTATTTCCTGTATACGACTTGGAAGGGGTTCAAAAACTGTTTTTTACTCTGGTTCTATTCATGCTAATGAATGGATAACTTCTTTAGTTTTAATGAAATTTGTAGAAGATTATTGCAAGGCATATGTTAACAATTCAAAAATATTTGGCTATGACGCTAAATATTTATTTCAAAATGTTTCTATTTTTATTGCACCTATGGTTAATCCTGATGGTGTTGATTTAGTTAATGGAACTATTCAAACTACTTCTTCTGCTTTTATTCAAGCTAGACGTATTGCAAACAATTATCCTGAAATTGTTTTTCCTGAAGATTGGAAAGCCAATATTAATGGTGTGGACTTAAATTTGCAATTTCCTGCAAACTGGGAAAGAGCAAAAGAAATAAAATATAGCCAAGGCTTTACCTCTCCAGCACCAAGGGATTTTGTGGGTTTTTCTCCTTTAACAGAACCAGAAGCTATTGCTCTATACAATTTTACATTAAGGCATAATTTTAATTTAATACTTGCATATCATTCTCAAGGAAAAGTAATTTATTGGAAATACGATGGATTTAATCCATCAAATGCTGAAGCTATTGGAAAAAAATTTAGCGAAGTTAGTAGCTATACTCTTGAAAGCACTCCAGCAGAATCTGCCTATGCCGGTTATAAGGATTGGTTTATTCAAACTTATAACAAGCCAGGCTACACTATTGAAGTTGGAGAAGGCACAAGTCCTTTACCATTATCTCAGTTTAATGAAATATATAATGATAATATTGGCATTTTAGTTTTAGGTGGAATATTATAAAAAATTTAATTACTACAAAAATATATTTTTTTACTTTTATTTATATTTAAAAAATTAGCCTATTCAATATAGGCTAATTTTTTAATGAATGTTCCTCAATAATTTGTATTATATACCTCGGTAGTTACTATCGGTTAATAGTTTTTTACAAATTGTAATTTGTCTTTTTTATTTTCTTTACAATACTCTTTTATTCTATTTATTTTATTTTCACTCAAATTTGT
>CAJKKA010000002.1 GCA_905200315.1 uncultured Clostridium sp.
CTTTCCAGTTACTCCTAAATCGTACATTCTACCTACCGTAATTTCGTTATTGCATATTCTTCTGCAATAACCACATTCTATGCACTTTTTATCATCTTTTTCTATACTTATATTATCTTTTGCTATTGGTACAACTAATTCTAAATTTTCCATAAATTTCTCCATTTTTATTTAAACTCCAACAGATGAAAATCCACTATCAACATGTATAACTTCTGCTGTTATAGCTTTTGACATATCACTAAATAAAAAGCTTGCTGCATCTCCAACATCTTTTATTGTGATATTTTTATGTAGTGGTGCTTTATTTTCTACAAGTTCTAAAATATTTCCAAAATCTTTTATTCCTTTAGCAGAAAGTGTTTTTACAGGTCCTGCTGATATTGCATTTATTCGTATTCCATTTTTCCCTAAGTCTTTTGCTAAATATTTTATACTTGTTTCTAATGCTGATTTTGCAACTCCCATTACATTATAGCCTTCAACAGATTTTTCTGCTCCATAATAAGATAATGCAACAATACTTCCATTATCTTCTAACAATCCAACTTCTTTTGCTATTCTTGAAACTGCTATTATTGAATAGCTACTTACATCTGTTGCATGTGCAAAGCCATCTCTTGTAGTATTTATAAAGTCATTTCTTAAATCTTCTGTATTTGCATGTGCGATTGCATGTAAAATTCCATCTATTTTTCCGTTTTCTTTTAATATTATTTCAAAAGCATTTTTAATAGACTCATCACTTGAAACATCACATGCATATGTTTTAGCACCTGGAATATCTTTTATTAATTTTTCTGTTTTCTCTCCACTTTCTGGAGTATTGTGTGTAAAAATTACCTCTGCTCCATTTTCTATTGCAGATTGAGCAACTCCCCAAGCAATGCTCCATTTATTCCTTACACCCATTATTAATATTTTTTTACCTTTTAAAATCATTATAAAACTCCTTTTATTTAGCTATGTATTCTCCCATATTTCTAAATTTATTATATCTATCATTTACTAATTCTTCTTTAGAAAGTTTATTCATTTTATTTATATTTTTTATTATTTCTTTTTTTATATTTTCGCAAATATTTTCAAAATTCACATTATCTTCTCTAATTATTTTATCAATAACTTTTAATTCATACAAGTCTTTTGCGGTTAATTTCATTTTTTCTGCTGCTTCTTTTGCTCTACTTGCATCTTTCCATAAAATACTTGCATAACCTTCCGGAGAAAGTATTGAATATATTGCATTTTCAAGCATAAAAACTTTATTGCCTACGCCCAAAGCTAAAGCCCCACCAGAAGAGCCTTCTCCTATTACTATTGCTATTATAGGAACTTTAAGCTCACACATTTTTAGCATTGAACTTGCAATAGCCTCTCCTTGACCTTTCTTTTCTGCTTCAACTCCAGGATATGCTCCTTTTGTATCAATAAATGTTATAACAGGTCTATTAAATTTTTCAGCTTGATTCATAAAACGAATTGCTTTTCTGTAACTTTCCGGATTTGGCATTCCAAAATTTCTTTCAATATTTTCTTTCGTATTTCTACCCTTTTGCTCTGCAATTACTGTAAAATTTTGATTACCTATTTTTGCTAAACCACATACTATTGATTTATCATCTTTGCAATTTCTATCTCCATGAAGCTCAAAAAAATCATCAAATATGTTTTCTATATAGTCTAGTGATGTTTTTCTTTCTGGAGACCTTGCTATTTGAACCCTATCCCAGGCAGTTAAATTTTTCATTTAGATTTTCTCCTTTTAATTTAGATTTTTCATTTTGCATTATAAGATTTTTCTATTTTTATTGTAGGGGTCGGCGTCCTCGACGACCCGCATACTCAAATTGTCAACAGACCATTTTAAATTTCGAGGATTGCGACACCAAACAATTTATTTGTCATTTGTTATCTAAAATTTATTTTTGGGCGGACTTAAGGCGTCCGCCCCTACAACGTTTTACATTAATTTTTTTATACGTAATGCAACCGAAAAATTAACTAAACTTTATTATTTTTTATTCTATTTTTTCGGGTCGTCGAGGACGCCGACCCCTACAATGTTTAACATTAATTTTAATTATATAAATCATGAAATTCTATTAATTTTGAAATTGTGTTTTTTAATTTTTTTCTCTCTACAATTTTATCAATAAAACCATGTTCTAATAAAAATTCTGCTGTTTGAAATCCCTCCGGCAATTCTTCTCCTATTGTTTGTTTTATTACTCTCTGCCCTGCAAATCCTATCATTGCCTTTGGTTCTGCTAGAACTATATCTGCTATACTTGCAAAAGATGCCGTAACTCCCCCATAAGTAGGATCTGTTAATACTGAAATATATAATCCACCTGCTTTATTTAATTTCGATATAGCAGCTGTTGTTTTTGCCATTTGCATAAGCGATATAATTCCCTCTTGCATTCTCGCACCACCAGATGTGCAAAATATTATAAGAGGAATTTTTCTTTCTATAGCTTGTTCTACAGAATACGCAATTTTTTCTCCAACAACAACTCCCATACTTCCCATTAGAAATCCACTATCCATTACACAAATAACAACATCTTTACCATTTATCTTTCCAGTTCCACAACTTATAGCCTCTTCTATTCCAGTTTTTTCTCTTAAACCTTTTATCTTTTTTGTATAATCTTCTAACTCTAAAGGATTGCTTGTATCTATATTTAAGTCAAATCTTTTATATGTACCATCATCTATAATTGTTTCTAATCTTCTATTAATATGCATTCTAAAATATGCACCACAATTTGGGCAAATAGACATATTATTTCGAACATCTTCTTTATATAAAATTTCTTTGCATTTATTACATTTAATCCATTTACCAACAGGAATATCAACCTTATTTTCTATTTTTTTAGCCGTTGGTTCTCTTTTTTTTATTTTATCAACAATCATTTTTTAGCCTTTCTTTATTATTAATTCATTATTTTGTCTTATATTATTTTTTAACGGGTCGTCGGGGACGCCGACCCCTACAACATTTGACATTAATTTTTTATATAATGACATATTCTATTTAAAGACAAAATAATAATTAAGATTAAATTTCGCGAAGCAAGTGGGGACCTTTCCGGCATTCTTCAAAATTCTTTGAATTTTGTTAGAAGGACGTGAATGGGGAGCTTCGATGAAATTTTAGATTAATTTATTATTTTGTCTTATGTTATAAATTTTATTAAAAATTAACTTCAATAAAAGACGTATCATAATCTCCCCTAATAAAATTCTTATTCTTAATAATTTCAAGTAAAAAATCAATATTAGTATCAATACCCTCTATTACAGTTTCTTCCAAAGCTCGTTTCATTTTACTTATTGCCTCATTCCTATTTGCACCATAAGCTATAATTTTAGCAATCATAGAATCATATGTTGGTGGAATTGTATATCCTTCATATATTGCAGAGTCTATTCTAATCCCCTTTCCTCCTGGAAGATTTAAACCTGTTATTGTTCCTGGACATGGTCTAAAATTTTTACTAGGATTTTCTGCATTTATTCTACATTCTATTGCATGCCCTTTAAATTCTATTTCTTTTTGCTTTATTTTAAGTTCTTCTCCTGCTGCAATTTTTATTTGATTTTTTACAATATCTATTCCAGTTCTTTCTTCTGTAATTGGATGTTCTACTTGTATTCTGGTATTCATTTCCATAAAGTAAAAATTTTTATGCTTATCTACTAAAAATTCTACCGTTCCGCAACTTGTATAACCGGCTGCTTTTGCTGCTTTTATAGCCGCTTCTCCCATTTTATTTCTTAATTTTTCATCTATTGCTGTTGATGGTGTTTCTTCTACAACTTTTTGATGTCTTCTTTGAACAGTACAATCTCTTTCTCCTAAATGTATAACATTTCCATGTTCATCAGCTAATATTTGGATTTCAACATGTCTTGGATTTTCTATAAATTTCTCCATATAAATTTCATCATCATTAAAAGAAATTTTTGCTTCTTGTTTAACAATATTGTAATTACTTTCTAATTCTCTTTCATTATTAACAATACGAATACCTTTGCCTCCGCCACCTGCAGCAGCTTTTAACATTACAGGATACCCTATTTTTTTAGCAACTTCAAAAGCATCTTTTATTCCTTTTATGCTACCATCCGAACCTGGAACAGTTGGAACACCAGCTTTTTTCATAAGTTCCTTTGCATTAGATTTATTTCCCATAAGTTCAATAACTTTATAAGAAGGCCCTATAAATTTAATATTAGATTCTTCGCATATTCTTGCAAACTGGCTATTTTCTGAAAGAAAACCAAAACCTGGATGAATACTATCACTTCCTGTTATATTTGCCGCTTCTATAATATTTTTAAAACTTAAATAACTTTTATTAGAAGGAGCTGGCCCAATACATATTGCTTCATCTGCAAGCCTAGTATGTAGTGAATCTTTATCTATTTCAGAATATACTGCAACAGTTTTTATATTCATTTCTTTACATGCTCTAATTATTCTTACAGCAATTTCTCCTCTATTTGCAATTAAAATTTTATTCATTGTATTTTCCTCTCTTAAATTAATTTATATTAAAGCAAATGTAAGCTCACCTTTGGCTGCAACTTTACCATCAACAGAAGCTATAGCCTCTCCTACACCAATAGGACCTTTTCTTTTTATAATTTTAACTTCTAATTTTAGCCTATCTCCTGGTATCACTTGTCTTTTAAATCTCATTTTATCAATACCACCAAATAAGGCATTTTTTCCTTTATTTTCATCTACACTTAAAATAGCCACTGCTCCAGTTTGAGCTAAACTCTCTGCAATTAAAACTCCTGGCATTATTGGATTACCAGGGAAATGTCCTTTAAAATACCATTCTTCTATATTGACATTTTTATAAGCGATAGCACTCTCTCCTGGTATAAAATTTTCAACCTCATCAATCATCAAAAATGGATCTCTTTGAGGAATTATTTTTTTTATTTCTTCTTTATTTAACATTTTTATCACCTGCTTATTTTATCTTAAATAATGGCTTACCATATTCTACGGTTTCTCCATCTTTTACCATTATTTCAATAATTTCTCCATCAAATTCTGATTCTATTTCATTCATTAATTTCATTGCTTCTACTATGCATAACACATCACCTTTTGAAACTTTATCTCCTACTTTTACATATTCTTTTGCATCTGGAGATGGTTTTGAGTAAAATGTTCCTACCATTGGAGATTTTACTATTTTATAGTTTTCTATTTCTTCTTTTTTAGTTTCTGTTATAGTATTTGATTTTTCTTTTTGATTAAATGTATAAGTTTGTGTTTCTATTTCATTAATATTATTTTTTGCACTTTTTTTCATTCCAATTTTTATACCATCTGGAAATTCTATATTTAGTTCGTCTATATTTGAATTTCCCATATCATTAATTAATTTTTTTATTTCTTCGTAATCCATTTCTTCCTCCTAAAAATTATATCTTTTTTAAGATTATACTTGCATTATGTCCTCCAAATCCTAAGGAATTAGACATTGCATATTTTATTTCTACATTTCTTCCTCTGTTTGGTACTATATCTAAATCGCATTCTTCATCTGGAATTCTGTAATTTATTGTAGGTGGTACAAAGCTATCTTCTATGGCTTTTGCACATACAACCGCTTCTATACCTCCTGCTGCACCTAATAAATGGCCTGTATTTCCTTTAGTTGAACTCATCATAACATTTTTACTTGCTTCATTAAATGCTTTTTTTACTGCCATTGTTTCGCAACTATCATTTAAATGGGTAGAAGTTCCGTGTGCATTTATATATGTAATTTCTTCTGGCTTAATTTTTGCATCTTCAATAGCTCTTGTTATTGCTCTTGCAGCACCTTCTCCTTCTGGTGCTGGAGATGTTATATGATATGCATCTGATGTTGCACCATAGCCAACTACTTCTGCATAAATTTTTGCTCCTCTTTTTTTAGCATGTTTATATTCTTCTAAAACTAAAATTCCTGCACCCTCGCCAATTACAAATCCATTTCTTTCTTTATCAAAAGGGATACTTGCTCTTGTTACATCTTCGGTTGTATTCAAGGCTTTAATATTTGTAAAACCTGCTACGCCACTCGGAGTAATTGAAGCTTCTGAACCTCCTGCAAAAATAACATCTTCATATCCGTGTTTTATCATTCTATATGCCTCTCCTATTGAGTGAGTTCCACTACTACATGCTGTAACTATTGAAATAGATTCCCCTTTTGCTCCTATTTCTATTGCAACATTTCCAGCTGCCATATTTACAATAGACATTGGAATATACATTGGAGATACTCTATCTGGACCTTTTTCTAACATTATTTTATTTTCTTTTTCTATTGTTCCAAGTCCTCCAATTCCAGAACTTATTAAAACGCCAACTTTATTCATATCTGTATTTTCTTTTGTTATTTTAGAATCTTTCATTGCTTCTTTTGCAGCAATAATTGCAAATTGAGAATATTTATCTAATCTACGAGCACTTCTTCTATCAAAATAATCCTCTGGATTATAATTTTTAACTTCACCTGCAATTTTCACTTTAAAATTTGATGTATCAAAATTCTTAATTTTATCAATTCCACATCTTCCAGATTTAATTCCATCCCAAAATTCTTCAACATTATTTCCAATAGGAGTTATAGCTCCTAAACCTGTTATAACAACTCTTCTTTCCATTTCTCACAATCCTTTTATATTTTTATTACGGGCAGTATGCCCCTACTTCAAAAACAAATCAAAAACAAGTAGTACTAGGCAAATTAACAATAAAATACCGGAGGCGTGCTTTTTGCACGTTGAGGATTTTTATTGTTAATTTAACGACGTAATACGAAGTTTTTCATTTGTTTTAAATAAGCATTCCGCCATCAACATTCAAAACCTGCCCCGTTATATATGAATTTTCCTCACTTGCAAGGAAGTACACTGCT
Organism: uncultured Clostridium sp.; assembly: GCA_905200315.1. Next base: position 6,948 of record CAJKKA010000002.1, read on the forward strand.
TTTGCTACTTCCTCTGGCATTCCTACTCTTTTTAATGGTATTTGATTATTAATACTTTCCTTTACTGCATCTGATAATCCATTTGTCATATCTGTTGCAATATAGCCTGGTGCTACACAATTTGCTAATATATTTCTACTTGCTAATTCTTTTGCAACACTTTTAGTAAAGCCTATTATTCCAGCTTTAGATGCTGCATAATTTGCTTGACCACTGTTCCCAGAAATTCCAACAACAGATGATATATTAACAATTTTTCCACTTTTCTTTTTCATCATATATGGTATGCAAGCTTTTGTAACATTAAATGTTCCTTTTAAATTTACATTTATTACTGTATCAAAATCTTCTTCTTTCATTCGTAATAACAAGCTATCTTTTGTTACACCAGCATTGTTTACTAATACATCTATTTTCCCAAATTTATTTATTGCATCTTTTGCCATTTTTTCACATTCTTCATAAGATGTTACATTTGTTTTTATAAATAAAACTTCTGCTCCAAATGCTTCAAATTCTTTTTTAAGTTCTTCAGTATTTGTTTTTTCTGATACATAATTTATAACTAAATTATAATTTTCCTTCGCAAATTTTTTTGCAATTTCTTTTCCTATTCCTCTTGATCCACCAGTAATTATAGCTACCTTTTTTTCTTCCATACTTCCTCCTAATTTTTATTTTTGCTTTTTACATTTTAATTGTTTTTTTATTTTTTTACATTAGTCTGAATGGTCAGTTTTAAAAAAATCTATTGCTTGTTTTAATGTTTTTACATCACATATATTAATTATTTTTGCATCTTTTACTTCTTTTTTTATAAATCCAGATAAAGATTTTCCAGGTCCAATTTCTACATATGTATCTATTCCATTTTGTTCCATTAATCTTATTGTTTTATCAAATCTTACAGGACTTACTATATGATTTGATAATGTTTCAACCATATTATCTTTTTCAGAATAAAATGTACCGTCTATATTTTTTATTACTTTAGTTTTTTTACTTTCTTTGTTGAATGTAATTTTTTCTAACTCTTTTTTATATAATTCTTTTGCTTCTTCTAATTCACTTGTATGAAATGGTCCACTTGTTTTTAGTAATACAACTTTTTTGGCTCCTTTGTTTTTTAATATTTCACACGCCTCTTCTACAGCTTCTTTCTCTCCAGATATAACTGTTTGATTTTGATAATTATAATTAGATGGAACAACAAATTTATTTTGTTTTCTTATTTCCATACATATATCTTCAATATTTTTTGAATTTAACCCAATTACTGCAGCCATTAAATATTCCTTTTTTGGTAATTTATTTTGCATTAAATAGCCTCTTTCTTTTAAGAGTTTTATTCCATCTTCAAAATTAATAAATCCACCGTAAATTAATGCAGGATATTCTCCTAAGCTTAGTCCACAAGCTATTTGAGCATTTATATCTTCTCTTTTTAATATTTCTAAAATTGCCAAACTTAATGTAGCTATTGCAAGTTGTGTATTTTCTGTTTTTATTAAATCTTCTCCTATTTCTTCTGTTTCAGTATATTCACCTGTATATTCTTTTCTAATTCCATTAAAACATAAAGTTGCAATGTCAATTTTAGAAAATTCTGAAGCCTTTATAAAAACATTTCTTACTTCTTCATAATCATCATATAAATCTTTACCCATTCCAACTTTTTGAGCACCTTGCCCAGGAAACAAAAATGCAATTTTCATTTAAACTCCTCCTAAAATTCTTTCAAATCTGTTACAAAATTCAGCAATAAAATCAAAATTATCAACCTCAATATTAAATTCATTTTTTATAGATGTAGCAACGTTTTTTATTTCTTTATTAAATTTTGTTTTATTTGTATTAATTCCAATTCCTACAACTAAATACTTAACAATTTCTCCACTCATTTTACTTTCTGTTAAAATTCCACCTATTTTTTTGCTATTATAAACAATGTCATTTGGCTCTTTTATTGAAAGTTCTATATTATATTTTTCTTTAAATATTTCTAATATAATTTTTGCAATTTCTATTGTAATTCCATCTAATTTTTTTATATTACAATTTGTTTCTATATACATTGAAAAAGCTATACTTCCACCTTCATCTGTGTACCACTTTCTTCCATGAGTGCCATTTCCGTTTGTTTGTAAATTTGCTATTACTGTTTCTCCATTTTCAATTTTTGAATTTATTCTTCTATATATTTCACTTTGGGTTGAATCTATTGTTTCAAAGTATTCGCATTTTCTTGCTAAATATTTAGTTTGTAAATTTTTTAATTTCATCTAAATTTGCCTGCCTTTTTATTTTATTTGTTGTTGTTTTTATTAAAGGTTTTGTTGTTATTTTTATTCCTCTTATTGCCTTATATTGTGGCATTAATTTATTTAATTCTTTTATTTTTCCGCTTATTGCTTTATAAATTTCTTCTTCATTTTCTACCTTATATGCATTTTTTACAGTTTCCTCGTCATATACAATTAATGCATTTATTTTTATATCATTTTTATCTTCTGATATTTGCTTTCCATATATAAAAGATTCTTCTACTCCCTCAATTTTATTTATTAATCCTTCCATTTCTTCTGGAAAGATATTTTTTCCATTTTTTAAAACAATAACACTCTTTTTTCTTCCAGAAATAAATATAAATCCATCTTCATCTATTCTTGCTAAATCTCCTGTATAGAACCAACCATCTATTACCGCTTCATTTGTAGCTTTTTTATTTTTATAATATTCAAGCATTATACTTGGTCCTTTTACTATTAATTCGCCTGTTCCTTCTCTATTTGGATTTATAATTTTCGCTTCTACACTTGGAACTGTTTTTCCTATTGAACCAACTTTGTAATTTTCCTTTGTACCTATTGCAACTACTGGAGAAGTTTCTGTTAAACCATACCCCTGAACTAAATTAAATCCTAAATTTCTAAATTTTTGCTCTATTTCTGCATCTAAACTTGCCGCTCCACTTATAAATAGCTTTATATTTCCACCAAATAGTTTGTGTATTTTATCAAATGCTTTTCTTTTTTCTTCCATACTTGCATTTTTTAATAATTCTTCTTTTTCAAGAATTTCTTCAAGCTTACCATTCTCACTAAGGTGTTTTCTTATTATTTTAAATAATCGTTCATATATTGCAGGAACACAAGCCATTACAGATACTTTATATTCTTTTAAATTCTCTGGTATGTGTCTTATTCCATCACAAAATACAGTTTTCGCTCCAACATATAGTGAAAATAAAAATCCTACAGTGCATTCAAAAACATGATGCAATGGTAAAAAAGATAAAAATACATCACTTGAATTAACATCTAAAACTTCTGCAATGTCCATTAAATTTGTGCATATATTTTTATGTGATAATGCAACAATTTTAGACTTAGATGTTGTTCCAGAAGTAAATAGCATTATGCTCATTTTTTCGTTATCTATTTTTGCATTTATAAATTCTTTATTTCCATCTTTTAATAGTTCTTTTCCACTTTTTATTAACTCTTTTTGCGAATAATTTCCATTTGAATGTTTTTCTAAATCCATTGATATTAAATGTTTTAATTTTCCAACGCCCTCTGCTTTTATTTTTTCTAAAGTAGCTTCATACTTTGCAGAATAAAAAATAGCTTCAACTTCTGACCTTTCAATTACATCTCTTAGTTCATTTTCTGGTAAAGACTTATCAAAAGGAACTACAACACCTGTACCACAAACAACAGCTAAATAAGCAAGTTCCCACTCTAATCTATTTTCACCAATTACTGCAATTCTTTTATCTTTAAGACCTAAATTTATTAGTGCAGTTCCCAAAGCATTTATACTTTCTCTAATTTCCGCATGTGTATATGTAATATATTTTTCTTTATCTATTTTTATTTTATATGCTTGTTTATCTCCATATAATTTACCAGACTTCTCAAGCATTTCTTTTAAATTTTCTATTTTTACATTATTATTTTTATACATAAAAACCTCCAACAGAAAATTTTATACCATAATTTGAGGCAAAAAAAAATTAAACTGACCTGTCAGTTTAATTTTTTTTATTATTATCTTAATTTTCTATTTTTTTAAGATAAAAAGGAAATTATTAAAAATAAGAGACTGCTGAAAAACTATTTTTTAAGTTCTTCTAGCTAGTTTTACTAGCATTTGTAAAGTATTTTATCATACCTTTATATAAGTTACTAGTATTAGAGGTAATTTTATAATATAATTATTATTAGATTTTCGTATTTTACTTAATATATCTCACGCATCTTTATAAAATTAACAGGTATCTCGCTGTATTTCTATTCTAAATTGTAATATATTTTTGATTTTTGCTTTTTGGTTTATCTGGAATAGTCATTTTCAATTTATTCTGTTTCAATAATTGATTTATATATTTATTTTTAAATTTATATACATCTTTGTAGCCAAAATATTTTGTTATTTCCTTCAACGATTTTTCTACTCTGCACAATTTTAAAATTTCTTCTTCACTTACTGCCAACTTACCGCCTAACTTACTGCCTTTTATCTTAGCAGTATCATCATATTCAAAAGGATTTTCTTTATATTTAAAAGAAACTCTTAAAAAATGTTCCATAAATTTAAAGCAACTTTTATCGTAAGCATCTAATATTCTTAATACTCCAGAACCTATATTTTCAATTAAATCCACATCCTTAAACACTCTAATAAGTTCTTTATTTCTTGGAGCAGTAACACCTTCTAAAAATTCTTCTTGTGATAAACCTTGTGGTAATCCTCCTCCTGATGTAATTTCAATTCTATCAGAATAAAGTTCAATTATTGGTGTTGTAGTTAAAGTGTAATCACTATGTACCATTGCATTTATAATGGCTTCTTTTAATGCTTTACTGTCTATCATTTCTACTTCTTTTCTACCATTATATTCAATTTTTGCATAAACAGTATTTTCCGCTGTAAGCCTATCTAAAATTCTCTGGGTAGCAGTTATTAAACAACAATAACCATATTCTTGGTTTTCTATTAATTCCATTTTATTTGTTCCTAAATATTTAACAAGTTTTATTGATATATTATTTTCATCAGCAAGTAAATAAGCATTATAGTTATATTTTCCTTCATCAGTTAGTAAGTTTAAGTTTCTAGCAAAATTATCATTTAGAATCATTCCATTCCCTTCATAATGAATTTTCAACTGTCTAAATGTTAAATCTTGTCTAGGAGATTCTATTTCTTTTAAAGAATTTTTTATTCGTCTAGCAAACATTTCTTCAATCATTCTCTCGGTCATTCTTTCTTTACTACTACCAATTCTAATATAACATCCTTCAGTCGTTCTTCCTTTTTTTCTTAAATAATATGGTTTTTCCGTTCCACTTGAAATAACAATTTTTATTACCTCTTTGTCATCTATTGTTTCCACAATTACATCAAACAATCCTAAGGTTGAAGGTTGTATATTATTTTTTATTCTATCTTTAATTTGTAACTGTGTTAAATCTATATCTTGAATGCCAGCAACTTGTCCATTTTTATTTATTCCAACATAAATTATTCCACCTTCCTTATAATTAAGAAATGCAATAACCTCTTGTTCGAAATCTTCATTTAACTGTTCTTTATTTTCAATTCTGTTTGTTTCTATGTTTTTCATATAATCACGCTCCATTTTTCAATTCTATATTTTCTTCAATATCTTTTATACATTTCTTAAGGTTATCTATTTCTATATTTTGATTAATATCGTTTAACATACTTGTTCTAAACAATAACTTAATCTTTAATAGCATATACAAATTACTATCTCCATAAAATCGTTTTTTATTTTTATCTAAATGTGCAAAATAATTTCTATGATTAGTAAGTTTTGTATATATTTTTAGTCCTTGTCTATCTTTACTAGTAAATATAATCTTTCCATCATTAGAATTTAGATATTCTTTCATTATGTCTTTAAAATCCTTTTCTTTCATTTTAGTTTTTCCAAACTTATCCCTAATAGTCTTTTTTAAAGTGGATTTATGAATACATTTATAATATCCCTCCATACAATTTGTAACAGTGCTTAATGCAATTTCTATAAAATATTTTACAGAAAATACATTCATAAATGTATCATAAATATTATGAGTATTTTTTCTTAATTGTAGCCAATTTTTATAGATTTGTTTAATTTCTTTTTTATTTATTTTTCCTAATACACAACTATAACTATTATAATTATTAATACCTGCATATTTACTAGAAAATGGATAATAATATTCGCATACATTTTCAAAATTAAATAACATTATCTTTTTAATTTCTAAATAATAACCCAAATTAAGTATTATAAACTCATAAAATTGTAAAAATTTATGTATAAATTTTTCCGTTTTAATTTTATTAACTCTATTCTGTAATTTTTTCAATTTTCAAAATTGTTATTATAATATAACATATAGTAAAAAAATGTCAATAATGGAATTAAAAAAGGCTTCGCCACGCGGGTCGTCGGGGACGCCGACCCCTACATCAAAAACAGAAATTTCTTATAATATAAAAAAGCAATTACCTTATATTTAAAGTAATTGCTTTTTGGCTGGGGTAGTAGGATTCGAACCTACGCATGTCGGAGTCAGAGTCCGATGCCTTACCGCTTGGCGATACCCCAATATGATTATGAGTCGTCGCAAGTGACGACTCATAATTTTTATTTCATTGCTTCTTCTACTGCTACAGCTACTGCAACTGATGCTCCAACCATAGGGTTATTTCCCATTCCGATTAGTCCCATCATTTCTACGTGTGCTGGTACTGATGAACTTCCTGCAAATTGTGCATCTGAGTGCATTCTTCCCATTGTGTCTGTCATTCCATATGAAGCTGGTCCCGCTGCCATATTGTCTGGGTGTAATGTTCTTCCTGTTCCACCACCACTAGCTACTGAGAAGTATTTTTTACCTGCTTCTATTCTTTCTTTTTTGTATGTTCCTGCTACTGGGTGTTGGAATCTTGTAGGGTTTGTTGAGTTTCCTGTGATTGATACGTCAACATCTTCCATCCACATTATTGCTACACCTTCTCTAACGTCGTTAGCTCCATAGCATCTAACTTGACTTCTTTCTCCTTCTGAATATTTTATTTCTTCTACAATGTTTACTTTTCCTGTGAAGAAGTCGAAATCTGTTTTTACATATGTAAATCCGTTTATTCTTGATATTACTTGTGCTGCATCTTTTCCAAGTCCATTTAAGATTACTCTTAATGGTTCTTTTCTAACTTTGTTAGCTGATTTTGCTATACCAATAGCTCCTTCAGCTGCTGCAAAGCTTTCATGTCCTGCTAAGAATGCAAAACATTTTGTATCTTCAGATAATAACATTGATGCTAAGTTTCCATGTCCTAATCCAACTTTTCTATCATCTGCAACTGAACCTGGTATACAGAATGCTTGTAATCCCTCTCCTATTGCTTTTGCTGCGTCAGCTGCTTTTGTGCAACCTTTTTTTATTGCAATAGCTGCACCTAGAGTATATGCCCAAGCTGCATTTTCAAAACAAATTGGTTGAACTCCTTTTACTATTTCATATGGATTAAATCCTTTATCTGTGCATATTTTTAATGCATCTTCAAAATCTTTAATTCCGTATTTTTCCATTACTGGTTTAATTTGATTTATTCTTCTTTCATAACTTTCAAATGTTACTGCCATTTTTATTCCTCCTTATTTTTATAAGCTTATTTTTTTATTAAATTCTTTTATAAAGTTATTTAATGTTTGTATATGTTGTTCTTTTATTCTTTGATGTATTTCAATCGCTGTGTTTTCTTTATATGTATGAGATATTAAATTTCTATCTCTTAACATATCCATATATTTTTGTCCTTCTTCAATTATTCCAAATTGAAAAGCATTTCTAATCGTAGCACCTGGGCCATATTCAGTTACAGTTTCATAATCTTGTAAATACCTTTGCAAAAATTTCCACCATAATTCAAATGTGTATTCATAAGCATGTATAATTGCAGCTCTATCTTTATCAGAATTATTATCTGTTTCAATAAATTCTGTTAGTTTTTTATGTGCATTTATAAACACTTCATAACTTTGAATTAAATTATTTGGCATATATTTCAACCCCTTCTCTTAATATATTTTCTTTTAATTTATCCTCTTTTTCTAAAGAATTAAAATTAATTAAATCTACTTTATAAACAATATATAAATTATCAATTTCGTAAAAAATATTTGTATTAATTGAATGTGTTAAACTATTACCAAATAATGCTATATCTATGTCAGAACCGTCTCTATAATCGCCTCTTGCTCTTGAACCAAATATTACGGCTTTTTCAACTTCTGCATAATTTGCAATAACTTTAACTATTTCCTCTATAACTTTTTCATCTAATCCAAACTTTTTCATTATATTATCCCCATTTTGGGTTTCCCAAAAAATGCTAACCCCTACTTTTTAATTATCAAAATAAATATTAAAAAATGTATTTAGATGTTGGAAGTTTGAGATTTGAGGTTGGAGGTTACTTTTCTAACCTCTAACTTCTAATTTCCAACTTCTAATATAATTACTATTATTTTAAAATTTAATAATTTGACAACTCAATATGCTACTTTTCATTTGTTTTTAAGCTTCACGAGGGTCAATTTTCTTAACCGCTTCATCAAATCTTCCATATGTACCAGAAGCTTTTTCTATTGCTTCTTTAGGATCAATTCCTGCTTTAATGTTATCCATCATTTTTCCTAAATGAACATATTTGTAACCTATTATTTGGTCATCTTTATCTAAACCAATTTCAACTATATATCCTTCTGCTAGATTTAAGTATCTTGGTCCTTTTAATGTACTTGAATATATTGTACCAACTTGGCTTGTATGTCCTTTTCCAAGGTCTTCAAGACCTGCTCCTACTGGAAGTCCTCCTTCTGAGAAAGCTGTTTGTGTTCTTCCATATACAATTTGTAAGAATAATTCTCTCATAGCAGTATTTATTGCATCACATACTAAGTCTGTATTTAATGCTTCTAATATTGTTTTTCCTGTTAAAATTTCTCCTGCCATTGCAGCTGAATGTGTCATTCCTGAACATCCTATTGTTTCTATTAATGCTTCTTGTATTATTCCGTCTTTTACATTTAATGTTAATTTACAAGCTCCTTGTTGTGGTGCACACCATCCTATACCATGTGTTAATCCTGAAATATCTTTTATTTCTTTAGCTTTAACCCATTTTCCTTCTTCTGGAATTGGTGCTGGTCCATGGTCTACTCCTTTTTTTACAACACACATATTTTCTAATTCTTTTGAATAAATCATTTTCATTAGCTCCTTTCAATGTTATATTATTTTATTTCATATGCTAGTTAATACTAGCAAAATTAATATCTTAAAATTTGATTTACTGTCTTTTTTCCTTCAATTTTTTGCTTTTCATTTTTCTTATTTGATTCTATATATTTTAGTTCATCAACTTTTTTATCTTCTTTGTTATAATTTATTACATTATGAATTCTATTCCTGTATATACCTTCAATATACCTATCTATAACTTTTCCGTTGTACTTACATTTTTCTAAATAAGAATTTATAATCTTACGTTCTTTTTTATTATAGGTATTTAATCCTGTTTTTAAATGAATATATCTCCATATTATATGTCTTTCATAACTATTAAATTCACATGTTTTTAAATCTTCATAATCATATTCAACCATAAATCTATAGTTTTGTATTGATATTGTAATATTGGTCCAATTTTTTTTGTTTACCCTTACAAATTCTTCTTTTAATTTTTTTATTTTTTCGTAAAGCTCGTCTGTTAATTTTAAATATTCATCTTCTTCTATATTAAATTTGTTTGGTATTTCATATACATTTACAGGTTCCTTCCTTAAAATTCCCTTTGGAAAATAATAAAAGAACATTTCACCTGTTTCTAAATTTTGAATTCCCTCAAATATAGATGCATATAAAAAAATTGAATCCCATTTTTCTGGTATCATATAATATAGCTTTTCTTGTATATCCATATAAATTTTCTTCATTGTTAATGATGTTTCCAAAATTACATCCCCCTAAATGTATCCTCTATATTAATGAATAAAAAATTAATTGCATTTGAGTACTTACAACTTATACCTGCAGTACCCAAATGTAGTTTAAACATTAATATTGTATTTTACAATTATACATTTATTTAACTAATAGACTTTCACCTGTCATCTCTTCTGGTTTACTTAAGTTCATTAAATCTAGCATTGTTGGTGCTAAATCTGCAAGTTTACCAGATTTTAATTTAACATCATCTTTTCCAACTAATATTAGTGGAACAGGATTTGTTGTGTGAGCTGTATGTGGCTCTCCTGTTTTATAATCTATCATTTGTTCAGAATTTCCATGATCAGCTGTAATTAATAAAATTCCTTCTTGTGCATTTACAGCTTCTACAACTCTTCCAACACAGTTATCTATTGTTTCTACTGCTTTTATTGCAGCTTCTAAACTTCCTGTATGCCCAACCATATCTGGGTTTGCATAGTTTAAAATTATTGTATCATATTTTTTTGAATTTATTGCATCTACAACTTTGTCTGTTACTTCATTTGCACTCATTTCTGGTTGCATATCATATGTTTCTACTTTTGGTGATGGTACTAATATTCTGTCTTCTCCTTCATATTGTTTTTCTTCTCCACCATTAAAGAAAAATGTAACATGTGCATATTTTTCTGTTTCTGCAATTCTTAATTGTTTTAAACCGTGTTTACTTACATATTCTCCATATGTGTTTACTAATTTTGTTGGCTTAAATGCAATTTTTACATTTGGCATTGTTTCATCGTATTGTGTGAAACATACATAATATAAATCTAATTTTTTTGTTTCAAATTCATTAAAGTCATTATCTACTAATGTTCTTGTAATTTCTCTTGCTCTATCTGGTCTAAAGTTAAAGAATATTACAGAGTCTTTTTCAGATATTGTTGCTACTGGTTCTTCTCCATTACAAATTACTGTTGGTTCTACAAATTCGTCAAATACTTCTTTTTGATATGAAGCTTCTATTGCGGAAATACTGCTTGCAGCTTTTATTCCTTCTCCATTTACCATTGCATTATATGCTTTTTGTATTCTGTTCCATCTTTTATCTCTATCCATGCTGTAAAATCTTCCAGATATAGATGCTATTTTTCCAACACCTTTTTCTTTTATTACTTCTTCTAATTTTAGTATATAATTCTCTGCTGATGCTGGTGGTGTATCTCTACCATCTAAGAAACAGTGTATATAAACATCTTCAAAATCTTTTCTTTTTGCAAGTTCTAATAATGCAAATAAATGTCTCATGTGAGAATGAACTCCACCATCTGATAATAATCCTAAAATATGAAGTTTTGTATTGTTTTTCTTACAGTTTTCTATTGCTTCAACTAGTTCTGGAATACTAAAGAAATCTCCATCTTCAATAGATTTTGTTATTCTTGTTAATTCTTGATATACAATTCTTCCTGCGCCTATATTTGTGTGACCAACTTCTGAATTTCCCATTTGTCCATCTGGAAGTCCTACATCTAATCCACTTGTATGAATTTCTGTTACAGGGCATGTTTTCATTAGTTTATCTATGTTAGGTGTATTGGCTAGTTTTACTGCATTTCCTTCTTCCCTTTCATTTATACCAAATCCATCTAAAATCATAAGCATTGTAAGTTTATCTTTCATTTTTTTGTTTCCTTTCTACCAAGGGTCGACAGAGGCGTCGACCCCTACATTTTATTTATTATAATTTATAATTTTTGAGAATTCTTCTACGTTAAGGCTCGCTCCTCCAACTAAAGCTCCATCTATATCACTCATAGAAAATAGCTCTTTTGCATTTACGGCTTTAACACTTCCACCATATTGGATTATAACTCTACTTGCTGTTTCTTGTCCATAGTTTTTTGCAATTTCTTGTCGAATTTCTTTTATACTATTATTTGCATCTTCTGCTGTTGCTGTTTTTCCTGTTCCAATAGCCCATATTGGTTCATATGCTATAATTGTGTGTTCTACTTGTTCATTTGTTAAACTTTCTAATGCCAATCTTGTTTGTGTTGTAATTACTTCTGTTGCTTTTCCTTCTTCTTTTTGATTTAGTGTTTCTCCTACGCACACTATTGGTTTAAGTCCTGTTCTGAAAGTTGCTTTTATTTTTTTATTAACAGTTTCATCTGTTTCTCCAAAATATTCTCTTCTTTCTGAATGTCCTATTATAACATATTCTACATTTATGCATTTTAACATTTGTGCAGAAACTTCTCCTGTATATGCTCCTTTTTCTTCATAATGCATATTTTGTGCACCTATTTTTATTTTTGTTTTTTGAGCTGCAAGTAAACTGTAAAATAAATCTGTATATGGCACGCATAAAATAACTTCAGCTTCTGTATCTTCTACATATGGTGCAAGTTCATCTATAAATTTCATAGCCTCGTTTGGCAACATATTCATTTTCCAGTTTCCTGCAATTACTTTTCTTCTCACTTATTTTTCCTCCTTAGTTAATTGTATTTCTCCATATAGTTCATTATCAATTAATTCTAATAATTTTTTTGTATCTTTATTATATGGAATTCTACAATTTTTTTCTTTATTTATTATCATTTTTTTTACTTTTTCATAATCCATAAAAAATAATTTTTCTACTTCGCTATCTTGTTTTGTATATGCTTCTAGTTTCTCACAAGAATACGCTAAATATTCATATGTTAAATATTTTCCTTTTCTTCCATTCTTTGAAAAGTCAATTTCAAATTCATTTATTTTTTTTATAGTAGGAATTAATTTTTCAAAAGCTCTTTCACCAAGTTCTTCTTTTCCTTCTCTTATAATAGCTTGCATTGGTACTTCTCCTGTTTGAACATGTCCAGAAGCACTTACATCTATCATTCCTGGGTCATTTACTTTTTTATGACTTCTTTCTTGCATTAAAACTTGTTTTGTTTCTGGATTTATTATCCAAATTTGCACAGCTTTAAGAAGAAGGCCTTTTTCGATACCTTCTTCTCTTTCAATTGTTCCTATTTTTTTTCCGTTTTTATCATAATAATTTACGATTTCATCTTCTGTAGAATTCAGTCTTATTCTATTTTTAAAATTATTCATAAATTCCACCGTTTTTAATTTTTTTGGGCACGGAGCACCGTGCCCCTACTTTTTACAAAAATTCATTAGCTATTTATTATTTATCTAATAGGCATTCTATTCCAGGTAATTTTTTACCTTGTAAAAATTCTAATGAAGCTCCACCACCTGTAGATATATGTGTCATTTTATCTGCTAATCCAGATTTTTCTACTGCTGCTGCTGAATCTCCACCACCTATAATTGTTGTTGCATCTTCTAATTCTGCAAGTGCTTTTGCTATTGAGTTTGTTCCTATTGCAAATTGGTCAAATTCTGAAAGTCCAACTGGACCATTCCAAATTACAGTTTTTGCTCCTTGAAGATTTTCTATAAACATTTTTATTGTTTTTTCTCCAATATCGAATCCTTCCCAATCGTCTGGTATTTCTGTCCAAGCTACAGTTTTACTTTCTGTATCTGGTTTAAATTCTTTACCTACTTTTGTATCAACTGGTAATATAAATTTAACTCCTTTTTCTTTTGCTTTTTTCATTGCTGCTAAAGCTAAATCTACTTTATCTGGTTCGCATAAAGAATTTCCTACACCATATCCTTGTGCTTTGAAGAATGTGTAGGCCATTCCTCCACCTACCATTAATGTATCTACTTTATCTAATAAGCTGTCGATAACTCCAATTTTATCTGAAACTTTTGCACCACCCAATATAGCAACAAAAGGTCTTTTAGGATTATTTATTGTATCTCCTAAAACTTTAAGTTCTTTTTCTATTAAAAATCCTGCAACTGCTGGTAAGAATTTAGCAATTCCTGCAGTTGAAGCATGTGCTCTATGAGCTGCACCAAAAGCATCGTTTACATATACTTCTGCCATAGAAGCTAATTCCTTAGCAAACGCTTCATCATTATCTGTTTCTTCTTTATGGAATCTAACGTTTTCTAATAACATTACTTCTCCATTTTTTAAGTTAGCAGCTTTTGTTTTTGCATCTTCTCCTATAACATCTTTTGCCATTATAACTTCTTTTCCTAATTGTTTAGATAATTCTTTAGCAACTGGTGCTAATGAAAAATCTGGATTAACTTCTCCTTTTGGTCTTCCTAAATGAGAAGCTAATATAACAGCACAATTATTATCTAATAAATATTTTATAGTAGGAATTGAAGATACAATTCTTCTATTATCTGTTATATTTTTGTTTTCATCCATTGGTACATTAAAATCACATCTTAAAAATACCTTTTTGTCTTTTAAATCAATATCTCTTACAGTTTTTTTATTCATAATAAAAACCTCCTATTTTTCTTTGAAAATACTTTTATTTACAGTATTTACAAATTTTCAATAATCGATACCATTGTATATCAAAAAAGAACACATTTCAAGTGTTCTTTAAAAGTTTTTTGGGCACGATTGCACCATGCCCTTTCATTTTAATTTTTTTGTTTATTATAACAAATTATATAAGATTTATTTAGAACCAAAATAATAATTAACATTAAATTTCTAATACATTGTATGGGCGACCATTGGTCGCCTTTTATATTTTTTCTTTATGGCGGTCAATGACCGCCACTACTTATATAATTAATTTCTCTTATTCTTCAAAAATTGCCGATTTCAATTCGTTTTAAATTTCTGCAAAATATTTTATAGTTCTTACCATTTGACTTGTATAAGAATTTTCATTGTCATACCAAGCAACTACTTGAACTTGATATAAACCATTTCCTATTTCTGTAACCATTGTTTGTGTGCTGTCGAATAAAGAACCATATCTCATTCCTACAACATCTGATGATACTAATAATTCATCTGTATATCCAAAAGATTCACTTTCCTCTGATTTCATTGCAGCATTTATAGAATCTACTGTAATGTTTTCTCCTTTAACTACTGCAACTAAAATTGTTGTTGAACCTGTTGGTACTGGAACTCTTTGTGCTGAACCAATTAATTTTCCATTTAATTCTGGAATAACAAGACCTATAGCTTTTGCAGCTCCTGTAGAGTTTGGAACAATATTTACTGCTGCAGCTCTTGCTCTTCTTAAATCTCCTTTTCTATGTGGACCATCTAATAGCATTTGATCTCCTGTATAAGCATGAACTGTTGTCATTATACCAGATTGAATTGGTGCATAATCGTTTAATGCTTTTGCCATTGGGGCTAAACAGTTTGTTGTACAAGATGCAGCTGAAATTATTTTATCATCTGCTGTTAATATATTTTCGTTAACTCCAAATACAACTGTTTTTAAGTCTTTACCAGCTGGTGCTGAAATAACAACTTTTTTAGCTCCTGCATCAATATGTGCTTGTGCTTTTTCTTTTGTTGTATAGAAACCTGTACATTCTAATACAACATCTACACCAATTTCACCCCAAGGTAAATTTGCTGCATCTTTTTCTGCATATATTTTTATAGTTTTTCCATCAACTGTAATTGAATCTTCTCCTGCAACTACTGTATCTGCCTTTTCAAATCTTTTTTGTGCTGAATCATATTTTAATAAATGTGCAAGCATATCTGGGCTTGTTAAGTCGTTTATTGCAACTATTTCATACCCTTCTGCTGTAAACATTTGTCTAAAAGCTAGACGTCCTATACGTCCAAATCCATTTATTGCCACTTTAACTGACATACAAATTCCTCCTATCTCGATGTATATTTTTTACATCTTTTGTAATTATATTATTGCCTTTTTTAGGCAAATTCATTCTATACCAATTTTTTTGGTATTGCAAGAGTGTTTTTAATTTTTTTGTATTGACATTATATCATATATTTTTTTCTAATCAAAATTATTTAAATCTTTTATAAATTCCAAATTATTTTTATTAATTTTTTTGTTAAAAAAAGTCGTTTTTCTCTTGAATTAATTTTCATTTTGATATACTATATAAAAGATAATTTTATGTTCGGTTACTAAGGAGGAAATTTAATGCCAAGAAAAGCAAAAGATAAAGAAGAATTAGTTGAAAAAAAAGATGTAAAAAAAGAAAATCATAGAGGTCGCAAAGCAAAAAATAGTATCACAGATAAAAAATCTGTATTTGCAAAAACAGAAAAGAAAAAGACTTCATCAAAGAAAGCAAAAGTAACAACATCAAAATTAAACGAATCACCTAAAACTCTGACCTCTACATCAAAAAAAGAAATTAATGAAAAAAAGTCTACATCTCGTAGAGGTCGTAAGCCTACAAAGGAAATCATAGATAAAAAATCTACAACAACTAAAAAGAGAAATGAGTTTTTGTCTGAATATTATGATTTACCTTTTAATTATAATAAAACTGTTGTAAAACTTTTGGCTCAAACTCCTGAAACATTATTTGTTTATTGGGAAATTTCTGATGATGATAGAAAAATGTATAAAGAGAAATTTGGAGATAATTTCTTTGAAACTTCAACTCCTATTTTAAAAGTTCATAACATAACTATGAATTATTATTTCGAAGTTGAGATTAATGACTTTGCAAATTGTTGGTATTTACACGTAAACGATAGTAAATGTCAATATGAAATAGAACTAGATAGAAAAAAATATATTCCAAATAAGGAACCAGAATATATTTATATTTCAAAATCTAATGAATTGGAAGCTCCAAATGACCATGTTTTACTTGAAAAACTTCCAGATTACGTTACTTTTAAAAACGTAAAAACAAATAGCACTAAAAATGTTAAAGTACCTAAAAATATTAATAAAATCTTTGGTACAAAAGAAATATATAATATATTCTATAAAGATAACGAATTTATTAATAACCCATCATCTAAATTTTAAAGGAGACCAACTATGAATACAAACCCACAAGGATATGTAAGTTTTGTTTTACATGCTCATCTTCCATTTATACATCATCCCGAAAGTGATGATTATTTAGAGGAGCAATGGCTTTTTGAAGCAATTTCAGAAACTTATATTCCACTTCTTACAAACTTTCAAAAATTAGTGGATGAAAATGTAGATTTTAGAATAACAATGTCTCTTACTCCTCCACTTTTAAATATGTTAGATAACAAATGTTTACAAAGAAAATATATAAAATATTTAAAACAACATATTGAACTTGCTACAAAAGAAGTTAAAAGAACTACCTACGATAATAGATTAAATGAACTTTCAAAATATTATTTTAATAGATATTCAAACGATTTGCATTTATTTAAAGATGTATATAATTGTAATTTAATAGAAGCTTTTAAGCATTTTCAAGATATTGGGGTTTTAGAAATAATAACCTGTGGTGCTACACATGGTTATTTTCCTATTTTATATGTTAATGAAAATACAGTTAAAGCTCAAATTGCAGTTGGTGTAGAAACTTATAAAAAATATTTTGGAAAACAACCTCGTGGAATTTGGCTTCCTGAATGTGGCTATGTTCCAGAAGCTGATAAATACTTAAAAGAGTTTGGTATTGAATATGTTATAACTGAAACTCATGGAATTTTATATGCAGATCCTACTCCTATTTATGGTACTTTTGCTCCAATAGTTTCTCCAACAGGAGTTGTTGCATTTGGTAGAGATACAGAATCTTCTCGACAAGTTTGGAGTTCTATAAACGGTTATCCAGGAGATTATAACTATAGAGAATTTTATAGAGATATAGGTTATGAAACAGATTATGATTATATAAAACCATATATAGCTCACAATGGTGTTAGAGTTCACACAGGAATAAAATATTATAGAATTACAGGCGATACAGATAACAAAGATTATTACAACTTACAATGGGCACAAGATTCTATTAACAAACAAACTGGCCATTTTTTCGATTGTAGATGTGAGCAAATAAGTAAAATTGCTCCACATATGAACAAACCACCTATAATTTTATGCCCTTATGATGCTGAACTTTATGGTCATTGGTGGTATGAAGGTCCAGATTGGTTATATACTTTATTTAAAAAAATACATTATGATAAATGTAATTTTGCACTTATTACACCTAGCGAATATATAGATAAATATCCAGAAATTCAAGAATGTACACCTTGCCGTTCTAGTTGGGGAGCAAATGGTTATAGTGAAGTATGGCTTAACCCTACAAATGATTATGCACATAAACATCTTCACGTTGCTGGAGATAGAATGGTTGAACTTGCACACCTTTACCCTAATGCAAAAGGAAAACTAAAAAAAGCGCTAAATCAATGTGCTAGAGAACTTTTACTTGCACAAAGCAGTGATTGGTTATTTATTATTACAAATGGAACAATGGTTGAATATGCGCATAAACGTATAAAAGACCATATTGGAAGATTTACAAAACTATATTATCAAATAAAAGAAAATAATATAGATGAAGAATTTTTAAAAGATATTTATAAAAAAGATAGAATTTTTGAAGAAATAGATTATAATATTTATTATTAAACAAGGGCCCGGACATTAGTCCGGGCTTTCATTTTTTAAATTTATATGTCAAATTCTTTCCAAACTTTATTATACAAGTTTCATATACACTTCTACTTTCATATTATATGTATAAGAAAAGGCTTTTAGTAGATACTATACATATAATTGGAGGGAATTTTTTTATGAAATCTTTTGCAATAAAAAGCAATAATAATCAAATAAATAAATATCTGCTAAATAGCTTTGAAAATTACAATCTAGAAGATTTCAATATTTCTTATAAAAAATTTAAAATTTATAATAATATTATTTTACATTACAAAAATAAAAATACCACAGAATTTTATGATTGTTTCTGTGAAATTTTAACAAATTGTATTATAAAATATTATGAAGAGTCTATCCTAAAGCAACTTATTACGCTAAACTATTTTTATTTTTCAAAAATAGAACAATCTATTATTTTAAAAAATTGTTTATCTTATTTAAAAGACATAAATAATTTAGAAAATATGACTCGTAGAGAAAACATTTATATATCTCTTTTAAAATATATTGATGAAAACAAATCTTTTATTTTAGATGGTTTTGTTAATTTTAGGCTTGAAAATTATAAAAAAGTTCTTGAATATGTTGTAGATTTGAATGTAAATAATTTTCTAATAGAAAAAGAATACAATGAATTTGTAAGTTTATTAAAAATTTATATAAATTCTAAAAGTTCAGAATGCAATTGTTTGCATTTATTATACAAAAATGATAATGCCGTTTTACTTGATGAGAACTATAATCAAATTGATACCAAAAATTATTTATTAGATGCAAAGTATTTATCTGATATTAGTTTTTCTGAAAACGATTTTATATTAAATGCTCTTTTAACCTTACTTCCTAAAAAATTATATATTCATTTATTAACTAAAAGTGATGAATTTATAGAAACTTTAAAACTAATTTTTACAAATAGAATCTCACTATGCAAACACTGTTCCTTATGTACTAAATATAAATATTTAAACAAAATCAAGTAGAGGAAGCACCTCTACTTGATTTTGTTTAAATAAATTTTTGATACAGAAAAGGTAAAATTCTCCTTTGGATTACTTATATTACCTTTTTTATATATAATCATAAAATTTCTGCAATTACATATACATGGTTGTATTTCTTTCCATATATTTAATGGAAAATTATTTAATTTCATTCGCCATAATTCTTTAAGAATTATGTTTTCACATTCTTCTGCACTTTTTACTTTTAGAGCATTTTTCCGCTCTTTTAATGTAAGTTCTGAATTAATAAAAATTTTTAATACTTCATTTTCTCCATAAATTATTATTTCCTTTTTGTTAATTTCTATCATATTGTTGCCTCCTTTAATTATTTATGGTATTTCTACAAGTTTTAAATATTGTATCATTTTTCTTTTGATTTGTCCAGCAGTGTTGATTTTATGTACACTTCCATGGTATAATTATGTTAATTTCATTATTGCAAGCAATTTACAACTAGGGAGGACAAATTTATGAAAAAAACAACTGCTTTTATTATTTTTATACTTTTTGCATTTCTTTTAACTTTCAGCTCTATTAAGTTAGATATGAAAGAAAAAGAATATAGTACTTTAGAAAAAACTCATCAAACTTTGATTCAGGACTACAACAAATTAAAGTCCGAATCAAAAAAATTCGTAAATGATGAGAATCCAAAATTACGGAAGAAAGTTGAAAATCTGCAGAAAAAATTAGATTCTGAAAAGAAAAAAAATGCTTCTTTAAGCAAGAAATTAGAAGATGCTCAAAAAGAAAATGAAGAATCTAGCACAACGACCACATCATCTACCAATTATTTAAAAATTAAATATTGGTTTGATGATAAAAACTACACTCTTTCGGACGAAGAGCAAAAACTTTATAAGGACCCTTACTTAAGTAAGAAGGTTTCTAGTAAACGTGTTTTTGTCTCTTCAACAATATCTGAAGAGCAACTTGAAAATGGTCAAACCGTTTATTCGGGTATGACCTCTAAAGGATTAGTATATTCCAGCAGTTATATAGACTTAAGCCAACTGGAGTCTACTGATTATTCAGTTTCATCAGCGGCCATTTCTTCGGAAGAAAACGAAAAGTATAAAAAAATTCGTTTTTATAAAACTGAGGAAAAACGACTAGGAGAAGAGTCAGAGCAGAAGTGGTACTCTGATTACACCTTATCGCAGGAAGTGAAAGATTCCAAATACCTTAGAATTGTATCCGAGGTAGATGATTTCATAGCTTCTAACGGAGTACAACTTTACTGTGCTCTTACCAAAGATGGAGATATTGTGTATATGCATGAATCTCCAAATCTTGAAACTATTAATGAAGAATAAAAAAATTGCTTGCAAAACAGCCCTGTAATTTAGGGCTGTTTTATTTTACAAAGACATGTTTATTCCTCTGGCAACAATACTGCTCATATTGTCTATTAATTCATCTATTTCTTTTGGTGTTACTATCATATTATATTCATTTGGTATTAAGGCCGATTTTATTTCTTCGTAATTATCTTGTTCTTTTAATTTATTTAGATATTCATTTGATTGAGCTTCATCTTGCAATTTTCCTATAAACAAATCTAAACAATCATTTACAAGAACTGCACTTTCTACAACTGTTGGTATTCCCATTGCAATTACAGGAATTCCTAAACTGCTTTCGCTTATTTCTTTTCTTGTATTTCCTACTCCTGCACCTGGCACTATTCCAGTATCTGATATTTGAATGGTTTTGCTTATTCTATCTATACTTCTTGAAGCTAAACTATCTATTACAATTAATAATTTTGGTTTTGTTTTTTCTACAATTCCCTCTAGTACTTCTAAAGTTTCTATTCCAGTTGTTCCTAAAACTCCTGGAGATATTGCACTTACAGGTCTTGCATCTTCTTCTATATATTCTGGAAAATATTTTATAATGTGTCTTGTTACATCAATATCATTAATTACTTTTGGACCTAATGCATCTGGTGTTACATATATATTTCCTAACCCTACTACTAAAATTTCATCTTGAGAATCTGTGTGTTTATTTATAAGTTCTTTCAATTCTTTAGAAACTATTTCGGCTGATTGTTGTAATTCATCACTATCTATTATTTTTATATTTTTTATATCAATAGTAATATAATCTCCTATTGGCTTTCCAATTGCCTTTTCTCCCTCTTCACTTGTAATTTTTACCTTTGTAATTTTTAAATTTTCATTAATTTCTTCATTTTCTACATCTATTCCTTCTATATTATCATCTAATTTATTTGCTTTTTTATACAAATCTCTTCTTTCATCTGCTAAATCTGTTCTAAAATTAAACATAAAAAACCTCCTTAATCAAATTTACTTTATTATATTTTTTGATTAAGAAGATTTTTTTATTCAGTTTTATTTAATTTAATATTTCATATTCAAAATTTTCTAGAAATTCTGCATATTTTTTAAGTTTTTTATTATTTTTTATAATTTTCTTTATTTGTTTGTCTTTGTCTTGCTATTGCTAAAGAATTTGCTTTTACGTCATCTGTAATTGTTGATCCTGCACCAACTGTTACATTGTTATCTATTTTTACTGGTGCTACAAAATTCACATTTGATCCTACAAAACAGTTATCTCCAATTATTGTTTTATTTTTATTTTTACCATCATAATTACATGTTATTGTTCCACAGCCTATGTTTGTTCCTTTGCCAATTTCGCAATCTCCCATATATGATAAGTGTGGCACTTTTGTTCCTTCTCCTATAATTGCTTTTTTTATTTCTACAAAACTTCCTATTTTTACGTTATCTGCTAGTCTGCATCCTTCTCTTACGTAACTGTTTGGACCTATTTCACAGTCATTTCCTATTTTTACATTAGATTTTATTGTAGTATTTGGGTGTATTACTGTATCTACTCCTATTTCTACATCATCATATATATATGTGGTATCTATATCTTCTATAGTTACACCATTTTTCATATATTCAGTATTAATTCTTTTTTGTAAAATTTTTGTTACCATTTCTAATTGCATTCTATCATTAACACCTAAAATTTCTGTATTATCTTTTACTGTTATTGCTCCTGTACGTAGCCCTTTATCATTCATTATTTTTATAACGTCTGTTAAGTAATATTCTCCTTGTGCGTTATTTGGTGTTAATTCTTTTAATGCTATTAATAGTTCTTCTATATCGAAACAATAAATTCCTGCATTTATTTCTTGAATTTTCTTTTGCTCTTCTGTTGCATCTTTTTCTTCTACTATTCCCTTAACATTTCCACCTTCATCTCTTACTATTCTCCCATAGCCTGTTGGATTTTCATATTTTGCAGATAAAAGTGTTGCACATTCTTTATTTTCTATAGATTTATTTAATAGTTTTTCAATTGTCTCTGGTCTTAAAATTGGAACATCTCCATTTAATACTAAAACTTTTCCCTTTTTGCCTTCTAAATATTTTGTAGCTTGCATTACAGCATGCCCTGTTCCTTTCATTTCTTCTTGAACAGCATATTTTACACTATCTCCTAAAACCTCTTGAACTTGTTCTTTTAAATAACCTACTACAGCTATTACATCGTCTATTCCAGCCTTTTTTGTTGTTTCTACGGCTCTTTTTACTAATTCTTTTCCATAAATTTTATGTACTAATTTAGATTTATTTGATTTCATTCTAGTGCCTTTTCCGGCAGCTAACATTATTGCAATTGTTTCTTCCATTTTAATACGTCCTTTCTTTATAAAAACTTTTTGTATTCTATCATATGAGTATTTATTTTGCAAATGTGACAAATTTTTAATTTATAAAATTAATTTAAGGGTAAAATAATAATTAAGATTAAATTTCGCAAAGCAAGTGGGGACCTTTCCGGCATTCTTCAAAATTCTTTGAATTTTGTTAGAAGGACGTGAATGGGGAGCTTTGATGAAATTTTAGATTAATTCATTATTTTACCCTATAAATCTTTTTAATTAAAAAAGCTCCTATGTTTTATTGACTAGAAATTTATATTATTTTATAATTATGTTTAGATTTAATTTTTAAGGAGTATGATTTTTATGCCAGAACCAAAAGAAGTTACTGATATGAGAAATAATTCTACTAACAGAGATTATGTACTTGCTGCTGTTCAAGTACAACGGTAGTTTATTAGATTATGCAGATAATTCTTTTAAAGATGATAAAGAAATTGTTTTTGCTGCTGTTAAGAATAATCCAGAAGCTCTTGAATTTGCTAGTGATAGATTAAAAAATGATAGAGAAATTGTTTTTGAATCTGTTAGCCGAGTTGGTTGGACTTACTGCTACACTGGAGAAAAACTCTTAGATGATAAAGAACTTTTAATGGCTGGTTTAAAAGTTTCTGGTCAAATTCTATATTTTGCAACCCAACAATTAAGAGACGATAAAGAAGTAGTAACTGCAGCCGTTACTAATAAACCAATTATTGTAAAATATGCCAGCAAAAGATTGCTTTCGGATTTAGATATTGCAAAGTTGGTTTTATCCAAAAATAAAAAATGTTATGAATTTTTAGATGATTCTATAAAAGATAATGAAGAAATAATTAATATTATGAAAGAAGAATAAAACAGGCGACCATTGGTCGCCTTTAATTTATTGTTGTTCCTGTTGCACCTGTTCCAACTACGGCTTCCTGCAAAGATCTCCACGTATTACATCCTACTATTCCATCTGCAGTTAAACCTACTCTTCTTTGATATGCTTTTACTGCATTTTCTGTTGCAGCTCCAAAAATTCCATCTAATCCATTTGTTCTATATCCTAATGTGTTTAAATCATCTTGTGCAATACATACATAATTACTTATACTTCCTCTTCTTAAAGTTGGGAATCCTCCTGATGAACATGCTGGTTTTCCAAATCTTTTATCAAAATGCACCCACGTAGGTGTTAATGATATTGGTTCTACATATGTCCATAGTCTTGAGTTATTTACACTATTCCATAGTGTTCGCCTACCACTACTTGTTAAATTTTGTCCAACATCAAATGCAACTCCTGAATAGTGCTGTGATTGATCTCCATGACCTCCCTCATATGGTCTTTTAAATGCAAATCCAACTTTTATTGGTCTTCCATATATATATCTTTGACTATTCCAACTTTGCATACATCTTTTTGTTGTCCATAAAATATTACTTTTACTTGAACCTCTAAATTCCTTTACTAATAATGTTCTATTTGTATTATATGGCATTGCTTCGTTTTCTCCTCTAATGTACGTTTCCATTCTATCTGAATCATTATTAAATACTAATATTCTTGCCATAATATACCTCCATAATATATTCTTCTAATATATTATGAATAAATTCATATTTTTGACAAAAGAAAACCCCCAACAGAAAATATAATATATTTTCTGTTGGGGACGAAAAAACTATTTTTCAAAAATTTTTTTAACTGCTTCTTCTGTGAAGTCGCAGTTTGTTGAACTACCGATATTATTCTCTATAAAACGCCACGCGTCCTGGTAGTTCTTGATACTGCTAGCTGGAATACTTTCTATAAATTCTCTTTTTCCTTTTTCGTAAAAAGCTAATTCCAGATTTTCTTCATGCCTTCGGCTTACTTCCAGCCGATAACCTCTAGAAATTACGACTCCTTTATCTTTTACTATAATCATATTATTTGCCTCCTTTACTTAAAAGAAACATTGTTAAAAAGTAACTTTTACAATTATATCACTTTTTATATAATATGTAAACCTTTTCATCTAATTTTCTATATAATTTGTAAGTTCTACCATTGCATCTGCCGCTTCTAAATATTCTGAAAAAGTTCTTTTTATAAATTTAGAGTTTCTAAGTGATGGCTGTGTTGCTGTTAAATCCATTAACAAAGGGATTCCTAAGCCTTTATTTAACATTTTTGTTGTTTCTTTATAGTATTTTACAAGTTTGCTAACTTCCATTCTTCCTCTAACAACATTATATTCTTTCATAGATTTATTATGTTTTTCTAGCAATTCTTTTATAAAGTCTTCATATTTATATTTTTTATATCTTTCCATATTATATATTTTTGCAGCACACTCTAAACCATAAATTGTTTTTAAGTTAAAGTTTTCTAAAAATAAATTAAATTCCTCTGAACTAAAATAGTAATAATGTCCTTGTACATTGTTAAAGGCTCTTAAAGTATCTAAATAACCTAATTTCATATTTTTTTCTATTTTTTCGTGATTAAATTCAAAAGTTCCACCTAAGTCTTCGTCTGCTCTAATCATTTTTATATACACATTTTTATCTATAGTTTTTCTTTTAATTCCAATACCAGTAACATCAACTACAATTATATTTTTATAACCTTTTTTTATTAATAAATTTATTGGAATGTTGTCATGTAAACCGCCATCATAATATTCTACATTATCTATTTTTTGAGCTTTAAAGATTGGAAAACAAGCTGTTGCAAGTAGATAATCTACCATTTTTTCTTTTGGTATATCTCCTTTAAATAATTCCTGAGATTCACCTTTTATTGAAGATGTTACAAGCCCAAAGTTTATTTTTGAATTATAAATTTTATCTACATCTATGTATTTATTTACAGTATCTCTTAATGCATTATTTTCTAATCCACCTTTTTGGATATATTCTGCAGCTAAAATTCCTAGATTTTTTATGTTGAAAATATTTTTTGTTTTATCTATTTTTTTATCCATAGAAATTATATTGTCAAATTCTATTGTTTTATATAAATCTACCATTTTTTCAAAATCATCTTGTAAAATTAAAGCTGCATTTAGTGCTCCTATTGATGTACCGGCTATTGCTGTTATATTGATATTAAGCTCTTTTAGAGCTTTCCATACTCCTACTTCATATGCACCTTTTGTTCCACCACCTGCAAGAACTAATCCAAACTCTTTATCCATTGTATATCTCCTTATAAAACTTTTTTAAATCTTTTTTCCATTCTTTCTTTTCCGATTATTTTCATAATTTCATACATATCTGGTGTGTTTGTTCTTCCTGTTAAAGCTATTCTTAATACTGTACTTACATCGCCTACATGTCCTGGATATGCATCTGGATTTGCTTTATATTCTTTTACTTCGCTAGCATATCCTAATTTTCCTGCTAATGCTTTTATTGTATCGAACCATTCTTGCTTTTCGTGTTCTTCATTATATACTTTTAAATATTCTGTAAGAATTTCTTTTATTTTTTCTTCGTTATTTATTACTTGCCAATCATAATTTTGCTCTTTTTTATCAAATTCTTCATCATACATATATTCTATTTCGTTTTTTACATCTGACCATTTTGCAATATCTTTTCTAGGTTTTTTGTTTCCTCTTTCTATTCCTAAAACTTTTAAAGAATACTCTTTGTTTTCTAATAATTTAACAAGTTCATTGTCAAATTTTTTAGCCCAGTTTAAAGCTTCTTCATATACTTGTTCAGCAGTAAAACCAGATATAACAATTTTAGATACATCTAATAGTTTTACCATATCAAATAATGCTCCACTTACGCTCATTTTGTTTAATTGTAATTCAAATTCATCTATAGATTTTTCTTTATTTGCTCTTCTCCAATTTTCAAAACTTGAATTTGCGATATTTAATAAATATTCTTTTACAGCTTCTTTTGGTATACCTAATTCTGTGTAATAACTAACTGCTGCTTCTGCATCCTTTCTTTTACTTAATTTACGTTTATTTCCATTATCGTTTTTCATAACTGGCGCAATGTGTGCATATTTAGGAGCTCTAAAACCTAGTTCCCTAAATAATTGTAAATGTAATGGAACTGAAGATAACCATTCATCACCACGAATTACAAGTGTTGTCCTCATTAAGTGGTCATCTATTGCATGTGCAAAATGATATGTTGGAAGACCATCTGCTTTAATAATAACTATATCTTGGTCATTTTCTGGAAATTCTACATTTCCTTTTATTGCATCTTTATGTTTTATTTTTCTATCTTCTCTACCTGGAGATTTAAATCTTATAATATATTCTTCTCCATTTTCTATTCTTTTCATTGCTTCTTCAACTGGAATAGTTCTACATTTTGCCCATACTCCATAATAACCTGGTCTTATTTTAGCTGTTTCTTGCTTGTTTCTAATAGCTTCTACATCTTCTGGAGTACAGAAGCAAGGGTATGCTTTTCCTTGTGCAATTAAATATTTTGCATATGCTTGGTATATTTCTTTTCTTTCACTTTGTTTATAAGGTCCATAATTTCCTTTACTTTCTGTATCTGAAATCATACCTTCATCACATTCAATATCATAATCTTTTAAAGCATTAACTATACCTGTTACGGCATTTTCAACTTCTCTTTTTTGGTCTGTATCTTCAATTCTTAAAAAGAACACACCACCTGTTTGAGTTGTAAGTTTTTTTGCAATTAAACTTTGGTAAATGCCACCAATATGAACAAAACCAGTTGGACTAGGTGCAAATCTTGAAACAACTGCACCTTCTGGTAAATCTCTTTCAGGATACTTATTTTCATAATATTCTATATCTTTTGCATCTGGAAAAATTAAATTTGCTAAATCTTTATAATCCATTTCTCATCTCTCCTATTTCTACTAATAAATTCTTACGTATTATATCAAAAAAGAATATATAATACAATAGAAAAAAAGTTTAACCTGTCCCAAAAGTTACAAAAATTGTTACTCTGGGACTGTCCCCTAATTTTTTGTTAATTTAATTTGTATTTTTTTCGGGTCGCCCTAAGGACGCCTACCCCTATAACTTCTAATTTATGTTTGTCTAATATTTTAATATTATTTTGTTTTGGGCGGACAGAGGCGTCCGCCCCTACTCCTAATCAATAAAAAAATTACTTAAATCTACTAGGTAGGTCACAAAAGGGTAACAAATCAATAATACCAAGCTTTAAAGTGCTTGGTATTATTACGTTTTATTAAATTTCCATTATTATTGGCAGAATCATTGGGTTTCTTTTTGTTTTTTGGAATATATATTCTCTTAGGTTTTCTTTTACGTTTGATTTTATTGTTGACCAGTCTGTTATGTGTTTTTCTTCGCATTTGTATACTTCTCTTCTTACTACGTTTTTTACATCGTCCATTAGGTTTTCTGATTCTCTTACATATACAAATCCTCTTGAGATTACGTCTGGTCCTGCTATTATGCTTCCTGAACTTGAGTCCATTGTCATTACTATTATTATTAGTCCGTCTTGTGATAAGTGTTGTCTGTCTCTTAGTACTATGCTTCCTACATCTCCAACTCCTAATCCATCTACTAATACTCTTCCTGATGGTACTGTTCCTGTAAATTTTGCTTCGTCTTCATTTAGTTCTAATACTTTTCCATTATCTGTTAAGAATATATTTTCTTTGTCTATTCCCATAGATTTTGCTGTTTCACTATGTGCTATTAATTGTCTATATTCTCCATGAACTGGTATAAAGTATTTTGGTTTTGCAAGTGCTAATATTATTTTTTGTTCTTCTTGACATGCGTGTCCTGATACATGTATAGCCTCTAGTGAACTATATATAACTTCTGCTCCTAGTTGCATTAAATCATCTATTACTTTTGATACAAATTTTTCGTTTCCAGGTATTGCTGTTGCAGATATTATTACTTTGTCATTTGGTGTTATTTGTACTTTTCTGTGTTCTCCTGCTGCCATTCTTGTTAATGCAGACATTGGTTCTCCTTGGCTTCCTGTGGTTATTATTACTAATTGGTCATCTGTATAATTTTTTATCATATCTATGTCTATAAATACATTATCTGGGCATTTTATATAGCCTAGTTCTCTTGCTGTATCTATCATATTTATCATACTTCTACCACATACAGCTATTTTTCTTTTATGTTCTACTGCTGAATTTACAATTTGTTGTACTCTATGCACATTTGATGCGAATGTTGCAACTACAATTCTTTTTGTACAATTTTGGAATAACTTTTCAAATACTTCTCCAACTGTACTTTCAGACATTGTATATCCTTTTCTTTCTGCATTTGTACTATCAGACATAAGTGCTAGTATTCCTTTGTTTCCTAATTCTGCAATCCTTCCTAAATCCATTTGTTCACCATCAATTGGTGTAAAGTCTAGTTTGAAATCTCCTGTATGAAGTATTGTTCCAACTGGTGTTGTTATTGCAAGCATTACAGAATCTGGTATACTATGGCAACTTCTTATAAATTCTACTTTGAATTTTCCAAGTTTTATTGTTTGTCCTTGTCTTACTTCTTTTAATTTTGTAGAACGTAATAATTTATGTTCTTCTAACTTATTTCTAATTAATCCGGCTGCTAATTTAGTAGCATACACAGGTACATTTATTTTCTTTAATAAATATGGTACAGATCCTATATGATCTTCGTGTCCATGTGTTATAACTAATCCTCTAATTTTTTCTTTGTTTCTTTCTAGATATGTTAAATCTGGTATAACTAAGTCTACGCCTAACATATCATCATCTGGGAAAGCTAAACCTGCATCTACTAAAACAATATCATCACCATATTCAAAAACAGTTATGTTTTTACCTATTTCGTGTAATCCTCCTAGAGGAATTATTTTTATTGTTTCTTT
This sequence comes from uncultured Clostridium sp., assembly GCA_905200315.1. Next base: position 37,030 of record CAJKKA010000002.1, read on the forward strand.
TTTAAAGCCAAAATCTTTATTAGTATTTTTATTTGTTCTTCTAGTATTTGTATTTTTTCTTTTTTGCACTTCTTCAGTTTTTCCGTTTTTATTTTCCTTTGTTTCAGCAGTTTTTCTGCCTCGAGTATTTCTTTTTTGCATAGTAGTTGTAGTATTATTTTCATTTGCTTTTCTTGATGTAGTTCTTTTAGTTGTTCTTGATGAATCGTTATTTGTTCTTCTAGTTCTTGTTGTTCTCGTTTTTCTTTCCGTACTTTCTACTTTTGTTGATTTTAATTCTTCTTCCATTTTTTCTCTCCTTCATTTTGTATTAATTTAAATTTATGTACTTAATCTGTTATCTAAAAATGCAAAGAGAATGCAGGTAATTTAATGTATATGCTTCTATATTTTATAGCATATTATATATCTTTCTTTAATTATGTTTAATTTTTATTAAAAAATGGTTACCCACTCAAAAATAACTTTTCTCATTATAATAATAAAATCTTTTATCTCATACTGAATAATAGTGTATATCTTACACCGCTAAGATTACACCTACAAATCTCATTTATTTATCCGAATCAATTTCTCTTATTATTTCTAAACACAAGTTTTTTATACATAAAACTTAAATCTCTTATTTTATCTATCTTTCAAGATAATCACTGTTTTGTATTATATAATAAAATATGACATATGTCAAATTGAACATATGTCATATTTTGTATTCCTTATCTAATTTATCATTTAAATATAATTTTGAAATTATTTTTAATTCTCTTATGCTTTCTTCTGATACTTTAAATGAATATAGCTTTTTAGCTGGTGCTAATATTGCATATTTTATTGCATTTAATGTTCCTTCGCTTATTTCAACCGCACTTTTATCTTGTTTTCCACATATTTCGCATTTTAGTCCATTATCTCTTAAACTAAAATATTTTATTTTTTCTTTTTCTCCACAGTTTACACATTTTTCTATATGTGGTTTAAATCCTAATATGCTTATTAAACGTAATTTAAATATGGACATTACTAAGTCTAAATTTTTATCTGTTTCTGAAATTACATATACTGTATTTAATAGTAATTGAAGTATATTATAGCTATTTTGATTTTCAGTTGTGGTATCCTGTATTAATCTTGTAATTTCTGCTACATAGTTTAGTTTGTCCAAATCTATTCTAACATTATAAAACACTTCTATTGTACTACACGAATTTATATTATATGTATTTGCCCCTTTATATAAAACGTATTCTCCAAAACATAAATATTGTGTACCTGCAAGAAGGCTACTTTTAGGCCTTCTTGCTCCTTTTGCTGCACATGAAATTTTACCTAAACCAGGTGTTAAAAGAGTAATCATTTTATCATAATCACCCATATTATGTTCTGCTAATACTATTCCCTTCGTTTTTATTGTTCCCATTTTCTTCCGCCTTCATATTTTCTTCTATTTGTTCTATTGCCTTTAATTCAATAAATGTATCTATATTTCCTGTATTTTTAAATGTATTCCACGCTATTTGTTTAATCATGAAATCATCTCCTTTATGTTATTTATCTTTTGTAAAAAGAATTTTTTTATACAAATAATATCTTATTTTTGTTTGAAAATGGCAAATATATTTGTTTTGAAATACCGCGTAAGCGACCAAACGAGCAGATTTTTCTGCGAGTGCGATTGGAGCAATCTTCATTTTATTAATTTAAATATTAGTAATGTAAACATAAAATTTAATTTTATATATTATTGATTATGTGCCAAATGGTCTATTGACCATTTTTAATCCGAAGATTGCGACACCAAGGTATAAAAAACAATATATTTGACATATATGGATTTTAATAGATTTATTTCATTTTAAATTTATTTACAATGCTTTCTTTTTCTTGCCAATCTTCTTTAACTTTTACCCAAATTTTTAAATTAATTTTTATTCCAAGCATTCTTTCTAAATCTTGTCTTGCATATGTTCCAATTCTTTTTAGCATTTGTCCGCCTTTACCAATTATTATACCTTTATGTGAATTTCTTAAGCAATATATAGTTGCTTCTACATCATATATTTGCTCTCCTTTGCTGGTGGTTCTTTCTTGCATTTTTTCTGTTTCTACATATATTCCATGTGGTACTTCTTCATCTAGCAATTTTAAAGCTTTTTCTCTTATTGTTTCTTCAACTAATTGTCTTTCTGTTTGGTCTGTATATTCATCTATATCATAATATGCTGGACCCGGTTTTAAAAGTTCCTCTATTTCATTTAATATTGCATTAACTTCTTTACTTTTTATTGCAGATGTTGGTATAACTGCTTTAAAGTCATATTCGTTTCTATACATATCTATAACTTTTAGCAAATTTTCTCTTTTTATTAAATCTATTTTATTTATTATTAATATCGTTGGTTTATGTGCTTCTTTTATTTTTTCTAGAATTATTTTATCGCCTTTTGGAATTTCATTTCTTGATGCATCTACCATAAATAAAACCACATCTACATCTGTTACTGCTCCATAAGCAGTTTCTAACATTGTTTCTCCTAATTTTGTTTTTGGCTTGTGTATTCCTGGTGTATCTATAAAAATTATTTGTGAATTTTCTCTATTTATAATTGCTCTTATGGCTGTTCTTGTAGTTTGCGATTTATTGGCAGTAATTGCAACCTTTTCTCCTGTTAAAGAATTTATTAATGTAGATTTTCCTACATTTGTTCTTCCTATTATTGATACAAATCCTGATTTAAATTTTTCTTCCATATATTTTTCCTTTCTTTTGGTTTATTATATACCGTTTTTATTAATTTTTTTGTAGAAATTTGAGATTACATACAAAAAATGTCTGTCTTACTTTTTTATTTTGTAAGCACAGACATTTTTATTTTATTATTCAAATGTAACATTTGCATCTATTGGGCAAATATTAAAAAATGTATTTCCGTCATTTACTTCTATTTCTTTTCCATTTGAATCTTTGTATATTGTTTGTGATTTTCTATCTGATTTTTCACATGTTATTTCAATAGCTTTACCATTTGTTATGTAATAACCTTTAAAAGTTCCTATATTTGATAAATTTTGTCTGTCCTTATTTTCACCGTCATTTAATACTGTATTTTTTACAAATGTTATTATTATATTTTTAGTTGTAATACTTTCATTTGTTTCAAAATCTGTTTGTTTCGTTCCTCTGGCATATCTTGTATATGTTTTGCTTGCTTCATCATACACATAACTTGTTGTATGTAATTGTGAGTATGGTATTGTTACTTTATTGGCACTTTTTCCATTAGTTAATTCTACTTCATTTTTAACATAATTTAATACACTTTTTTTACTTGAGGTTAATTTATAATTTTTATTTTTAGCAATTTCTTTTAATTTTGCCGTACTTGTTAAAACATTATGTGGTGATGATTTTTGTTTTATTCTCCAAAAGTCTTTATCACTTTCTGTTATTCCATTTATATTGTTAACACCTAAAGTTTTTATATCGCTTTCTGCCTTTGGGCTCCAGCCATAATGAGCATAGATTGCATCGTTTTCTAAAGCATAATCTAGGAAATAATGTCTTGAACTTCTAACAGGTCCTATTTTTTCAACATCTTGTCCTTTAAATACTGCCATTAATCTTGTTTCTCCACCTTCAACTATTATTTCATAAATAGCATATGCTTTTTTTAATCCTGCTTGTGGCCATGCACCTTTATGGTTATCTATCATAACTGCTATCGGTCTTTGATTTCCTGAAAATATTTTTATTCCGTTATCATCTACTACTTCTGTTATTGTTTCATCTTCATTTTCGTTGTTTATTGCAACTTCGTTATTATCTTTATTTTTTGATAAAACCATATAACCTAAAATACCTGCTGCAATTAATATTATTAGTATTGTTACAACTACAAATATTTTCATTTTTTTATTATCTTTTTTTCTCTTTTCTTTTCTACTCATTATATCCCCTTTTATAAAATTTATTATCTATTAATTTCTAATTTTGATAGTATATTTTCTTCTTTTTCTCTCATTTCTTTTTTATCATTTTCTTCCATATGATCATATCCCATTAAATGATAAAAACCGTGAACTGCCATATATGCAAGTTCTCTTTCAAAACTATGTCCATATTCTTTAGCTTGATTTTGCACTTGCTCTATTGATATAATTACATCTCCTAAAACTTCTTTCATACCATTTAGGTCTGTATTACAAACTATTTCTATTTCATTTTTTTCAAACATTGGAAAAGAAAGTACGTCTGTTGCTCTATCTATATTTCTATATTCTTTATTAATTTTATGTATATTTTCAGGATTTGTAAGAGTAATACATATATATAAATTTTTTAAATTTTCTTCTTCAAAACATTTATTTATTACTCTATTTAATACCTTTTCATATTCTTTATTTTTTTCTATGTCTAAGTATTCTACTTCTAAAACTTCCATTTCTACTTCCTTTTCTAACTTTTTATTTTATGCAATTTGTTTTTGTTTTGTATAACTGCCAAGAGTTTTATAAGAATTTTTTATATTTCTCATTGCTCCCATACTTACTAATTTTTCTTTATAAAATTTTATAATTTTTTCATATCTTAGAACATTTCTTGCTTCGCATAATTTTTTTAAATCGTTTCTAATGAATAATATTTCTTTTTGTTCTTGATAGTCTTCTGGATTATTTTCTTTTAAAGTTTGTAAAGATTTATATTCATTCCAAAACTTTTTATAATATTCCCTTTCTGATGGTTTGTCCCAGTAAATTTTTGTTGATAATAATCTCATATTATAATCTTCTATTAAATCTATTAATAGTGCATATGCAGATTTTTTCTTTTGTTCAATACGTGTATCTACTATTAAATCTCTGGTTTCTTTTAATAATTTTATATAGCATTGTTCTGCAACAATTAATGGAAGGCTGTGTGTAAATAATTGTCTGCTTATTCCAAGTAATATTGCCTTTTTTTCTATTAATTCTTTTTGGTCTAATTTTCCAATTGTTAAACCTTCAAATTTTTCGTATTCGTCCATTATTTCTTTGTAAGTGTTATTATTATCATTTTTTATTTTTATTGGTAATATAGTTCCTATATAGTCTTCTAATGTATTAAATATTTTATTATAAATTTCTTCTCTATCTTTTGCAACTAAATTGTCTGCAAGTTGTACTGAATAATGTTTTAATAATCCTTTATATAGTGTATCCATCTTTGCTGAATAAAATTTTTCGTATTTATTTAGCACTTTTTCTTTATTTTGTGATTTTAAATTTTCATAATCTAAGTCTATTAAATATTTTTGTTTTCTGTATTTATATTCTAAATATTCTGTTTCTTTTAAATGTGTTACTTCATAATAATTTGCTAAAGCATTTCTTTCAAATTCTGTAGCCGTATCATTTTTTACTTTTTTGTAAACAGAATCCATTATATATTTATCTATAGATTCTAGATACAATGCATATGTATCTTCGTATTTTTTTCTTGAAGTTTCATCTTTATCTTCTTCATTATATAAGTATGCTTTTATAACATTATTTCTTTTTATGGAAATCATTACGCTATTAAATCCAACTTTTGTTGGAATAAGCAATTTACCTATAGTATTTGTTATTTTTTTAAAAAATGTTTTATCTGTTTCTAAAACTCTAAGTCCTCTTTCCATGTTCATCATCCTTTCAAAATACTATTTTCTCTTCAGTGCCTATATTTTCTAATACTTCATATATAACTTCTACTTCAACATATTCGTTTGTTGTAACTACATTTACAGTTTTATTTTTTATATCTTCCGAATTTGTTATTTGTTCATTTAATTTATCTTCTGCTTTTTTTTGTGCTATATTTTTTGCTTCTTCTTCGGTATGTTTTTCTGTTTTTTGAATTGTTTCAAAATTGTTACATTCTGTAATGCTTACGGGTAGATAAAAATCAGAAAATATTTTTATTTTTTTGTCTGTGTATATTGTATCATAATTTTCAAATTTGGAAAGAGTTTTATACAAATTTATTTGAAAATTATTAAATTTTATTTGATATCTTTTTTCTTCATTTCCAGTTTGTTCTTTTTTCTCTTCGCTAAGAAAAACTTTTTCTTTCTCAGAATACCATACTTTTGCAGTTATTTTTCCAGATCCATGAACATATCTTACTCCAGTGTATTTTCCTTCCATCCATCCTCCAATTAATATATTGCCTTTTTTTACCAAGTCACCTTCTTTTACTACGGCTGTACCTTTTGTAGCTTCCACTTTTTCTATAATTGCATCTTTGTTAGAAATTATATTGCAATATTCATCATTATTTACTACTTGTGGTTTTTCTTCTGTTTCTACAATTTTTACTATAACATTCGTTCCTCTTATATTTATTCCTATCCACGAAATATCATTTCTTTTTAGTCTTATTGTATTTATAATTTCATTTTTATTTATATCTTTTTTTAAAGTTCCAACTTCTAGTCCTTGTTCTTTTAATTCTTCTTGCATTTCCTGTTTTGTTATTTTTTCATTTCCTATTATTTCTATATTCCAAACAAATTTCGAAGCTCCAATTATTATTATAAGCACTACTATAAGCCCTATTGCAAATATTTTTCTTTTTTTATATTTATCTAAGAAAAATGGAACTCCTTTTTTTCTTTCTATATGTATTCTGCAATTTGTTTGTTTTGATATTTCTTTAATATTTCTAAAATCTTTTATTGAAATATTTGCGTGCATAATACTTGCTTTTTCTCTTTTCATGCCCCAAAGAAATATTCCTTTTTGTTTGCATATATTTATAAATCTTTCAATATAAAACCCTTCTACATTTATACGTATATATCCAGTTAATTTATTTAATAATATTTTAAAGAACAAGTTTATTCCTCCTCATCTGTCGCACTTTCAAAATCTATACTTTCTATTTTTCCGGTTATTATTAAATCTTCATCTGTCATTTCGTTCAAACTTAAATTAAAGCCATTTATATTTAAAACTCCTATTGTAGTATTTAATCTTACAAAAAAATTTTCATATTCCAAAATTCCTTTATAATTTTCTACCATTATTTTTTTAAATCCTATTATTGTAACTTTAGGTTCATTGTTTGTTATTTCTTCTGGAAATTCTAAAATATTATTTATCTTAGCAGTGTGATTTTTCTTATTTTTTCTCATTAAACTTCACCTCAATTATTTTTCAAATTCATTTAATGGCTTTATTTCATACCCTTCATTTTTTGCTTCTTTTATAATATCCCCTAACACATTACAATTATCTTTTGAATTTCCATGTAATAGCATAATTTCTCCATTATGAAAATTATTTATAATCATCTTTTTTGCATTTTCTTCTCCACTTTGGTTATTTTCTTCCCAATCTTTATATGCAAAACTCCACATTACTGTTTTATATCCTAAATTATTGCATTCATTTAGAGTTCTTTCACTATATTCTCCTTTGGGTGGCCTTATATATTTCATTTCATATCCAAATTTTTCGTAAATTGCTAAATGCAAATCCATTACTTCTTTTTTTATTTCTTCATTTGATATATCTGGCATACTTTTATGATTTACTGTATGATTTCCAACTATATGACCTTCATCTATCATTCTTTTTACTAATTCCTCATTTGTATTTAAATAATGCGCAGTTATAAAAAATGTTGCTTTAACATTATTTTCTTTTAAGGTATCTAAAATTTTTTCTGTGTATCCTGCTTCATATCCCTCGTCAAAAGTTATATATATGTATTTTTTCTCGCTATTTCCCATACAATAGCCCTCATATTTATTTATTAATTCTGCATTAACTTTACCTAAATCTGGTTGTTTATTATCTTTTTCTCGTTTTATTCCCCACCCAATTTTTTTATTGCTTAAAGTAGTTTGAGCATTTGTTTCAACAGCTTCTTCACAATCATTTTCTGTCATAAAAACACAAAAAGAAAAAATTAAAATAATAACACTACAATAAATAAAAATAGACTTTTTATTCATATCTTCTCTCCCCTCTTTTTTCTAATGTATGTGTTATTTTTTTATTTTATTACATATTTAAAAGCGTAAAAATAAGACACAAATTAGTGTCTTGTTAAAATATATTTTTTATAAAAATATTAATTTACATTTTATGGTAATATTTCTATAGTTCCTATGTAATTAGCTCCAATAGATTTATTCCATATATCTTTATTTGCAAATTGTATGCAATTATAGTTATTATCGTTTTTTACATTACCATATTTAGAAATTCTTATATAAACTTTCCAATTTCCTTGGCTAATTTCTTTTGGTAATACTTCGCTAATTTGCAAGTTTGTTGTTTCTTTTGAGTTCCAACTTGTAACATCTATATTAGTTGGAATTTCATATACCTTTCCTTCTTTTTCAAGAACAAGGCTTGTTTTTTTATCATTTACTACATTTGCAAATCCTACATTTTCTATTTGTAAATTTATTTTTAATTTTTTGTTTTTTTGTAGTTTATTTGTTATTTTTGAATTTCTTAATACAAATCTATATCCTAAGTGATTCTCCACATATACATATCCTGTTTGATTTTTATATACTAAATCTTCTCCGTTGTATTTTTCGTTTTTCCACATATCTAATACATTATTATTCCACTGCGAGTTTAAGTATGTAGTATGTGTTTTAAAACCTTCTTTAGATATATAGTCTGTGGTATTTAAAGCTTGTCCTGTGGCACTGTTTGCAACTACTTCTCCTCCATATAATGTATGCAGAGCTTGTTTTTCCAACCAAGCTATTTCTATTTTTCTATTTTGAAATGTTCCTAAATCGCTTTCAGAACCTAAGTATCCATCATTATATAGTCCTATTCTATAACTATCTGTTCCTTTTTCACTTATATCTTTATCTAAGTTGCTTCTTTCTATTTTTTTCCATCCTGTATAATATACTGGTGTTCTAACTCCAATTTTCATAGTATTAGGAGTTACCTTTAAAAATTCATCTATTGCCTTGCTTACATTTTCTACTGTGCATATTTTACTTGAATGCATTTCTCCCCATGGTCCAAAAAATCCTAATTCTACATACGAAATAACATCTTTGTTATTATTAAAAATTGGCTCTAACTGAGCTATGTGAGTTAATATCATTTCCAAACTTGGCTCTAAATCTTTTTTTCCTTCAAAGTTATCGTATGCAAATCTTATAATAACATTTCCATTGTTTTTCTTTATATTTTCTAGTGTAGCATTCAGGCTTTCTAACATATCGTCTGTAAATTTTAAATCCTCATTTTCTTTATTTACTTTACCTGAAAATTCTCCAATTCCTACTCTTAAATGTACTAAATTATTTTTTGGAGAAATAGGTGTATTATCTGTTGGTTTCATTTTTATAAATACTGGTGTGTAAAAACCTCTTTCTGGATTTTGTATATTTTCTAAGGTTTCTGTATAATCTATATCATTTACATCTACTAAATTGCTATTTTCTTCAACTTTTTTTGTTAAAAGAGATACATCTGTTATATTAATTTTTCCATCATCATTCATATCTGCATTATATAATTTTTCATTTTGCAAATTTGTTGTATGTATTAAATGTAATTGCAATAATTTAACATCCTCGTAGTCTATTTTTGAATCATCATTTAGTTGACCCTTTATGTTTATTGTAGAATTAGTTGCATATATACTTCCAACTGATTGCATTCCTATACAAAAAGTTAATATTGTTATAAACAATTTAAAAATCTTTTTATCAATTTTTTTGTATTTTCTTCTAATAATTAAAGAAATTATTATTAATATTATAATTGCAATTAAAATTATTATTTTGTTATTGACTTCACCTGTTTTTGGCAATATTCCTAGAAACACATTGTCTTCTTCATTTTTTTCTTCTGGTTCATTATTATTTTCCTGATTGTTTTCATTCGTTGTAGTTTGTGAATTGTTTATATTTTCGTTATTATTTATAATATTTATTTTTAAATTTGTTTCAGTTATATTAATGTACTCTGTTCCTTCTGATGCAGTTATATCTTTTATTTTTATATTTGTTTCTTGTATACTCGTTTGTTGTTTTACTTTTAAAGTAATTTGTAAAACATCCTTAGTATCCTCAGTTTCATTATTCTTTATAGCTATAAATTCCTTTGTATTATTGTTGTATTGTAATTGTCTCCAATTATTTAAAGTTTTAAAATCTTGCTCTTTTACTTCTTCAAATACTTCACTATCATATTCTAAAGTAGCTTTATATGCATTTATATTTGTTTCGTTATATGAAAGAGTAACTATAATTTCTTCTCCAGTTTTTATAGTATTTTTATTACATTTTAAGCTAGATATGTTTTCCATGCTAGCATTTGAACAGTTGCATATACAAATTATAATTATCGCTAAAAATATAGAAAAATTAATTTTTTTCATAAAATCTCAATCCTTTTTTTATACTGTTAAAATTATAACACAATAAGTATAAAATTATAACAAATTTTGTTGTTTAACTTTACTTATGACATTTTTCTACAGTATTTTTATCAATTTTCTCTATTTAACTTACAAATATTGACATTTTTTAGATTTTACTTTAATATGTAAAAAAATAATTTTTCAGGCATAACTATTTTTTTGAGGGCCGCATGTTTCCCGTAGAACTGCATTACGCCGACAAGGATACCGATCCG
>CAJKKA010000003.1 GCA_905200315.1 uncultured Clostridium sp.
GATCCAGCTCCAGTGCATCGGTGAGCTTTCCAAACGAATGGCCGCGGCCGGAGCTTCATTTTTGTATCCTTTTGTTATTCCATTTAAATTTTTAGATATTTCTTTTGCAACTGCTGTTGATAGAACTCTTGCATCTGTTCTTGGATATGTTACTAATTTTTTTTCATATAAATTTTGTATTATTTCTAGTGTTTCATCTGGTTTTATTTTAAATTTTTTAGAGCATTCATTTTGAATTTCTGCTAAATTAAATAAAAGTGGTGCATTTTCTTTTTGCTTACTCTTTTTTAGCTCTGTTATCTGGGCTTCTTTTCCTTGCAAAGATAAAATGAATTTTTTAGCATCTTCTTCTTTCTTAAATCCTGTTTCATTATATAAGCAATTGTTTTCAAATACTTTTGAATGTGGATTTGTTTTCCATTCTGCTTTAAAGGAACTATCTACATTTCCAAATTCTCCAACAATTTTATAGTATTTTGTTTTAACAAAATTTCTAATTTCTAATTCTCTTGAAACTATCATTCCAAGTACGCATGTCATAACCCTACCAACTGAAATAGAAGCTTTATCTTCATTTATTTGTTTTGCTAAATTTTTTCCTTGGGTAATTGAAAGTAATCTTGAAAAGTTAATTCCTATTAAATAATCTTCTTTTGCTCTTAAATACGCACTATCTGATAAACTATCGTATTCAGATGCATCTTTTGCTTCTCTTATTCCTCTTTGAATTTCTTCCTCTGTTTGTGAATCTATCCAAACTCTTTTTATTTTTGCTTTTGGATTTGGCTTTGCCATCATAAAAACTAGCCTTTGTATGTATTCTCCTTCACGCCCGGAGTCTCCTGCATTATAAATTTCTTCTACATCTTCTCTTTGTAATAAAGCTTGCACAATATTAAATTGTTTTTGAACTGCCGGTATTATTTCATATTTCCATTCTTTTGGAATAAATGGAAGTGTGTCTAATCTCCAAAATTTAAGATTTTCATCATATTTTTCTGGATAACTCATGGTTACTAAATGTCCTACACACCAAGTTATTATCCAATTTTCAGATTCTAAGTATCCATCATTTCTTTTGGCATTTAATTTTAAAGCTTTTGAAAACTCCATTGCAACAGAGGGCTTTTCTGTTATTAATAATTTTTTACTCATCCTAACATCCTTTTTTGTTCTTTATATATGTATTTACTGTATTTTTTATTTCGTCCATTTTTAATTTTGTTTCATTATTTTTGTATTCAAACCTATCTATTATTTTATTTATATAATTATTTTGGTATAAAATTGATTTGTTATATCTATCAACTTTTTCACCTCTATTTACTGTATTCTATATTAATTTAACTTTTTTAAAATATATTTTGTAAAAATTTCTGTCAATATTTTATGGCATTATTTATGTTTTACATACAATTTATTTTACACATTTTTCTATTAGTTCTATTTTTCCATTTTTTATTTTCGCTTTTGTTCCAATAGGAATAACTTCTTTTTTCTCTATGTGTCCGAAGTTATTTGATTTTATAATTGGAAAATTATATTTTTCTTCTAGGCAATCTAATACTATTTTTTCTAATGCTATACCACTTTCATGTTCATAATTTCCTATCCATAAGCCTTTTATTTGGTCAAATACTCCATTTTGTTTCATATAGTATAGATTATTACTTACCATTGCTGGGTCTGTTTCATATCCTAATTCTTCTATAAATAAAATTTTATCTGTAAAGTCTACCTTATATTTTCCGCAAATTAACCCCCTTATAAGAGATAAATTTCCTCCTATCAACTTTCCTTCTGCTTCTCCATTTTTTATGATTTTAAAATTATTTTGTCCAAATTCTAAACTTCCTTGAACAAATCTACTTAAGGCTTGTTTATAACTATAATCTGTTTCATCTGTTGCTATAGTTTTAAAGTTTGTACTACTGAACGTTACAAGTCCTGTTTTTTCTGTAATTATATTTGTTATTGATGTTATATCACTGTAACCACAAATAATTTTAGGATTGTTTTTTATTATATCAAAATCTAAATATTCAAATGTACTATTTGAGTTATTTCCACCTTTTGCACACCATATCATCTTCACATCTTTATCAGCAAACATATTGTTAATATCTTCTGCTTTTTCTTTGGCTGATCCACTGTAAATATTTGTATTTGAAAATAAATTTTTTGAAAATTTCACTCTAAAACCATCTGCTTCAATAATTTCTTTTGCTTTTTTTATTTCTTCTATATTATCTCCTATAATCGGGTTTGAAGGTGCAACAACACCTATTATATCACCTTTTTTTAGTTTATCTGGAACTATCACAAAAAAACTCCTTTTATTTTAATTCTATTAATGCTGTTGCTAGTCCATAGCCTTCTTTTTCTACTCTAAAAGAGTGTATTATGTCTGAATTACAAACACTACATAACCCACTATCTATTATATTTTCATCTTTTAATCCTAAATTTTTAAATAATATTCTATTTATTAATATTGTATCTATATGCCATTTTTCTTCTGATGTTTGTTCCATTATATCATTTATTCTTCCTGTATATTCAAATATTTTTTTACATTCTTTTGCTACTTCTTCTCCTACTTCAAAATGGCATTTTCTAATACTTGGACACATACATGCAATTAAGTCTTGTGGATTACACCCATATTCTTTTATCATTTTTTGTGCTGTTTTTTCTCCTATTTTTTGAAATGTTCCTTTCCAACCAGAATGCACATTTGCTATTACTTTTTTTACAGGATCAAATATATATATTAATATACAATCTGCATTTGTTGAACCTAGGGCAATTCCTGGCTTACTGGTAATTAGTCCATCTGTTTTATTATACTCATCTAAATTAAAATCTGGCTTATCTGTTAATACTTTCTTATTTATTATTTGCACATTATCTGTATGATTTTGATTTGGTTTTGCCATATCTTTTAATTCTATATTAACTGCTTTTCCAAGCATTTCGTAATCTTTTAAAGCATTTTCTAAGTCTTCTCTTGGTAATTTTTCTTTATTTGCTCTTGCTGTTCTAAAGTTTCTATCTATGCCTAAAGAATATGCATGTGTTATTATATCCGAATATTCAAGTAGTTTTCTAAATTGCAAATATTCAATTCCATTCTTTTTTATATGAACTACATATTCATTTGATAAATCTTTCATAATTCTCACCTTTACTTACTTATTTTATTTATCATTTCGTCTTTCTTTAAACTATAAATATAGTTATAGTCATTTCCGCAATAACCTTTATTGAATCTACAAATTGATTTATAGCTACAATATTCACAAGCTGTTTTTTTTCTGTTTACCTTAAATACAGGCTTCAATTCTATATTTCCTTTTAGAATATCATTTGATATTTCTTTTATAATTTTTTTTGTATATTTTTGTAATTTTTCAAATTCTGCATTTGTAGCAACACTTGAACCTGTTTGTATTATTTCTTCTCCACCAGCTTTTAGCCTTGCAGGTACATTTTTAGAATAACCACTTTCAAGCTCTGTATCCATCATTTTTATAATATTTACATCTGCAAGAATTAAGCCTTTCATTTTAAATTGTTTTCTTAGTTCTTCCTTTATTTCATCCTCTACAACTTTTCTATCTAATTTTTCATCTGTCAAATTAAAATATAAAATTCCAGCTGGTTTAAAATCTTCAATCTCACAAGTTGCATCTAAGTATGTAAGAAGTTGAATTTGCATGCCCTCATATACTTCTCCATAATCTAAAGTTTTTATAGAAGATTTATAATCTATAATTCTAACATAATTTCCATCTGGATTTTTTGCTAAATCTATTCTATCAATTTTTCCAATAATTTCAACTCTTTTTCCATTATTTAGCTCTAATTTTATTGGTTCATATTTTCCACCTTTTTTAAACTCAACTTCATTCCCTATTATGGCAAAATCACTTGTTTTCATCTCTTCTATAATGTATCCTATTGCCTGTGTAACAACTCTTTTCAGTCTATTAGTTTCTCTTACGAATTTTGGTGTACATGTAAATTTATAATTTGAACTTAAGTTTAATTTTTCTTCTATAATTTTTTCTATAATTTCTTTTAGTTTACTATCTTCTAATTCTTTTGGTTTTATTTGTTTTTCTATTAGTGTATTAAAAAATGAATCTATAATGTCGTGCATAAATGAACCTGTATCTAGTGCCTCTAATTTAAATTGCTTTTGATCTTGCACATTTAATCCATATTTTAGGTGGAATGAAAATGGACATTTTTTGTATGTTTCTAACTTAGATACACTTGTTTTTAGAGTATTTCCATACATTTTTTGTATTAAGTCTTCCCTTATAATTTCTGGATTATTATTATATTCCATTCCATTTACACTTGCTTGTAATTTATATTTCCATTCTTCATTGTTTTTATAAAAGTTATATATATCAAACCAAATATCATCTATTTTTTTACCTTCATTTACTTCTTTAATATTTTCTAATAAATTTTCAAAGGTAACATTTGCTGTTAATATTTCTGTATTTGTGCTTAATATATCACTTTTTTCTTCTAATTGTTTATATATTTTCTTTATTCTTGAAATTAAAATAGATGGTCTCAAAGATTTTCCAGATATATCTGCAGAAGCATATGATATATATAATTTATTTTCTGCAACTGTAAATGCTTTATAAATATTAAAATTTTCCTCATATAATTTTTCTATGGTTCCTTTAGCCATTTCTATTCCATTTGTTTTTAATAGCTCTCTATCGCTGTCATTTAAGAACCCTTCAGACTTATTTACACTTGGAAATATTCCATCATTTACACCTATTATAAATACATACTTAACTTTATGACTTCTTGACCTATTTACATCTCCTATAATTACTTGGTCTTGTGTTCCTGGTATACTACCTAACTCACTATTTTTTATTCCTACTTTTAGAATTTTTAAATAATTATCTATAGAAGTTTTTTCATCTCCGAATACTAAATTTAGTTCATCAAAAATATTCATTAAAATGTTCCAACCAGAAATATATTCTTTGCTTATGTCTATTAGTCCTAATTCTTGTAGTTTTTCTGCCTTTTGACTTAAGGTTTTATCTACCTTCATTTCTAATAAATAATTATATAAATTTTCCGTTATTGCTTTTACTGTTTTATTTTTATTTATTTCAGCTTTGAACTTTATAATAGGATTTACTATTTGCTCACGAATTTCATTTAGTCTTTGCACATTTTTTTCATCTTCTTCGTTTCTAATTCCATAATTCCATTCTTTTTCATACCATTTTTTGCCTTTTATTCCCCAAGCTACACAATATTTTTCTAAGCTAAAAATGTCATCATTATCCAGCCATAAAAAGCCAGATTTTATATAATTAAACATTGCTTCAAAGGACCAATTTTTTGTATATATTTCAAATAATGATACTATAAATTTTATAACTAAATTTTGATTTAAGTTTCTTTTTTCATCCATAAAGTATGGAATATTATATTTATTAAAAATTACTTTTATTAAGCTTGAATACGTATCCAAATTCTTTGTTATAACTGAAAAATCGCTATATTGTATATCTTCTTTTTGCATTATTTTTATAATTTCTTGTGCAATATTTTCAATTTCTGAATATTGATTTTTAGCAAGCATTAAATTTATATTATTTACTTTTTCTTTATATTCTTTGTAAGGCACAGCATATAGATTTTCTTCTAGGTGTTCTAATTCTTTGTTTTTAAATCTTTTTGCCTCTTTTAAATTTATTGTTTCAACTTCTATATTTTTTTCTTTGCTTATATCTAAAACTTTTTGTATTGTTTTTTTATTATCATAAAAAATATCCGTGTCAGGATTTGTTGCCTGCTCTAAATTATCACTACAAATAGTTATTGTAACTTCTTCTGCAACATCAATTAACTTTGAAATTATAGAATATTCCTGTGTTGTAAATCCTGCAAATTCATCTATATATATGCAAGAATTATTATATTCGTTTGTATAATTTATTTTCTCTAAAAGTATTGTTAATAAATCATTTTCATCTATATATTTATCCTCTATTTTTTCATTATAACCTTTGTACGAAATTATAATATCTGTTAATTTTCTTTTTAAATATTCGTCCTCTATATTTTCTAATTCTTCTTCTAAATCTACTAATGTAACATTATGTTTTTTTAATTCTGTAATAGCATTTGCTACGACCTCAATATTTTCATCTGATTTGTTTAGAAAATTTAAACTATTTTTATTCTTGTGTAAAACACTATAAATTAGCATAGATTTTCCACAATTACTTAAACTAACCTGTGTAGAACCACCTACTTCATTTAAAATTCTATATGCCATTCTATTAAATGTTATAACCTCTGTATTTGTTATAGCTTTTGTATCTATTGTATCCATTAATTTTCTTTCAGCAGTAAAAGAAAATTGCTCTGGAGTAATTATATATATTTTTTTATTTTCATTTATCTTATTTTTTACTTCTTTAAAGCAATACTCTGTTTTTCCTGTTCCAGACTTACCGTAAACAATTTTTAATCCCATAATCTCACCTGCATATAAGTATATCAAAAGAGAGCTAGTAAAATCAACTAGCTCCCTTTCTTTTTTACCATTCACTGTTACCTGTAAAGTGTTTTAAATTGTATTGTTCTACTGTAAAAATACTTAATAATAACATAAATGCAATTAATGCACCTATGGTTGCAAAACAGAAAGTTAAAATTCTTAATGTTTTTTTCATAATGCTATCTCCTTTCTATATTGCTAAAAAAATATTATAACTAGTATATCCAATTACAAATATTTGTCAATAAATATTATTGATTTTTCTACCATATTATTTCAATAATTTTATTGCAATTTAATATTTGATATGTTATTATAAAAAAAATTAATGAGGTGATTTTATGTCTGAAAATAAAAAAATTGAAATAATTTCTGATAACGGCAAAAGAATTCAAATTTCTAAAGTTTATGACCATATAGAAATGGAAAAACCTAAAGAAAAAAAGAAAGAAGATATAGTAATACCTAAGGTTAAGAAAAATAAATAAATTTTAAACCATAAGAGGGAATTTTTCCCTCTTAATTATCATAATTTTTTTATTATTTCAAATTATTTTATTCAAATATATTATTTTATTTCTAAAAGGAGTTTATATGAAAGAATTAAATATTAATCAAATAAGTAAAAAGCACAGTCAAAATATAAAAATTGGAGAATTATCTCAAGAAGTTATTGATTTGTTAAATCTAAATTTATATCCACAAAACATTTATATATGGCCTTTAAGAATAAATGAACACTGTGAAAAGCACAAAAATGAATACTCCTCTTTTGATTCATATAATAAAACTATAAAATCTATCCCACTTATAATAAAAAATCCTGATTATGTAGGTCTGCATAAAAATGGTAATATTCAATATATAAAAAAACTAGATGATATTTCTTTAGTTGGTATTAAAGTTCTAAATAATAATAAAACATTATTATTTAGAACAATCTTCCCTATATCAGAAACAAAATTAAAAAATTCTATTAAAAGCAAAAAATTTATTCCCCTAAAAAAGAGAGATACATAATTGCATCTCTCTTTTTATTATGGTTAATTGGTTGGACGGCGTACCCAACATCTCTTTTAAGACCATCTCTGGCGTGATAGCTGCCTCTTTCTATCCTCAAATAACCTAAAAATATTATATTACATTTATAAAAAAATATTCTTTTATAAAATTGGTAGCGAAGATGTGATTCGAACACATGACCCTTCGGGTATGAACCGAATGCTCTAGCCAACTGAGCTACTTCGCCATATTTAGAACGATTATTATTATAAACATTTTTTTTGTTTTTGTCAATACTTAAATAAAAAATAATTATAGGATTGCAAAACCACATCCTATAATTATTCTCCTATTTCTTTTTCTGTATCTCTTTGTAGGTTTATTTCATTTTCTTTTTTAGGATTTTGTATTTTTATTGTATTTTTTAATATTGTTTTTTTGCTTTTAGAACTTTTATTATCTTCTAACATATATTCTAAATTATCTATTTCTTTTTTATTTTCTTGCTTTCTTATTTCTTTTAATTCTTCATTTAATTCGTTTTCTTCATCTAATTCTTCTGTAGAAGATAATGTTTTTAGTGCTAAATATACTGAAGAAAATGCATTTTTTAAAGTGCCTACAATTAAATTATTTCTTTGTTTTACAACACTTGCCATAAAATTTTCTTAGATATACTAAGATTTTCACCTCACTTTTTCACAATTCTGTTACCATAATAACATATTCTTAGTAAAAAGTCAAATTTTTCAAGGTGTTCAGGCAATTTTGGGTTGTCTTTTTTCTACAATTATATACATTTTATTCCATATAGTCTCTTAATTTTTTACTTCTACTTGGATGACGTAGTTTTCTTAGGGCTTTTGCTTCTATTTGTCTTATTCTTTCACGTGTTACATCAAATTCTTTTCCTACTTCTTCTAATGTTCTTGCTTTTCCATCTTCCAATCCAAATCTTAATTTTAAAACTTTTGCTTCTCTAGGTGTTAATGTATTCATTACTTCTTCTAGTTGTTCTCTAAGCATAGTATATGCAGCAGAATCTTGTGGGGCTGGAGAATCATCGTCTTGTATAAAATCCCCTAAGTGGCTATCGTCTTCTTCTCCTATTGGTGTTTCTAAAGATACTGGATCTTGTGCTATTTTTTGAATTTCCATTACTTTTTCTACTGGAAGTTCCATTTCTTTTGCTATTTCTTCTGGCGTTGGTTCTCTACCCATTTGTTGTAATAAATGTCTTGATATACGTATTAATTTATTTATTGTTTCAACCATATGAACAGGTATTCTTATTGTACGTGCTTGGTCTGCAATAGCTCTTGTAATAGCTTGTCTTATCCACCAAGTTGCATACGTACTAAATTTAAAACCTTTTGTATAGTCAAATTTTTCAACTGCTTTTATTAACCCCATATTTCCTTCTTGAATTAAGTCTAAAAATAGCATTCCTCTGCCTACATATTTTTTAGCAATACTAACAACCAATCTTAAGTTAGACTCCGCAAGTTTCTTTTTGGCTTCATCATCGCCTTCAAGTATTCTTTTAGCTAAATCAATTTCTTCTTCATAAGTAAGAAGAGGTATTTTACCAATTTCTCTTAAATACATTCTAACAGGGTCATTTACATTAACGCCTTCAAGAGTATTTGCGTTCACATCTTCTATTTTTATTTCTTCTACTTCTTTTAAATCCTCAATGTCTGGCTCTTCATCATCAAATTCATCTTCTACTACTGCACCTGCTTCTTGAAAAGCATCAAATATTTTTTCTATATTATCTGGATTTATTTTTTCTAATTTTGTAGCAAGTTCTGCATAAGTTATCTTTCCGTTTTTTTTAGTTTCTTCTACTATCTTTTTTACCTCTTCTAATTCTTCTTTACTTAATTGGCTTTTTTCGTTTTTTTCCTTACTCATAAAATCCTCCCTATTTAATTTTAGCAAGTTCTATAATAACCTTTCCCAACTCATTTTCTAGTTCTTTTGTTTTATTAACCTCTGTAGTTTCTTCCATTTCTTTTACTATTTTATTTCTTTTAGAAATTAATTTATCCTTTTTGTACGTTTTAAGAATATCTTCAATTCCTTTTTCTAGCTCTGTAATACCATAGTCTTCTGCCATAATACTTGTTATATGATTTATAATTTCCTCATCATCAAATAAAATTGTGTAATCATATATCTCTTTTTTTCCATTTTCAAATTCATTGTATATTTTTGTTATTATATTTTTATTAATTTCTGAAATAAAATCTTCTGGTTTTATCTCATCTTTTATTTTTAAATATGTATCTACGCCTCCTGAAATTAATATAGAAATAATTGTGTTTTCTCTTCTTAAGGTTGTTTCATCTACATTATTTTCTACTTTTTTTTGTAAATTATACCTTGGTGTTTTTCTTTCCAATATTTTTGTATCTGTTCTATTATTTTTGTATTGAATTTTTTGTATTTCTGAATAGATTGCATCTTTAGAAATTTTATATTCATTTGAAATTTTATCTAAATAAACTTCTCTTTCAATATTATTCGAAACCTTAGACAATGTACTTGCAATTTCATTTAAAAATTTTATTTTGTCACTTGTATTTTCTAAATTTAATTCTTGTTTATATTTTTTTATTTTAAATTCAACTAATGATATGGCTTCTTCAACATATTTATTAAACCTTCCACTTCCATACTTAGTAACAAATTCATCCGGATCCTTAGCTCCTTCTATTTGAAGAATTCGTAAGTCACATCCTAAATTATCTAAAATTTCTAGTCCTCTCATAGTAGCAGCTTGTCCTGCTCCATCTTGGTCATACCCTATAACTATTTGGTCTGCAACTCTACGTAGTAGTCTACCTTGTGCTTCAGTTAAAGCTGTTCCTAATGAGGCAACTGCAGTTTCTATCCCTCTTTGGTGTAGTGAAACAGCATCCATATATCCTTCAACAATAATTATTTTTTTATTTTGATTTGTATTAACATTGTTTAATCCATATAAATGTCTGCCCTTATTATATACAATTGTGGATGGTGAATTTAAATATTTAGGTTTAGAATCATCTAATACTCTTCCTCCAAAAGCTATTACCTTTCCTCTAATATCTTGTATTGGAAACATAAGTCTATTTTGAAAGCTATCATAAAATTTTCCACTTTTTCCTTTTTTTACTAATGCAGAAGCTAAAATCTCTTCGTCATTAAAACCTTTATCTTTTAAATATTTATACAATTCATCAAAACTACAAGAATATCCAATTAAAAATTTTTTTAAAGTGTTATTGTCTAACTTTCTCTTTTTTACGTATTCTTGTGCTGGCTTTGCTGTTGGTTTATATAAATTTTCGTGATAAAATTGTGCTGTTTCTTTATTAATTTCATATACTTTAGCTTTTAAGTGTTCTGCTTTACTATCTTGACTATTATCTAAAGCTGGTAATGTAATATTAGCTTTTTGTGCTAATAGCTGAACACTTTCTCTGAAATTTATTCCTTCTATTTTAGAAATAAAATGAAACACATTTCCACCTACTCCACATCCAAAGCAATGAAAAATTTGCTTATTTGGAGATACAAAAAAAGATGGTGACTTTTCACTATGAAATGGACATAGACCTGAATAGTTACTACCTGTACGTTTTAGTCTTACATATTGTGACACAATATCTACAATATCGTTACTATTTTTTATTTCATCAATTAATTCGTCACTATACCTTAACATTATTCATCCTTTCTTCATACATATTTATTATTCGACGTTTTTTATAAAAATCCTTCTTTTATGTTTACCAAATTTATTGCACATAAAAAAACGGCCATAGGCCGCTATCTTTTTATTAAGCATTTGCACTTCCATCGAATGGAATAAATTTTTTAACTATTGTATCGCTCATTGCAGAAATATTAACATCATTATGTACTTTATATTCTTCAAATGAATTATTAATTTTGTTTTCTACTATATCTTCAATTTCGTCTTGTGTTGCATGCTCTGTTAATACTAACTCACTAACTAATATTTGTTTTGCATTATTAAGCATTTTCTTTTCTCCTGTTGATAATCCTTTTTCTTTTTGTTTAAAGCTTAAATTTCTAACAACATCTGCAACTTCGTAGATATCTCCACTTTTCATCTTTTCCATATTATCTCTATAACGTTTATTCCAATTCATAGACATTTCTGTTTCATTTGCTTCTAATACTCCGAATACTTTTTCTGCAGCACTTTTATCTATTATTCCTCTAACACCAACTTGTTCTGCTTTTGCTGTTGGAACCATAACTTTAACTTCTCCTGGCATTTTTAGAATATAGTATGCTTGTTTTTCTCCAAGTATATCTTTCTCCTCTATTGAATCTACAACCCCTGCTCCATGCATTGGGTATACAACTTTATCACCTATATTAAACAATTAGGTCACTCCTTTCAAAATGTCTATTTCGTTTTTCCCGATGTGTTTATTATAACACAAAAATTACCAAAAGTCAAAGCTTTTGGTAATTAAAATTACATAATATTCTTATTGGTTAGTTGAGCCAAATCCGCCTGTTCTTTCTCCTTCTGCACTATCATTATCTGCTATTAAATATTTTTGAAATATTGCTTGTCCTATGCATTCTCCTTTTTTTATTTCTATATCTTCATCTTTTATATTATAGAATGCAAACATTATATGTCCATCATTATCTGGATTTCCATAATAGTCTTTATCTATTACTCCAATACTATTTGCAAGTATTAAACCTTTTTTACCAGGGTTTGAACTTCTATTTGCAAGTATTAATACTTCATCATCTGCCATATATGCTTTAATTCCTGTTTTTATTAAAGTTGGTTTATTTCCTCTTTTAAAACTTGGAATTATTATATTTTCTGCTGCTTCTACATCATACCCTGCTGAAAATTTTGTTTTTCTAACTGGTAAATTTATTCCTTTATCTTCAAATCCTTTTGCTACTTCAAATCCACGTATTTTTTCCATTTTTTATCTTCCCTTCTTATTTTTATTTCTATATTGTTGTATATTAAAAAAGTTGATTTGTCAATGTGAAACGTTTTTTTATATATTTTAAAATATGTTTCACATTTTTAACTACGAAAAATATAATTTACATTTGCGGGCGGACAGAGGCGTCCGCCCCTACAGTGTTTGACATTTATTTTATAACAAAATTATAATAAATTTATTAAATGAAGAATGCATTATTTGGGTTATATATTAAAGAAACAAATAATTTATATTTGAAAACGAGTTCGACCCGACTATTACATATAATTAGAGACCGTGGCTCAAAAGTTTGAATATTTTATCTGTCTTAAAACGTTTGGAGAACGGAATTTGAAAATAAAATTATTTGTTTCTTTTTTTAGTTTTATGTCGCCTAGAAATTGAATAAATTTCATTATAATTATGTGTATTTTTAATTTAGATTAATTCATTATTTTATTTATAAAATCTTTCCTATTAAATCATAATCGCTATAATCTGTTATTTTTACTTTTATAAATTTCCCTATTAAGCTTGTATCGCTTGACTGAATATATACTACTCCGTCTTCGTCTGGAACATCCATATATGTTCTTCCTACTAGGTATTTTCCATCAAAGGATTTATTTTCTACTAAAACTTCATATGTTTTTCCTATTTTTTCTTTTCCTTTTCGGTCTGATATTTCTTTTTGTATTTTCATTATTTTGTTGTATCTTGCTTTTTTTGTGTTTCCGTGTATTTGGTTTGGCAATTTTTCTGCTGGTGTTCCATCTTCTTTTGAGTATGTAAATGCTCCCATTCTATCGAATTTTGCTATCTTTACAAATTCGCATAGTTTTTGAAAATCATCTTCTGTTTCTCCTGGAAATCCTACTATTAAAGATGTTCTTATTATTACATTTGGTATTTCTTTTCTTATTTTCTTTATTAATTGTTTTATGCTTTCTTCGTTGCTTTTTCTGTTCATTTTCTTTAAAACAGAATTTGAAATGTGTTGTATTGGTATATCGAAATAATTACATATTTTTTCGTTGTTTTTTACTACTTCTATTAATTCATCTGTAATTGTTTCTGGATATGCATATAAGAAACGAATCCATTTAAATCCATGTATTTTGCATAGTTTTTCTAGCAATTCTGCTAAACGTGGTTTTCCATATAAATCTATTCCATATTTTGTTGTATCTTGTGCAATTACTACTAATTCTTTAACTCCTTTTTTTGCAAGTTGCTCCGCTTCTTTTAAAACGTCTTCTATTTTTCTGCTTTCAAAAGGACCTCTTATTGCTGGGATAGCACAATATGTACATCTATTGCTACACCCTTCTGCTATTTTTAAATATGCCATATTTTTTCCTGTTGAAATTTCTCTTTCTAAATATTCCATATTTGTGTATTTTCCTTCTTCTGGAATATTTATTAATTTGCTTATTTCGTCCCAAGCTTTTTCATATTCTTTTATAGATAAAAATAAATCTACTTCTGGCAATAATTTTTGTAAATCCTTTTTATATCTTTCTACCAAACATCCCATAACAATTAGGTATTTGCATTTTTTATTTTTGTATTCTGACATTTCTAAAATTGTATTTATTGCTTCTTGCTTTGCTGGCTCTATAAATCCACACGTATTTATTACTATTATTTCCGCTTCTTTTGGGTTATTTACTATTTTAAAATTGTTATTTTTAAATAATCCTATCATCATTTCTGTGTCTACTAAATTCTTGCTACATCCTAATGATATAAATCCTACATTCATTTTTATATTTCCTTTCTTTGCGGTTCGACAGAGGCGTCGACCCCTACAACGTTTGACGTTTATTTATATATATTTTTTATTATTGCGGGTCGTCGGGGACGCCGACCCCTACATTGTTTGACGTTTATTTTTTATATTATTTCGGGCGGACAGAGGCGTCCGCCCCTACAGCGTTTGACGTTTATTTTTATAATAAAATATAAATTTATTCGTTGCTGAACATGTGCTTTCTCGTCATTTCTAATAAATTTAATTTTGTAAATTCTAATATTTGTGTTTTTGACCTATCTTTTTTTAGATTGTCCCTTAATTCTTTTATTACTTGTTTTTTGCTTTCTTCTTTTTCCATGTCTATGTAGTCTATTATTATTATTCCGCCTATATCTCTTAGTCGTAGTTGTTTTGCTATTTCTACACTTGCTTCTTTGTTTACTTTTAGTACTGTTTGCTCACGGCTTTCTTTTCCTGTATATTTCCCTGAATTTACGTCTATTGCAACTAATGCTTCGGTTTTATCTATTGTTATAAAACCTCCACATTTTAACCATATTTTTCTATTTTCTAATTTTTCTATTTGATTTCTTATATTGTGTGTATCTAATATATCTTCTTTCTCTTCTAATTCTAATTTTATTTTTGTACCTTCAAATTCTTTTAAAATTTCCTGTACTTCTTCAAATACATTTTTATCGTTTGTTGTTATTTTTGCAATTCCATTGTCTATTGTATCTATAATTATTTTTCGAATTATTCCATTATTTCTTTCTATACAATATGGTGCTTTTTCTTTATTTTTAGCATCTTTTATTCTTTCCCATCTCTTTATTAAATTGTTTATATCTTTTTGAATTTCATTTATGTTTTTATTTACTGCAGATGTTCTAATTATAACTCCAAAATTTTCTGGAAGAATTTTTGCTATTTCTTCTTTTAATCTTTTTTGTTCTTTTTCGTCTTCAATTTTTTGAGATACAGTAATAATATCTGTTTCTGGCATTAGAACTATATATCTACCAACAAGGCTCAAATGTTTAGAAACTCTTGGTCCTTTTTTATTGTTGCAGTCTCTTTTTACTTGTACTAAAATCGGATCTCCTCTTTTGATAAAATCTTTTATGTTTAAGTTTGAGTCGTCTACCTTTTCATTTTTTGTAATATCTATTTTAGGTAAAATGTCTCTTAAATGTATAAAGGTATTTTTTCCTTCTCCTATATTTACAAATGCTGCTTGCATTCCTGGTAAAATATTTTCAACTTTTCCTAAATATACATTTCCCTCTAGTCTTTCTTTCTCTTCTTTTTCTATATATTGTTCTACTAAAATTCCATTTTCAATTATTGCTATTGTTTTTGTATTTTGTTTATCTTTATTTATTATAATTTCTTGCATTTATACCTTCTCTTTCTATTTTAATTGTATTTGTTCATAGCTGTATCGATGCCATTTTTAACAATTTCTACAACTGCATCTGCTGCAATTTGGGTTGACTTGTCCAACTTTTCAAATTCTTCTTCTGGCATTTTTCCTATAACATAATTTATTGTATCGTTCTTAAATTCTGGTTTGCCTATTCCTACTCTAACGCGAGGGAAATCTGTTGAGTTTAATTCTTCTACAACAGATTTCATTCCATTGTGTGAGCCTGGTCCGCCTTTTTTTCTAAGCTTAATGGCTCCAACTTCAATATCCATATCGTCATATATAACTATAATATTTTGTATATCTACTTTATAAAAATTTGCCATTGGAGCTAAGCTTCTTCCACTTAAATTCATATATGTTTGTGGTTTTAATAAAATTACTTTTTCGCCGTATATTGAGCCTATTCCATATATTCCTTCAAATTTATTTTTATCAAATTCTATATTATATTTTTTTGCTATTTTATCTATTGTGTTAAATCCCATATTGTGTCTTGTTTTTTCGTATTTTTCTTCTGGATTTCCTAATCCTACAATTAAAAACATTTTCTTTTTCTCCCTTAATGTACTTTATATGTATCTGAAGATAATAACTCTGTACTTACTACTTCTCCATTTAACTTTAATTGTCTATATGCTTTAGATTTTATTGCCGTTTTTGTTTTGCTAATAACATTTGCCCATACATTAACTTCATATTCTGTTTCTTCTTTTAGTCCATATATTTGGAAATTACATATTCCTTTATCTACTGAGCATTGTATTTTTATTGGATAACTTCTTGTGTTTTTAAATTGAAAATCTATTGAACCATATACAACTGTTGCATCTAATCCTGCTCCTGCATATGATGGCACAAATTGGTGGTTTCTTCTTTCTACTATTTCTAAGTTTGCATATAAAATTGCATTATAAAGTGTAGTAGATACTTGACATATTCCTCCGCCTAGTCCATCTACAACTTCTCCATTTACATATATTTTTGCTTCTTTGTATCCTGCATCTATTGTTCTTTTCCCTACAACTGTATTGTAAGAAAATACTTCTCCTGGCATTAAAACAGTTCCATTTATTTTTTCTGCTGCTAATTTTAAGTTAGTTGTTCTATCTTTTTGAGATTGACTATATTTTGTAGAAAACTCTGAAATTAAATCTGGAAAAGCTTCTGTTCCTATCATTTTTGTTGTAACTTCTGGAACTGTTACTTTTAGCGGAATTACATATTCCTCTTGTTCTTGCTCTAGCATTGCCTCTGCTTCTTCCATACTAATTTTAAAGTCAACTCCATTTTCACTAGGATGTACTGTATATGGGTCTGTTGTATAGTATGCATTTACTGGTTCTTTATATAATTCTTCATGTATTTTATTTAAGTCTATTTCTTTTGGTTGTTGTTCTTCTACTTCAATATTAATTTCTTTACCTATAAAGCTTAATTTTTGAATTTCACTTTTACATATATTAAACATTTGACTTTCGCTTACAACATAGCCTTTTCTTCCTTTGGTTACAATCAAATTATTTCCATCTATATAATACGAACTTTGAATTATTGTATCTGGTAATTCTGCAGTTATTCCAGATATACGTTCTTTTAGAACATCTTCATTTATATTTAAAATTGGATCTATATTTATATTTGAAAACATTGTGTTTAATATTTGTGTACCATCTTTAAATATATTTCCTGTTTTTCCTACACTATATGCTGCATTAACTGCAGCTTCCACATCAAAAGTTGCTTCTAATTGTTCTAAACTTATTTCTGTTCTGTATTCATTATGAACAAGTACTAAACTATCATCCATATATTCTTCAAGATTTTTATTTACTTTCGTAATAGCCTCTTGCTTAGTTAGTCCTGATACATTAATATTTTTTATATATATACCTGAAATTATTCTATCGTTATTAGAATTAAAAACAACAATAGCAAGCAATATTGCAGATACCATTATAAATAATATAATAAATACAATTCCTATTATTTTATAAGCTTCTGAATCTTTTGGTTCATAAATTGGCTCTTGAAAATCATCTTGTTTAATATCGGGCATTAATAATTCTCCTTACTATTGTTTTTACTTCATTCTATTTCTATATTTATTATTTTATTATAAAACTTGCGCAATTATATCATAGTTTACATATTTGTTCAACAAAAAAATTTAAAAGACACGAGTTTTCCCCGTGTCTTTTTGCTATTTTATCTTTCTTGTTCTTTTCCTTTTTTGTTTTCTTCTAATTCTTCTTTTATTTCTTCTTTTCCTAGTGGGTCTTTTGTTAAATCTCCTAGTTTCTTTTCTCTACTATGAGTAATTGAACATGTATATCCTGTTCCAGGTTGATTTAAAGATACACTACTATTTGTATGTGCATATGATTCTGCTATAGATACTGTTAAATAGTTTGGACCTCTTCCTGAAAGATATACTGCTTTTCCTTGTGCTACTTCTGGTACAACTACTTTTGATAAATTATTTTCATCGTATGTTGTTATTCCTTCTGGTAAGTCCATTTCGTATTCTACTAATACACTATTTCCTTTTTCTGTAACATTAAATTTTACTTCTCCATCTGGATTTTGCTTTCCATGTTTTAAAGCTCCTACTGGAACGTCTTTTCCTATTTGTGGTACATATACATTAACTGAACATGGGTGTACAATATGTGTAAACGCTGAAACAAGCCATGCTGGTGCTGGTCCATCTATTCTTACTGTTTTTCCTTCTCCTGATAAATGTTTAATTTTTTCTACTGCTTTTAATAAGTTTTCTTGGTCCCATACAACTTGTTCAACCTCTCTTCCATTAGGTAGTGTTCTTTTTTGTGGTTTTATTCCTAGTTCTTCTGCTAATTTGTTTGTATTAATTGTAACAACTTCTTGATTTTCTTCCATTTATGTTACCTCCTATTTTTTAAAATATTTTTATTTATAACATAATTTATAAATATAGATAGTTTTTCCTTTATTAGGTTCGAATAAGATAAAAAATTATAATCTAAAGAATCACATAAATAACCTAAATTTAATAGATTTTCGTCAAAATTTAAATCTGTTATAATTATTTCATCGTTGTTATTAAACATTCTTTTATCGATTATTTCTTCAACATTAAATTCTAG
Organism: uncultured Clostridium sp.; assembly: GCA_905200315.1. Next base: position 18,860 of record CAJKKA010000003.1, read on the forward strand.
AAATTCTTTGCCTTCTATATTGTTTTTAAAAATTTCACTATTTTCTTTTACCAATATATCTGCAACATTATTATTTATATCTGAAACAATATATCTAAAATAATTAATTCCTGTTTCTTTTTTTAGATACTCAATTAATTTTTCTGTTATATATTTTTTGTTTTGATATAAAATTTTCCTTATACAATTTAATGCTTTTTTATCTTGTTCTAGTTTTAATAAAGTAACAGATTCCATTTCTAAAACCTTTTTATATGATTCAACCATTTTTTATCCTTTCTTTAAACTATCTAAACTAATTATAACGCTTTTATTCCTATCTGTAAAATTAATATTTATAATAGAAGGTATTAGTTTTGCTTATAATATTGTTTTATTTTTTCTGTTAATTCAATAGTTGCTTTATTACACATATTCTTTTTTAATGTTGCAATTCCATATTCTGAAGACATATTATCTATTTTTTTAATTATTGTTATTTTATCAGCTATTTCTTTTATATTTTCAGTATTTGTAAATCCAATTCCAATATCATTTAGAACAATATTTTTCATTATTGATGAACTAGAAACTTCATATTTTGAATTTAACTGCAGATTTACATTTTTGCAATACTCATTTAAAATTTCTCTTTTTATTGATAATTCTTTTGGTAATATTAATATTGCCTCCTCTAAATCTTTACTCGTCTTTATTGGATGTTCTTTTGCATACTTTTTACTCGCAAAAAAACAATAACTAGCTTTTTTTAATGGAGTAATTTCTACATTAGAATATTTTTTGTTAGTATATGGCAAATTTAAAACAACAATATCTAATTCACCATTTGCAAGTTTTTGCATTAGCTTATCTGTTATTCCACTACTTATTGAGATTTCTATATCTGGATAGCTTTTTACAAATTCTATAAAAGGTTCCATAATTAAGGAAGCAACTAAAGAGTTTCCTCCTCCTATTCTTATTTTACCTTTTTCTAAATTAATATACTTTGAAAATATATTTTCTGCATTGTTCATAGTTTCAATGCTATCTTTTATATATTCATATAAATTTTTCCCTTCTTCTGTTAGTTCTACTCCATTTTTATTTCTATAAAAAACTTTCCCTCCAAGTATATTTTCAAGTTTTTGTATAGACTGTGTAATTGCTGATTGTGAAATATACATATTTTCAGCGGTTTTTGAAATATTTTTATGTTTTACTACTTCACAAAACACCTTATATAATTCTAAATCTGTATTCATTTTTTTCTCCTATTTTACTTAAATAATTCAGATTCTGTATTTCCTATAATTGTTTGTTTTACTACTTCTTCTTTTTTTATTTCTTTTGCTTTTACATTTTCTTTTAAATTATTTACATATTTTTCTTCTTGTTCTTGAACATTTGCTTTTATACTGTTATCTAAATACTTTTGTTTTTGCTTAATATTAGCAATTATTTTTAATAATATATTTTGTTTTTTATATTCCTGTGGCAATTTATTATTTTCTCTCTTATCCTCAAAATATCTGTTAATGTCTATTCCATCAATACCATCTACAATTTTTCCTAAATCTTTTTCTTTATTTGAGGATATACAAGTAAAGCCTTTTCCTGGTTGAAAAGTAAAAACACTTTCTACATTATAACTACTACTAATAGAAGCTAATAACCATAACGGCATTCTTCCAGATAAGTATAAATTTTTAGTTTTCTTTATTTGCGGAATTTCACATTTTTCATAATCTTCTAAAGTATATTGTTCTTTATTAATATCAATATCTATAAATGCATTTTTTTTATTTTCTATAATGTTAAAAGCTAAACCTTCTGTTTGTTTTATTCCTCTTTTTGTTTTTAACTCTTTTATTGGAATATATTGTTTTGAACGTATATCATAAGTACTTATGTTTTTAACACCCTTATCTTTGACAGTTTTTGCCATAGTACATAGGGCAAAATTTGCTCTTACTCCATTTATTCTTACATCATCTTTTTCTTTTACTTTTTCTTGAATAGCCTTATGTATTTTTGGAATTGCATTTTCATTCCATCTTACTTTCTTTATTGTTATTCCATTTTCTGTTTCAATTTCTTTACCATATCCTAATTCAAATCCTAGTTCTGTGTCATCTATATATACTCCAGAAATTTTTTTATCCTCTTTTGGTTCTTTTTCTGTATATTTACTTTTTTCCACAATATCTGAAGCTAAGGCTTTTATAACAGAAGAATTCTCTAATATTTCCCCTCTTTCTAGCCCAGTTATTTTTCCTTGAAAGTATGGTTCTCTAGAATATATCTCTTCATTTCCTTCTAAGCTAGAATCTATGCACCCAATGCAATTCAATCCATTTTTTTCGCCAAATTTTAGCCATTCGCTTTTTTTCTCTTTATCGCTACTAAGTACAACAAAACTATCGCAATGTTTAAATACTTTTTCATTTTCTTTAGACATTACACCACCAACATCAACTAGCACAATCTTATTAGTTTGATTATCAATTGCATTACAAGCATTTTCTATAAATTCTTTAGTAAATTTTCCCTTTTTTCTTACTATACTTGTTTCTTGTTGATTTTTATTATTACTCCAAGTTCCTTCTCCATCTGGACAAGCTCTTATAATTGTATATGCATCTGTTGGTAATTTATCTATTAAATTTGCAATAAATACACTTTTACCTGAATGAGGTGGACCACAAAAAACTATTTTCATTTACTATCTCCTACTTATATTATAAATATGATATAGAAAAAGCAAAAATATGTCAATGATTTTGATTTAAATACATTATATAATAAAAATTGGCCTCCGCCCCTACATTTAAACTAGAAATTTTCTATAAAAAGCAAAAAAAGATACGACAAACTTCGTACCTTTTTTTACAAATATTTATGGTGAGCCAGGAGGGGTTCGAACCCCCGACCCCAGGCTTAGAAGGCCTGTGCTCTATCCAACTGAGCTACTGACCCATGTCTACCTCAAATGCAGTTTATATAATACCATTTATTTTATAATCTGTCAATAGTTTTAACTACATTTTTCCTTATATTTTTATCCAGTATTTATCCACAAAGTTTTCCACATTATCCACTATTTATTTTCTCCTTAAAATTAATGAATTTCCCTTATGAAAAAATGTTCTGTGGATTTCAAGTGACATTATTCCACATTATTCACAAATTGCAAACAGGTATTTAACTTTAAAAAATAAAATATAAATATTTAACAATTACTAATATATTTGCTTGTTACATTAATCTTATGCAAATATTAAAAGCGACCAATGGTCGCCTTTACATTATTTAATTCTATTAATATTAATTTCTATAAAATGCCTCATATGCTCTGTGTGCTGTGTATAAATCAAATTTGCTTGTTACTTCGTATGGTGCATGCATAGATAACACTGGAACTCCACAGTCTATTACATCCATTCCTTTGTCTGCTAGAATATAGGCTATTGTTCCGCCTCCTCCTAGGTCTACTTTTCCTAATTCTGATATTTGATATTTTATATTGTTGGCTTCAAATATTCTTCTTACTTCTGCTACAAATTCTGCATTTGCATCTGATGCTCCAGATTTTCCTCTTGCTCCTGTGTATTTATTCATACATATTCCATGGCCTATATATGATGCATTATTTTTTTCAGAAACACTTGCATATATTGGGTCAAATCCCGCATCTACATCTGCAGATAACATTTTAGATTTTGCATATACTTTTTGTAATAAATTTGGTTTGTTTTCGTTTGTTTTATTTAATAATTCTGATACAAAATAGTCAAACATTTGAGATTCCATACCTGTGTTTCCCATACTTCCTATTTCTTCTTTATCTGCTATTAAACACACTGCTGTTTTTGTAGGATTTTCTATCTTCATTAAAGCTGTTAAAGATGCAAATACACATATTTTATCATCTTGACCATATGCTGCTACCATACTTTGGTCTAATCCCATTGTTCTTGCTTTGAATGCTGGTACTATTTCTAATTCTGAACTCATAAAATCTACTTCTGTTATTCCATATTTCATATTTAATAAATTTAAAATATTTAGTTTTACTTTTTCTGCTACTTTAGTTTCTTCATCTCCATATGGAATGCTTCCTATAAGTAGGTTTAAAGCCTCTCCTTCTATGGCATTGTTTAATTTTTTAGTCATTTGCTCTTGTGCTAAATGTGGTAATAAATCTGTTATTGTAAATATTGGATCACTTTCACTTTCTCCTATTGAAATAGTTGTTTTTTCTCCGTTTGGTTTAACAATAACTCCATGTATTGCAAGTGGAATTGTTGTCCATTGATATTTTTTTATTCCACCATAATAATGTGTTTTTAAATATGCTAGTCCACCATCTTCGTATAAAGGATTTGGTTTTAAATCTAATCTTGGAGAATCTGCATGCGCTCCTATAACATTTAAACCATTTTCTAATTTTTCTGTACCAATTATGGCTAAATACATTGCTTTTTCTCTATTTACAAAATAAACTTTATCACCTGCTTTTAATTCTTGCATTGTTTCTAAGTTTTTAAAACCATTTTTCTCTGCAATTTCTTTACTTTCTGCGACAATTTCCCTTTCTGTTTTTCCTTTGTTCAAAAAATTAATATATTCATCTGCATATTTGAATATATTATCCTTCTCCTCTTGGCTAGCTTTTACCCAACCATCTTCTCTAATATTAAAAAGTTTCTTTCTAAGTTCTTCTGCTTCGTTCATTAAATTACCTCCTTAGTTTTTTCTTAGTATATCACTAATATCCCAAATTTACTATTATTTTTAAATTTTTTTGCAGACAAATTTTTTATCTTCTTGACAACTGTTTTTTGTGTATATTTATAAATCTATAATCTCCAACTTCCAACATCTAACATCTTACATCCACAAAAAATATAAAAAGGCATAATGGTCGACAGGGACGTCGACCACTACATTCTCATACAATATAAAATTGTCCTGAAAATTATTTTCAACCTGTCCCAGAAGTGACAAAAAATGTAACTTTGGGACAGACCCAAATGCGACAAAAGTTGTAACTTTGGGTCTGTCCCTTAATGCGACAAAATGTCGGCTGGGGGTCTGTCCCCTGACCGACATTTTGGTTTTATAGTACTTTTTTCTTTATTAGGTAGATTCCTCCAGCTAGTGTTATTGTTGCTAGTGTTCCTATTATTGTCCATATTAGTTTTTGGTTTCCGAATGGTGGTATTATTACTATGCTTCCTTCGTCTGCGTCTGGTTCCCAATATAGTGTTGTTTCTGCTTCGCTTTGCTTTGTTGGATTTCCTATGTCGCCTGGAATTGTTAGTACTAAATAATTTTTAGTATTTTCATTTCCTTTATCTATCTTTACAGCTCCACTTTTTAATCTATTGTCTACTTCTGATAATAATACGTTTTGTCCATTTCCTCTATCTGTTGCATCGTTTACCTCATATCCTATAGTTCTACCTTTATCTATTTTTTCTTTTGTTGTGTAGTTACTGTTACTATGCTGTCCTTTATTTGGTTCTGTTGTTGTGTGGTAGCTTCTTCTTCCTACACTGTTTGTTTGTTGTAGTATTTCTGTTGTATTTATGTATTGTAATTCGTTTCCAACTGTATCTGTTCTTGTTGCTAGTACTTTTGATAGTGTTAGATATAGTTTTTCATTATCTTTTTCTCCATATGTTTCTCCTGGGGTTAATGCTTTAAAGTCAATATTATCTTGAGTTGTTAGTTTTACACTTGCTTCTTCATAATATTTCTTCGTGTCCGTATCTAACATATTTTTTTCTGTGTCTGATGCTTCTTTCCAGTAATTACTGTTTAGTGTAGTTGAATCGTATTCAGGGTCGGCTAGTCCTTCTGGATTGTATTTTATTCCGTTGTCTGCAAAGTCTATTATCTTGTCTGGTTTATTTGTTACTTCATCTTGTCTTTCTCCTTTAGTTCCTAAATCGTAATATTTTCTACTTTCAGGAATTTCTATTCCATTTTCGTCATATGTTACTTCTCCTGTTGATGCATAGTCTTTCTCTCCTGTGTTTGTTATAAAGTATCTAAAGGTTACTTGTAGTGTTGATCCATATATTAGGTTTTCGTCTATTATTGGTTGTACGTATCTATCGAACCATGTTGTGCTATTTGCTGTTCCTTTGCTTCCATCTATTAATACTCTACCATCTGATGTTGTTATGTTTATGTGGTCTATTATTTTGTTTATTGTTAATTCTGAACGTGGTCTTTCTGCTAGTCCTAAGTTCATGTTATTTATAGTATATGTTTCATTATCTGTTCCTTTATTTCCATTTTGTCTTATTGGTGCATAGAATTTTGCTGTGCTTGCTGTATTCTTATATCTATCTATACTATCTATTTGTTGTGCTGTTTCTAATTTTAATGCTGTCTCATTTGTTAATGTTAGCGAATCCTTCATTTTTGTATCATCATCTTTTGCTATAGATTTATTTTGCACCTTACTCATTGAGTACCAATAATTCTCTGGTCCATCAGGAGAATTTCCATTGGCATCATCTTTGGTTTGTGTATAATTTTGACCTGTTTTATCTATTGTTGATTTGTAGTCTTGTGCATTATATATACTGGTATTTCCATCTCCATATGTGAACTGAATTTGATAGCTTCTACTTGGTATAAATCCTTCTATCGTATATTTTCCATCTTGATCAGTTTTTCTATCTTCTGAATTTTTCCATACCTTATTTGTTGCATCCCATACTTTAACTACTTTTCCATTATCTGTAAAATGAACTGTTGCTCCTTCTATTCCACGATCTTTACTATTTATCTCTGTATTGTATTCTCCATCTCCAAGTCTAGTATTGTTCGTAGGATCATGAGTTGTTGCATCTTCAAATACTATACCTGTTAATTTTCTTTGTTTATGATCTGGTGGAGTAACTAATTTTATTCCTAAAGAACGTCTGCAATCATCTTCTTTGTTGAACATTGTTAGTATTTCTCTTGCATCTGTACTTTTTCTTACTTGTTTATACTTATCTAAATTGAAGTTTCCTGCGTTAGAGTCTTCGTCTATTTTTCCTGCATTTGGATTACCTATACCATGTCCATTTCCAAATATGTCTCCACCATATTTTGTACTATAACTTTCTATTTCTGCAACTGTTTCTAGTGTTTTAAATACATTATTCTCGTCTGCATCAATAACATCTTTTATTGTTTTTCTACTTAAATGTAATCTTATTTTTATTTCTTGTGTTCTATTATCTGAATTGTTTAATTCTTTTCCGCTATTTATTGCTATTGGTATTTCTCCAATAAAATCACCAGTTGGATTTGAACTTAAATCTTTAATATTCATAATTTGTTTTTCACCATCATATGCTTCAAGTTTATCAAATCTATCATCACAGTAGAAGTCTAATTGTTTTAATATTCCTATAAAATTATCTGTTGATTCATTTGTTACTTTTATTGTGTAATTTACCCAAACACTTAGCTCTTTACTTGCATCGCTTCCTATTGGACTATCTCCATCAGCGGCTATTGCACTATAATCTGCCTCTTGGAAATATACATCTTGGTTTATGGTATTCAAATCTGCTTCTTCTATTGTTTCTTTTATAACACCTCCATTGAAGCTTGTAAACTGCTGACTTACACCATTTATAGACACATCCATAGAATCTAATCTATTTTCTAGTCTTAAGTCAAATTCTCTTTTTACAAGTCCTAAGTTTAAATATTCTTTATATTCTGTATTTGCTGATACTGTTCTATTATTATCATTTCCAGAATATGAATCTATTCTAAACTCTTTCATTGCACATGGGTTTGTATTTGTATATCCTTCTACTTGTACAGCTTTATTATCTTCATCCATTAAACTGTATTCTTCACTACTGCCTTTTCCTATTTCTGAAAATTTTTTATTAAATTCATATCTGCTTAAAGATTCTCCAAAATTTTGATTAAGTTCTGTTGCATATGAAGCTTGATTACTGTTGTCTTTTGCATATTGTATATTTTCATATTCTTGACCATTGTATGTAAATCGTACACGATATTTATTCAAATCATTTACATTTCCATTTATAGAACCATCTGGGCTATTTATAGTAATTTTCGCAACTCTTAAATATGGAAATTTATATTCACCTTTTTCATCTGTATATACCACTGAAGGGTACTTTTCTCCTGTTCCAGAATTTTCATAGTATCCACCTGGAATTGGTGAACCATCTTCATTTAATAGTTCTACTTTTACTCCTTGTACAAGTTTATCTGCATTATCGTATATTGCATTTCTATCTTTTGTTACTTTTCCACTTGCATCCAAATTGTCTATAAACACTTTTCCTTTTATTTCATATCCTACTGGTGTAGGTATTTCATTATTTTTTGCACTATTATTTACTAATGGTACATATTTCATTTGATTATTTGTTTGAGAAAGTATACTATCTTTAGCAGTTTTTACTTTAAATTTCAAATAAACATCATAATAAGGTATATTTCCTACTCTTCCACCAGTTATCTGTATTCCATCTAATATTTCATTTAATGAACCTATTGTTATTTTTGAGCCATTTATTTCTACATTAATTGCTTTTCCATCTTGCGTTTGTGCAGATTCAAATTCTAGCCCTACGCCGAAATTTATCTATTGCCTTGTAGTTTAATTCTGTTTTGTTTAGTGCTGTTGAATAATATCTCATACAATATGTTAAAGTATCTCCATCCATAACTGTTACATCTGGGGTATTTGCATTTATTATTATTCTATTATCTTCTCCAACTTTTTTACTAGTATCAACTTCAACTTCAGGTTCCTTATCAAATACTGTTTCTACATCATTTCCATCTTTATCTTTGGTTGTAACAGATTTCAAAAATTTTACTGTTGCATCTTCTCTTTGGGCAGTTAAACCATTATTTTTTATTTTGAAACTAGCTTGTTCATCTCCTGTTACCTTGAAATCTATCTGCATTACACCTGACCATCTATTAATATCATCGCTTGCTTTTTCGTATGATTCTATTGTATCACTTGGTCTAGACTTTTTAACTTTTAAATTTGTAGCTTTTGCTTTATAAGCGCCTTCGCTGCTATCCCATTCCCAATATTTGTTGTCATTTATATTCTCATTTACAAAATCTAAATGATCTTCTGGATAATCATATACATATCCATTTTTATAAATTATATTATCACCGTTCTTATTAACAGATTCCAAACTTTCATCTGTTAAATCTGCATCATCATTACCAACATTATATACTCTAATATTATATGTAATAACATCTCCTGCAGTAATGTTAAAGTTTCTAGCATTTTGTTTTGTTAATTCATATCTTCCACTTTCTGTTACACCTTTGTTTGTATTTACTTTCACAATTGGTTTTAAATTTTCTGCATCCCAATCGTTTGAATTCCAAGAATCTGGTATATTATATAATTCCTTTCCATTTGCTGATGTTATTTTCTTTATGTATTTTGTTGTAACTAGACGAGGTTGAGCAAGTTTAACTTTTCCACTATCAGATTTGCTATCTGTATTCCTATCAGTCTTCAACCTTAACATTGTTTGAACACCTTTGTCTGGGTCTTCTGCACTTGTTTTTACATACTTGTATTTAGCTATTTCTCCGCTATATTTATAATATGTTCCTTTGATTTTAATTTTTACTTCTGTCTCTTCCCCTACATCATCATATTTTATATATATATGATGATCTCCACCAGTTGTTATCTTCTTCGATTTTCCAAGTTTATTTCCGAGAATCATCATAAATATCATATTCTTCATTAGATGAATTAATTGCAAAAATTTCAACTTTGCCCTCATTTCCTAATCCGCCAAAATCTGTATCAATTTTTGAAATTTTATAATATTTATTGCTACCTATTTTTTCAACTTTTGCTTTTGCTTTGCTAACATCTATGCTTACATATGGACTACTAGGTGGATCAAATTGTCTTATTGCCTTACGTAGAGCGTCAGGCATACCTACACTTTCTGTTCCAGTATTTAATACTCTAAAGTTTATTCCATACTGATTATTAATACTATTTCTGTTAGCTTTATTTAAATGCCATATTATGTTCTGCTTTTCAGTATCATCTCCACCCGTTTGTTCAAATGCATATGCAAGTCTTGAGCCAATTACTATTTTTCTACTTCCAGCATCATCTTCATCATCTTCTTTTTCATACAATGCTTTATATGTAATTTTTCCCCAATCACTACTTAAGCTCTTACCATGTGCTCTACAAAATGTTATTTTTCCATCTGTAAAAGCTTTTGTAAATGGAGCTTCAAACTCTCCCTTAGATGGGTCAAAAACAATTTCATCAGGAGCCCAATCTGCCCTAGATATGTTAGCAAATAATATTAAGAATATATTTACCAACATAATTCCAAATATTATTTTTCTAATATTTACTTTCATACTTATTCCCTCCTTTCCTTAAAATTTTAATACCCTTTTATTTATTTCGTATGCTACTACACATATTAAAGCCATTATGCTTAATGTTAATGTTATATATGTTACTGGTCCACCTGTTTTTAGTCCTAGTATTACATTTGCAGAAGATTGATCATCTTCTCCTTCTTTATTGTTTCCTGGAGTTGAATCGCTATCTGCTTGTCCATATTCGTTGTAGTCTTCTGCTATTTCTGCAGTGTTGCAATATATACCATTTCCATTTTCATTCATATTTTTTGTTAATATTAATGTTATTGTTTGGCTTTCTCCCGGGTTTATTATTGTATCTGCTAATGCTCTAGTTTCTATATTTTTGTTTGATGTATACCAGTCTTTATTTAATTCTGTCGAAAAGTCAAATCCTTCTGGCAAATAATCCACTATGTTACTTGCATATCCTGGTATGTCTCCTTCATTTGTTACTGTTATTTCATATTCTATAGCTACTTTTGTGTTATTTATGTATTTATAATCTAAGTCTATTTTTGCAAGTTGTGTATTATAGTTTGTTGTTTTTGTTTTTTTAGTGTTCGCCATTGATATTTGTTTTACTTTTTTGTTTAAGCTCAAGTCGAAATTATTTCCTTCTATTAATCCTATATTTATGTTTGCTATGCTTCTATCTGAAATTTCTATAGTATTAGTTGTTGCTACTGTTTTACCACTGTATGTACCTTTTATAACATTTGAATTTACAGACTCTGCAATACCTTCTTTTTGATATGTTGTTAACATATATTTAGATGTATCGTATTCAAATATAACTATATATTTGCCTTTTGTTAGTCCTTCTAATGTATATGTTCCATTTTCTTTAGTTGTTGTTGTTGCTTTTATATTACCACTTTCATCTATTGCTTTTACAGTTATTCCCTGTAATTTTGTTTCGCTATCATCTAAACTTCCACTTTTATCTGCATCTAGCCATGCTGTTCCTGTTATTTTATAGTTTTTATTTTCTGAAGAATTATCAGAATTATTCGAATTTCCCCCATTACTTGGATTATTTGGATTTGAATTATCATCGTCCTCATCTATATCTGGGTCTGGCTCTTGGTTTTCCTCTTTTTCATTTTTTTCTATTGTATAATTGAATTTTTTATTATATCCTAGATCATCTATACTTATATTTGTTTCTACGTTTTTATCCTCTGTTAAACTTAGTTCATTAGAGACTGTAGTCTCTAATTTTATATTTAAACTTTCTCCCAAATTAATGTCCTTATTAACAGAAATAGTATTATTATTTATATTAAATGAATAATCATTTTCTGATAATTCATTTTCATTTATATAAACTTTGTTGTATACAATTTGATTTGGTAATTGAATTTTTGTATTTAATGATTCAATTTTTGCACTTGAATTATTTTCTATTGTTATAGAATACTCTATCTTTTCTCCTACTTTTACATAACTTCCACTTGAAACAGATGATATTGTTTCTACATTTGCTTCCAATTTATGCCCATTAATTTTTATTACATTTGAAGATATATTATTATCCTCTGTACAACTTCCCTTTGCACTTATTGCATATTCCTGTGTTCCTGTTATTTTAACAGTTATATCTACTATAATAGAATTATTTTCTATCTTATCTATATTTATTTCTATATTTCTATCTTTTTCATTATATGTAACTACATTTTGTAAGTCTTTATCTTCTACATAGTCATATGCAGAAGCTGAAACAAATTCTATTCCTGTTGGGATATTCATTTTTGCTTTTACATTACTTACTTTTTCTTGCGTTTCAAATGTTAATACAAAACCGTTATAATCATTTTCAAAAGTATCTTTTTTACTAGTGGTTAATAACATACTTAATACAGATTTTTTTACATTTACATTTTTCTCATTACTTTCTATTTCTGCAAAATTTGATGAACTTATCTTAGCCCTTATGCTACTATTATTTTCATCTTTTGCATATAGTAAAAATTCTGTTTTAGTACTTTTTTCCTTTTCTATTTTGCCTACTTCTATTTCTATATTTTTTACATCTTCTTTTAGTATATATGGGTTTTCTACATCATATATATCTTCATTTTGAATTGCATACACCATTCCCTCTGGTACAGGAACATTTATTTTTACATTTTCTGCATCTGCTGTTCCTTTGTTTGTTACATTTACTGTATATTTTACTACTTGTCCTATATTTACATTTCCTTCTACTGTGTCATCTTCTAATGTTGCCTCTAGCACCGGCCCATTTCCTGTTGCTAGAGTTACTGGTGTTGCTTCTTTGTTTAAATCTTGTGCTTGTGTATTGTATTCTACTTTGTATGTAGATACTAAGCTTTCTCCATATTCTAGGTTTTCTGGTACTTCTGCTTCGTATCCAAAGTTTAGCTCTTCTCCTTGTGCTATTTCTTTATTTACTACTATTAAATATGATTTTGAATCTTGTGTTGCTTCTGTTTTCCATTCGTTTTCGCTATTTTCTATATCACTATTTGCATCTGCTTTTTCGCTATAGTATACAGTGCTATCCACATTTTGTGCATTTCCTATTTCTGTTGTTAGTTTTGCATTTATTGTTGATCCTAGGTTATCTCCTTGAGTTCCTATTCTTCCTAGTATTTTCATTCCATTTATTGTTTCGTTTTCGTTGTTTATTACTGTTTGTGTGTATTTTGCTGTTGCTGATTTTGTGTTTCTTTCTAGTTTTATTTCTTCTTTTTCACTTCCTAATGATGTTGCTGTTTCTCCTGTTGTTTCATTTGTTACAGTATTTAATGCAATTAGCCCTACTGGTGCCACTATATTTACTGGTGCTACTGTTGTTCCTCCGTTTTCTAAGTTTATTGCTTTTTGGTTACTATAGTTCATAGTTACTTGTGTTTCTTTTGTTGTTGCTGTTTTGTTTACTGTTATATCTGTATTTATTATTATTGTTATTCCTTGGTTATTGTTTGTTACATATTGTGTTTGGTTTCCTTCTAGACTTAAGTTTATTATTCTTCCATTTTCTATGTTTATGGTTGCTACTTTTAATTCGTCGTTAAATAATACGTTTACAGATTTTATATTTATTTTTTCTATATCTTCTGGCATTTCTATTCTTATTGTTGGGTTTTGATATAAGTCGTCTGTTATATCTTCTGTTTTTAGTATTGCTCTTAATTCTACATTTTCGTTTGTTACTACTGTAGATAAGTCTGTTTTACTTATTGTTACTTGTGCTTTACTTGTTGTTTCTTCTAAGTTTGTTATTGCAGTTTTTGTTTGTGCCTCTTCGTTTGCACTTGTTCCTATAAGTGTTGCTTCTATATTTCTTATTTGTTTTTGTGTTTCATAACTATAAGTATTTGTTGCTGTTAGTGTTTTGTTGTTGGTTATTGTTATTGTTCCTTCTTCTACTGGTTTTGTTGTTTCTATTCTTATATTATTGTAGTTTTCTTGGTAGTTATATATTATGTTTCCGTTTTCGTCTGCTTGTGCATTATTATCTATTGTTGTTATTAAATTTTCTCCATTATATATGTTTATTTTTCCTTCTTGTCCTAATATTTTTTCAAAGTTTGCTTTGTTTATTATTGTGTTTTTGTAGTATGTGTTTGCTTGTAGTTTTTTGTTATTTTCTAAATTGTATGCTTCGTTATCTTTTGTAAATATTAGTCCTTGTGTTGGGTCCTTGTATGATATATTTGCAGATATTGTTTCTGTATATGGTGTTTCGTATACAGAATTTGCATATATATATCCTTTATTTGTTTTTTCTGTTGCTGTAATGTTGTAGTCTATATAGTTTCCTCCTATTGCTACTGCTTGAACATTATTTACTTTGTTTTCTACCGTATTTTCTGTGTATGTTGTTATTGAACTTTGTGCATTTAATTCTATTTGATTTATTTGTTCTATATTAGAATATATGTATGTTACTATATATTCATCATTTCCTGCCTTCCAAGCTACTTTTCCTTCTTCGTTTGCTTGATTTTCTACGTTTATTGTTATTTCTCCTGTTTCTTTATTATAATTCCAGTTCTCCTGTGAAAAGCTTTCTTTAGCTTTTCCATTTGTTCCTATTGTAGAATTTGCATGTATTCTAACTTCTTCTGGTAAGTTTTCTTGTATTTTTGGTGCTGTTATTTTTATGTTTGTATTTTTTATTGGTAAAACATTTTCGTTTAGTGTTGATATTACATTTGTTTCTATTATTGTTTTGTCTCCATATTGCATATATTTTGTTACATTTGTTTCTATATTTGAACTTATTTCTGCAGCCCATGTTATTGCAACATTTATTCCTGCATTTATTTGTTTTGTTACACCTTTTATGTTTGTGTAGTTACTTGTAAATGCTATTGCTGTTTCTTTTGAACAGTAATTTGCCTCTACATATTCTTCGCGGTGCATTTTTATTTTTGCTGTTATTATTACTTTGCTGTTGCTATTTATTTGGTTTAATTCTATTTTATTTGCTGTTGAATTTTTTACTATTCCTTCTACATTTTGTTGCTCTATACTTTCTATTTCAAAATTTGCATTGTTTAATTCTATGGCACTTTCTTTTAAGTATCCATTTTGAATGTTTATTTCGAAATTTATATATGCTTCGTTTTTAGCATCTAGTGTTACACTATGTATTTCACTTTCTCCCACAACAAAGTATGAATCGAAGCTTACATTTTTATCACTTGATTCTTTCTTTTGTTCTTCTAGGTTTTCAAATGCTGCATATGTTTCTGTTCCTATTAGCATTAAATTTCCTGATGTTAATAGAAATATTATTAAAATCACAATAAAATTATTTAGTAGTTGTTTTACCATTTTTCTCCTCCTAAATCTATTTCCACTTATATATAATTAAGTATAAATGGTTTGAATTTTTCTTTCAATATGCAGTTTTTGGAAAAAGTTAAAACTCTTTACGGAAGCTATTTTTCGGCATTTTATTACTTTTTTATTACATTTTTGTGTTATTACCTTTTTACATTTTGTTTTTTTACATTCTATTTACAGTTTTCTTTTATTTCCGTAGTTTTTTTTATATTTTTTGTTTTGCTTTTCATTCACCTTTTTAAGTTTTTTTCATATAATGTTATAGTTATTATTTTTTGTATATTGCATAAAATGTAATATAGATTGTTTGGAGGTTTGTATTATGAATAATTCTAATAACTTAGATATGAATCAGCTTATGGGTATGCTTTCTAAAATGAACAAAAAAGATTTGCAGTATAGTATTCAAAAGGCTAATGAAATTATGAAGTCTGAAAATAGAGATGAAATTATAAATGAGTTAAAAAAGAATTTAAATAAGTAATTTTTGGGACGGAGTTAAGGCGTCCGCCCCTACATCTAAATAAGAAATTTCCTGTAAGACAAAAAATGTTTTACCACGCGGGTCGCCCTAAGGACGTCGACCACTACAATATAAATTAATGTAAAGGGGTGTTTGTATGAATGATGATATTTCCGATTTAATGGCTAAAATAAATAGTATGCTTGGTTCAGATTCTGATAATAATTTAAAGGATTTAATTAATAATGCTTCTTCTAATAGTTCTAATAATAATTCTTCTAACAACAATTCTGCTAATACCTCTAATTTTGAAGATTCCTCAGAGGATAATGGTTTCAATATAGATTTTAATACTATTATGAAAATGAAATCTATCATGGAGGCTATGAATAGTAAGAAAAATGATCCAAGAGCAAAACTTTTAATGTCTTTAAAACCATATTTAAAAGATAGTAGAAAACAAAAATTAGACCAATACGTACAATTACTTAATATGAGCAGCATTTTTGAACTTTTCAAAGAAAATGGTGGTGATTTCAATAGCCCTTCAAAATAATTTCGGTCCATTTTCTAAAGGCATTAGACCTACATATTTAAATAAATTTGGAAATGTTCCTTTTAACCATATTTATAGCCAAAATTATGGAAACACTTCAACAAAAACTACACCCATGCCAACTCGGACAAACAGAAAACTTACCCTATACAAGCCAGCAAGAAGATAAAAAAACATCAAAAGAAGACAATACCGATAGAAATAAAGAAGAAAGAGAATACTTTGAAATATTCGGAATAAAACTATACTTTGACGACATCTTAATACTCTGCTTACTCTACTTCTTATACAAAGAAGAAGTACACGACGAAATGCTATATTTAGCCTTAATTCTTCTACTAATCTCTTAAAATGTCGGCTGTGGGACAGTCCCAAAGTTACACTTTTTGTTCTTTTTGGGTCTGTCCCAAAGTTACAATTTTTGTTCTTTTTGGGACAGGTTGAAAATAATTTTCTAGAATAACCAAAAAGCAGGAGATTATTTTTCTCCTGCTTTTTGGTTATTCTAATTCTATTTTGTCTCCTTTTACAGATGCAAATGTGTATTTTACACTGTATTCGTCGTCTTCTTTTCGTATACTTTTTACTATGTTTGATATTCTAAGTTGTGGTGTTTCTATTTTTTCTGCTGCTATTATTGCTTTTTTGTTTCCTTTTGCTCCAGCATGTGCTAGTCCCATTAGTCTTCCTAGTATTATTATGTTTTCTCCAGCTATTACTTCTGCTCCTGAGTTTAGGTCTCCTATTATTACTATGCTTCCTTCGTTTTCTATTTTTTGTCCCGATCTTATTGAGCCTTTATGGTATATTGTAGTAGATGCTCCAATATCTTGGTTATATGCTTTTTTTATACCATATAGTCCTAGCACTTTTGGACTGTCGAATTCTATTTCTACATTTATTTCGCTTTTTATTATATTTTTTATTTCTTCTATTTCTTTGTTTTTTAGTACTTTTCCTGTTACAAATATTGGAGTTTTATCTTCTTTGTATAGTTTTTTTAGCTCTGGAATTTTTTTCTTAAGTGCCTTTTGTATTTCTTTGTATTCACATTTTTCGTTTAGTGTTATTATTAATTCGTCTTTTCTTAGTCTTATTTCTACTACTTGTGCCATTTTCTACATCCTTTCTATCTAAAGCTTTCTGTATATGGAATTGAGCTTACGTCTTCTTGTACTTGTTCTATATTCATTCCAAAGTATTGCTCTATTATTTCTTTAACTGCTTCCGCAGTGTAATATCCATGTCCTCCGTTTTCTACCAATACTACAACTGCTATTTGTGGGTCTTCAAATGGTGCAAATCCAACGAACCACGCATTTACTTTTCCGGTTGATGTTTCAGCTGAACCTGTTTTTCCTCCAACGCTTATTGCAAAGTTTTTGAATATGCTATATGCTGTTCCTCCTTGGTCGTCTGTAACTGATTCCATTCCTTGTAATACTGCTTTTAAATTTTCTTGTGATATTGATATTTCTTCTTGGTCTTCTTGTTTTATTCCTGCCTTTTCGTTTATTAGATTTTGTATTTCTTCTTTTGGCACTTCTGTTCCGTCTGAGTTTATTATTTTTTCTACAATTGTTGGTTGTATTTTATTTCCACCATTTGCTAACATACTTATATACTTGGCTATTTGCACTAGTGAAAATGAATTATAACTTTGACCTATAGCAGCTGATAACGTTTCTCCTGCATACCATTTTTCGTGGTATAGGTTTTCTTTGGTTTCTTTTGATGCTAAGGTTCCTGACGTTTCGTTTGGCAATTCTATTCCTGTTTTTGTTCCTAGCCCAAAATATTTCGCATATTTTGCTAAAGTATCAATTCCCATTCTATCTGCTGTTTCGTAGAAGAAATAGTTACATGAATGTTGTATTGCTCCTGAAACGTTTAATCTTCCATGACCCCTATGATAGTCTGTGTATATCCAACATTTTGGATTTGTATATTTTGGATACACTCCTGTATCGTTTATTGTTTCTTTTGTTGAAATTGCTCCAGATTCTAGTCCCGCTATTGCTGTAACCATTTTAAATATTGATCCTGGTGCATATGCTGTTTGCATTGTTTTGTTTACTTGTGGTGTATCTTCTGTATTGTATTTTTCCCAGTTTTCTGCACTTATTCCGCCTACAAAGTCTTGAGGGTTAAAATCTGGGTAACTTGCCATTGAAAGTACTTCTCCTGTTTTTACGTTCATTACTATTGCTGCACCAGAGTTGGTTGAATATTTCTTTCCAAATCCCCCACTATTTATTTTCTTTATGTTATTTGCTAATGCTTCCTCTGTAACTTTTTGTAAATTTGCATCTATTGTTAATACTACATTGCTTCCTTCTACAGCCTCTTGTGTAACATATTCTTCTGTGTTTGTTCCATCTACAGACATATCTATTTGTTTTGTTCCGTCTTGTCCTTTTAAATATTTTTCGAATAGATATTCTATTCCTGTTTTTCCTATGTAATCGTTTGTATTGTAGCCTTCTTTTACTTCTGAGATTTTCCCTATTGTTCCTACAACATGTGAAGCTAAATTACCAGATGAGTATTGTCTTGTTGGTTCTACTGAAACACTTATTCCTGGAAAACTTTCGCTTCTTTCATTAAATTCTAATGCACTTTCTCTACTTATGCTATTTGCTATTGTTATAGATTTTGTTGTACTATATCCATCTTGTAGTATTTGATATCTTATTGCTAGTATTTTTCTTATTTGATTTATATCTTCGTATTGTATTTCGTATTTTTCTTTTAATGCTTGCATACATTGCTCTGGTGTATATGATTCATTCAATTTCATTTTTTTCTTCCAATTTATGGCTTTTTCATCTGTATCAAAGTCGAAATATAGATTTCCATCTTCATCTAACCTTATTGGAAATGAATCTTTATAGCTATCTCCATTTTTTTCTAATACTTCTATCATAGTTAATATAGTTGTATTTAGCGTTTGATTGTCGTTCTTACTTTTGTATAATTCTAAGCTAAATCCCATTCCATTTCCTACTATTTCATTTCCGTTTCTATCTAGTATAGAGCCTCTTGCTGCTACATCTGTACTTTCTCTTGTAAGTCTCGTGTTTGATTGTTCTCTATATTCTTCTCCATGTATTATTTGAAGATTAAAAAGTTGAAGTAGTAATATTATTCCTAAAATATAAATTATTGTTGTTAATGAGTTAAATCTTAATTTTATATTTGGTTTTCCTTTCAAATCTTCACTTCCTTCTTTTTTTTATTTTTAATAATATCTTGTTAGTATTTTATTTTCTTTAAACATATCTTGCACACTAAATCCTACTTTTTGAATTGTTGGATATAATATAATTGTTAGTATTGAGTTATATATTATTTCTATTATTAATTTTACAATAAATGTTAGCATTTCCCATGTGTATGAGAAAATCATTGCATTTGTTATATATGAGGCAAATTCAAATAAAAACGTTGATATTATTACCATTCCTACTATTGTTACCTTGCTATCTTTTGAAAAATTTCTGTCTAGTATTCCTCCAAAAATTCCAATTGCTCCATACATTATTGCAGATAGTCCTATTTTTTTACTTATAAAAATATCTATTAATAATCCAAATATTACTCCAAATGTTAGTCCATATATCCTACCTGCAAATAGCCCTATAAATAATACTAGCATTACTACTAAATTAGGTTTTACTCCTGCAATTGTAAACCAGGTAAAAAAGTTAGTTTGCAATATGTATATTAAAATAAATGCTAAAAATGCAACTATTCCTAATAAAGCCTTTTTCATTTTTAGTTTCACGCTCCTTTTCTTTTATTTATAGGGATTTTTTATTTTTGGTGTATTATTTTATATCTATAACAAATTCTTTTATTGCATTACTACTAGTACTGTATCTAATTTTTTGAAATCTACTGCACTTTCTACAATTGCATATCTATCTGTTATGTTGTTTGTATTTACAACTTTTTTTATAGTTCCTACATATATTCCTTTTGGATATATTCCTCCAAGTCCTGAGGTTTCTATACTGTCGTTTTCTACTAAGTTAGCATCTGTTGGTATATATGTTGCTTTTAGTCCGTTGGTTTCATCTAGTGTTCCTTTTGCTATTATGCTATCTTTTGAACTTGTTAGTGTGCAACTTACAGAGCTTGCTGGATCTACTATTGTTTGAACTTTTGATGAATTTTTGTTAACAGATATTACATGTCCTACAAGTCCTTTATCTGATATTACTGTCATATTAACTTGTACTCCATCTTCTGAACCTATATTTATTACTATATCGCTACTATAGTTGCTTATGTCTTTATCTATAACATATGCTGGTTTTGTTTGATATTCTGTATACTTTTCAGATAAATTTAGTTCTTCTTTTAATGTTTCGTTTTCTGCTTTTATCATTTCTAGTTCTCTTAATGATTCATCTAGTTCACTATTTTTCTTCTTTAGCTCTTCATTTTCTTGTTTTAAATTACTTATGTTTGTAAAAAATGCATCATTTCCTGACATTTTGTTTTTTAAGTATGTTAGTCCATTTTGTATTGGCACTACTAATGAGCTTACAGCATTTCCTATGTATGAAAATTTCTCTATTTTTATATTTGAAACAAATACTAAAATTATTAATATAACAATTGTTATTATTATTCCAAATACACTGGTTTTATTATTTCTTTGCATTTTTTACCTTCCTTCTTTTTTATATTCTTTTTCTTGAGTTTATTAATACTCTTTTTAAATTTTCTAAGTTTTCTAAGGTTTTTCCTGTTCCTCTAACAACTGAATCTAGTGGATCTTCGGCAATATATACAGGCATATCTGTTTTTTCACTTAATAACTTGTCTAAGTTCTTTATTAATGCTCCTCCACCTGCAAGTACAATTCCCTTTTCTGCTATATCTGATGCTAATTCTGGTGGTGTTTTTTCTAAAGTATTTTTTACTATTTCTACTATGTCGTTTATTGAATATTTTATTGCCTCTTCAACTTGTGTAGAATTTATTGTAATATTTTTTGGAAGTCCTGTATTTAGATCTCTTCCTTTAACTTCCATTTCTTCTACTGTTATTAGTGGTATTGCACAACCTATTTGTTTTTTTATTTGTTCTGCTGTTGTTTCTCCTATTGCTAGGTTGTATTCTCTTTTTACATAGTTAACTATATCGTCGTCTAGTTCGTCTCCTGCAACTCTTAGTGAATTGCTTACTACTATTCCTCCTAAGGATATTACTGCTACTTCTGTTGTTCCTCCGCCTATATCTACTATTATGTTTCCACATGGTTCTTCTACATTTAGGTTTGCACCTATTGCTGCTGCCATTGGTTCTTCTATTAAATATACTTCTTTTGCTCCAGCTTGCATTACTGCTTCTTCAACAGCTCTTTCTTCTACTTCCGTTATTCCGGATGGAACTCCTACTACTACTCTTGGTCTTCCTGAGTTGTATTTTTCATTTACTTTTTTTAATAGGTTTTTTAGCAATAATTCTGTAGCTGTAAAATCTGCTATTACTCCATCTTTCATAGGTCTAACGGCTTTTATTCCATCTGGTGTTCTTCCAAGCATTTCTTTTGCTTCGTTTCCTGTTGCAAGTATTCCTCCTGTAGCTCTATCTATAGCTACAACAGATGGTTCATTTAAAACTATTCCCTTTCCTTTTACTGTTACTAAGATATTTGCTGTTCCCAAATCTATTCCAATATCTTTTGATGTCAAGTTAAAAAATTTAAACATTTTTATCTTCCTTTCTTCTATTTTTTAGCATTTCTGAAAAAATACTTGTATATTTTCCATCTCCTATTACTACATGATCTAGTAGCTGTATTCCAAACATTTCTGCAGAATTATATATTTTCTCTGTAGCTTTAAAATCGTTTTGACTTGGTGTTGGATCTCCAGACGGATGATTATGCACCAGTAATATTTTTGGTGCTCCCATTTTTATTGCATCTACTAATACTTCTTTTGGCTCTATAAGTGCATAATTTGCACCCCCGTATGATATGTTTTTTATTTTTATTGTTTCGTTTTTATTATTTAGTATTAATATTTTTGCAATCTCTCTTTTTTCGTATTTCATTTCTTCCATTAATAAATTTGCAACATCATCCGAATTAGTTATTTTTACATTTATTTTTTCAATCGGTCTACTCATTCTTTTAGCAAGTTCGCAAACAGCTTTTAGTTGAATTGCTTTTATTTTTCCTATTCCTTTAATTTTTGTAAATTCTTCTATTGAAAGTTCTTGCAAAAATCTTAGTGAACTTTCATTTTTATTTTTTTCTAAGTTTAATATTTTTTGTGCTAATTCTACAGATGTACTTTCTTTTGTACCCGTTTTTATTATTATTGCTAATAGTTCTGCATTGGATAAATAAGTTTCTCCATACATTTCTAATTTTTCGTACGGTCTTTCAGATGTTGGTAATTCTTTTATTTTCATATAAGGTCCTTTCCGCTCCCTATTTACCCCCTTATATTTTACATTACTTTTTTATATATAAATATTGCAAGAAACATTCCTATTATACTTGCTATGTTTATTTTTATCATTAATGCAAATGTAACTGTTAATACACTTAAATTTAATACAAATGGATTTTGAAGTCCAAATTCTTGTCCATATCCTAACCACCATAGTCCATTTATATTTTTAGTAAGTTCTCCTATTAATCCTCCTAAAACTAATCCTGCAAATATAAATAATATTAGTATCCATATACTTTTATCTTTGGTTGCCATATTTTTCCTCCTCTTTTCCTTACGGAAATATGTTTTTTGTGTTTTTTTGCTTTCAATATTATATATGCTATAGTAGTTTTTTTCAAGGAATTTTTCAATTATTTATAAAATTATATTTATTTTTTATTTTTATTGTGTTATATTTCTTTTACACATTTTTTTACTCTTACATATTATATATAAATTACCATAAATTATATGTTTATTATTTTGTTTTTTTAATGTATAATGTTTATAAGAGTTTTAGGAGGTTTGATGCAAAATGAAATTTGAAAAACTAAGTGAAAATAAACTAAGAATAACTTTAAATATTCGAGATTTAACAGATAATGATATAGATTACCAGTCTTTTATGGCAAATTCCGATAATACTCAAAAATTATTTTTAGATATGTTAGATAAAGCTGAACGAGAAGTCGGTTTTGTTACAAAGAACTATAAAATTATGATTGAAGCGCTTGTTACTTCTACAGGTGAATTTGTTGTAACTGTAACTCGTTCACTTCCAGATGAATTACATGCTTCTCAAAAAAAGAGAACCTTTAAAACTAAAAGAAAGTCTGTAAATTCCTTAAATAATAAAATAATATATTCTTTTAATTCTTTTGATGATTTTTGCTTATTTTGTAACTCTTTAGATAAAAATATAGTTAAGAACCTTAATAAAATTTCTAAGGAGATTACTTTACATTTCTTTAAAAATACATATTATTTATTAATTGAAAATTCAAACACAAATTATGTTTATACAAAATCTTTAATTAATTATCTTGCAGAGTTTGGAACATATTCATATAATTCTCATATATTAAGTTATGAATTAAGTGAGTATGGTAAATTAATTTTTAAGAATAATGCTATTAAATTGTGTTTAAAATATTTTAGTTAAAACTTTATAACAAAAAAACGACCAGTGGTCGTTTTTTTAATATAAATATTTTTGTGGGTTTACACTTGAACCGTTAACCCTTATTTCTAAGTGTAAGTGTGATCCTGTTGAATTTCCTGTTGATCCCATTTTTGCTATTACTTGTCCTTGTGATACTGTTTGTCCAACGCTAACATCTAAACTACTACAGTGTCCATAGTATGTTTGTACACCGTTTCCATGTGATATTATTACCATTCTTCCATATGAACCTTTTGTTCCTGCAAATACTACTGTTCCTGAGGCTGCTGCTTTTATTGGTGTTCCTGTTGAATTTGCTATATCTAGTCCAGTATGTGCACTTGAACGTATGCTACTTTTTTCTCCATATCTAGAGGTTAATTTTCCAGATACTGGTTGTGCTAAATTTACTCCAAGATTTGGCGCAGCATTTGATATTTTAGTTGATGTACTTATTTTTTCGCTACTTCTTGTTGTAACTGATGTATTTGTTTTTGCTGCTACCTCAGTTGTTTTTTTAACTTTTTCTTTATATAAGCTTGCAACTGCTTGTTCCGTAGAAACAAAGTCTCTCAATTTTGTTTCATATTTTTGTTCTATTGATATTGAATCTTTATTTTCACTATTTTTTTCTACTAATTGATTTAGTACATTTTGTGCATCTTCTAGTTTAGAGATATAAGCTTTTTCTTCTCCATTTTCAACTATTGCATAGTATGTATAATAGTTTGTTCCAGATGCTGCTACTTTTGCAAATATTTCATCATCGTTTGTTGTTATCCCTCTTTTTAATAAGCATAGTTTATATTGTGGTAATTGTTCTATATCAACAAATTCTGAGTTTTCTCCGTCTCCATTATCCATATAATTATTTATCTTTGTTTGCAATTTTGCTTTACTATTGCTATACCCTATAAGTTCTCCATTTAAATATACACTATATATCGGATGATATATGTATGTTACAATTCCTGTAATTATTATTCCCGCAAGGAAAATAATTGATATTAATTTTACCGAGTTTCTAAAATGTATTAGAAGTTTTTTTATTGAACTAATAATTTTAATACACCCTCTCTTTCGTTTTTTGGTATTTTATATTAATATTATTTTTTATTCAATTTATATATTTGCTTATATATTCAATTTTGTTTTAATATTTTTTCGTTTCTCTCGTTTTCTTTCTGTTTTTCTCTCATTTTCTTCTTTGTCTTAATAATTATAAAAAGGCAACCATTTTTTGGTTGCCCTTGTTATATTAAATTATATTTCTAAATTTCATTTTTATGTTTAAACCAAGCATATCCTGCAGTTATTCCACTTGCTATTGTTGCAAATAACACTCCCATTGTTGTACCAGTTTTTGGCAAGTTTGTTAAAGCTGTTGACGTTCCTATCGTGTTTCCAGAGGTTAGTGCAGTATTACTATTACTTGTGTTTGTTCCACTATTACTATTTCCATTACTGCTATTATTTGTACTGCTATTTCCATTATTAACATTGTTTGTAGTATTGTTTCCACCGTTATTTCCATTATTGTTAGAATTACTACTATTGTTGTCTCCATTATTATTGTTTGTAATTCTTTCTTCTGTATACTCTGACTCTTCTGTTGTTCCATCTTCATATTCTACAGCTACTTTATATGTTCCATTTTGTGTTGGCTTGAAATAATATCTTCCTTCTGAATCTATATCTTTTATTTCAGCTCCATTTACTTTAACCGATGTTACTTTTTTATTGGTTATTGTTACTATATAAACTATATTATTTCCGTCTGAATCTTTATTAGCTGTTGCTTCTACTTTTTCTATAATATGTTCTTCTGTATATTCTTGTTCTTTCTTGTTTCCTACTTTATCATATACCTCTATTTTATACGTTCCATTTTTTGTTGGTATGAAATAGAATTTTCCACTACTATCTTTTGTAGTTATTTCTGCTCCATTTACTAATACTTTTTCTATTCCAGATTCATCTGTTGCTTTTATTATTACTTTATAATTTCCTTCTGAATCTTTCTCTCCTTTTATAGATACTATTGTTGGTCCTTGATTATCTGTTATTTCTTTTTCTACTGTTATTGTCGCTGTTGCTGTTTTTCCTCCGTCAACTGTTGTTACTGTAATTATTGCTGTTCCTTTACTTTTTGCAACTACAAGTCCATCTTTTACTGTTGCTACATCTGTATTACTACTATCCCATCTAACTTCTGAATTTGTTGCTGTATCAGGATTTATTGTTGCTATCAAGTGTAAATTTTTTCCTTCTTTTAATGTTGCTTCTGTTTTATCTAAGCTTACACTTTCGACAGATACATTTTCTTTTTCCCATTGTGCATATAATGTCACATTTTCATCTTTTGAATAATCTTCTCCTGGTTGATATGCTGTTCCTGTTCCATCTTGGTTTGTATTCCACTCTTTAAATTTATATCCTGCTTTAGTTGGAACTACACTTGAAATTTTTATATTTTCTCCCTCATTTTTTATTTGATTTTCAGGTGCATTTTCTCCATTATTAGAATTATATTGTATTGTATATTGTTTTACTTCCTCCCACTTTGCTGTTAATGTATGATCATTAGATATAACATAACTGTAAGAATCTATTTTGGTTGTTCCATAATACCATCCTAGAAATTTATATCCTGTTCTTACCGGATTTGGTAATTCTTTTCCATATGCATTTTCATCTGCATATCTGGTTTCTCTCCAGCTAGCAGAAAATACTTCCTTTTTATCATCATAACCATAGTCTAATGTTACTGTACATGAATAGTATTCATCAACGGTTTTCCATTTTGCATATATTTCGTGATCAGCTTTTACAAATAATTCACCACCTGATAATGCTTGATAGTCCCCATACCACCATCCGCAAAATACATATCCTTCTCTTTCCGGAATTGGTAAATTAAGATATCTAGGATCAGAAGCTTTAACACTTATCTT
>CAJKKA010000004.1 GCA_905200315.1 uncultured Clostridium sp.
ATTGAATATGATTGTATAAATCCATCAAATTTAAAACTTTCTTTAGAATATAAAACTATAGATGGTATGTTCTTTGCAGGACAAATAAATGGAACATCTGGTTATGAAGAGGCTGCATCTCAAGGGCTTATAGCAGGAATTAATGCAGCAAGAAAATTACAAAATAAAGAGCCTGTTATTTTACATCGTTCAGATGCATATATCGGAGTTTTAATAGATGATATTGTTACAAAAGGTACTAATGAACCATACAGAATGATGACCTCTAGAGCTGAATATAGGCTACTTTTAAGGCAAGATAATGCAGATTTAAGATTAACTGAAATAGGGCATGAAGTTGGTTTGATTTCAGAAGAAAGATATGAAAAGTTCTGTAAAAAACGTGAAAATATTGAAAAAGAAATAGAAAGAGTAAAAAAATTAACAATAAAAGCAACAGATGAGGTAAATAACATATTAAGAGAAAAAGGAACAAATGAGATTACTGGAGGAACAAAACTTTCAGATTTACTTAAAAGAACAGAATTATCATATAAAGATTTCGAAAATGTTGATATATCAAGACCGGAATTGACAGAAGAAGAACAAGAAGAGGTTGAAATACAAGTAAAATATGAAGGATATATTAATTTACAAAATCAACAAGTTGAAAAATTTAAAAAATTAGAAAATAAATTATTACCAAAAGAAATAGATTATAGCGAAATAAAAGGATTATGCTTAGAAGCAAGACAAAAATTAAATAAAATAAAACCAGTATCTGTAGGGCAAGCCTCAAGAATATCAGGGGTTTCACCAGCTGATATATCTGTATTGTTAATATATTTGGAACAACTAAAAAGAGAGGAAAAATAGTAATGGAATATAATAATTTTAAAGAAGAACTATTATATAAAATGAAAAAAATAGATGTAGAATTAACAGAAAAGCAAGTAAAACAATTTTATAATTATATGAACTTATTAATAGAGTGGAATAATAATATAAATTTAACAGCAATAACAGAACCAAAAGAAATAATATTAAAACATTTTGTTGACTGTGCAACAATAAATAAATTTATTGATAAAAATAAAGTACTTGATATTGGCACAGGAGCAGGTTTTCCAGGTATTCCACTAAAAATTATTAATGAAAATTTAGAAATAACATTAGCAGATTCATTAAATAAAAGAATAAAATTTTTAGATATAGTAATAGAAAAATTAGAGTTAAATAAAATTGAAACAATACATGCAAGAGCGGAAGAACTAGCAAAAAATAAAAAATACAGAGAATGTTATGATATAGTTGTATCAAGGGCTGTAGCAGCATTAAATGTATTACTTGAATACACAACTCCTTTTATAAAAGTAGGAGGAAAAGTAATATGTATGAAAGGAAATAATGTAGAAGAAGAAATAAAAGAAAGCAAAAATGCAATAAAAATATTAGGAACAAAAATGTTGCCTGTGGAAAAAGTCATATTACCAGATACAGAAATCACAAGAAATATAATAACTGTGGAAAAAATAAAAAATACTCCAGCAAAATATCCAAGAAAAGCTGGAACACCTGCAAAAGAACCTCTATAAGAGGTTCTTTTGCATTATATAATACTTAATTTTTATTAATAAAAATATTTATAAAATCTAATGTCAGATGTTGTAGGGGTCGGCATCCTTGACGACCCGCAAAATAAGATTTTTTAAATCCAAAATGACAAATAAATTGTTTTTTATACCTTGGTGTCGCAATCTTCGAAATAAAAAATGGTCTGTTGACCATTTAACATGCAATTACATTTTTATAAAATTAATTTAGATATTTACAATAATAAGATATAAATTAAAAAAATGAAGATTGCTCCAAATCGCACTCGCAGAGGAATCTGCTCGTTTGGTCGCTTACGCGGTATTTCAAAACAAATATATTTGTCATTTTATTATATTATAAAGAATAATGTCAGATGTTGCAGGGGCGGACGCCTCTGTCCGCTCGAAAGACTACAAAAGGAAGAGGAATATATATAGAATGTTTATGTGATATAAAAAATAAAAAGATTTACATAAAGTATTGACAGTAAGAGAAAAAAGATGTATAATGTAGTCGTTACAAAAAATTGTTGCTTATTAAACAAGGAGGAATGCATTATGAACAGAATGAATTGCGAAAAAGTTGACCACTTCTTTAGACACATGAAGTCACATCGGGAAGAAATGATAGAAGGTTCCTTAAAAAAAGGACCAGAGTATCTTGAAAACTTAAAAGATGTAAAAGAAAAAGGTCAGGAGATTATTGATGATCTTGTCCATGAGTTTGGATGGAGGGATATAAAAGTAGATTTAAATTCTACAGAAAATATTGAAAGCCATCAGTTCAGGGATTTTGACTATGACTCTTTTAGAGAAGCAATAAAAATGGAAAATGCATTGAACATGGGGTTAACAATTAATTCCTCAAATAGCAGTCTTTTAAAGATAAATGTTGAAAATCTTTGTAATGCTGTTGAGGATGCAAATGTATTGATTAACCTCCTTGAGGAATATTTTAAATAGTTTTATTTACTATATTTCTAACAAAATAAAACCCAAGCTAGTAAATTTAGCTTGGGTTTTTGTTGTGTTAGGATAATAATTATAGAATTATTGATAATTTGTTAAATATTTAGATTTATAGCTAAATAAAAGTTGTATGTAAATATTTAATAAAAGAGGCAAAAATCATTGACATATTTTACAATTTTTTATATCATATTTATGTAAGTTTTTTATAGAACAGAAAAATAAGTTCGTATAAAAATTTATATAATTATAAACCGATGAAACACAGTGGTTGTCTAAGGTTCACAATACAGGAGGGATAGAATTGGGAAAAGTAATATCAGTAGCAAATCAAAAGGGTGGAGTAGGTAAAACAACGACTACAGTAAATTTAAGTGCGGCACTTGCAAAAAAAGGAAAAAAGGTACTATTAATTGATGCAGATCCACAAGGAAATGCGACAAGTGCAGTTGGTATAGATAAAGATAATGAATATTCTTTATATGATGTTTTAATTAATGAAGAAGACTTTGAAAAGGTAATAGTATCAACAAAAACAAAAAATTTAACAGTATGTCCAGCAAACATAAGTTTGGCAGGAGCTGAAGTCGAACTTGTATCTATGATGTCTAGAGAACAAAGATTAAAAGAACAATTATTTAAAATTAAAGAACAATTTGATTATATTTTTATAGATTGTCCACCATCTTTAGGCTTAGTTACTTTAAATTCTTTTACAGCATCTGATAGTGTTTTAATTCCTGTACAATGTGAATACTTTGCATTAGAAGGACTTGGACAACTTATGAATACAATAAATTTAGTAAAAAAACACCTAAATAAAGAAATAAAAATTGAAGGTGCAATACTTACAATGTATGATATAAGAACAAATTTAGCGAACCAAGTTGTTAAGGAAGTAAAAAAATATTTTCAAGATAAAGTATATAAACAAGTTATTCCTAGAAATGTAAAGCTTAGTGAAGCTCCTAGTTATGGAATGCCAATAGTTGAATATGATGCTAGATCAAAAGGTGCAAAGGCATATGATAAGCTAGCTAAGGAATTTTTGAAGAAAAATGAAGAAGAAGCTAAAGCAAAACATTTAAAATAAAATGATAAGGGAGGAAATAGAAAATGGCTAAGAAAACAGGATTAGGTAAAGGATTAGATGCACTTTTTGGTGGAGATTTAATAAATGAAGAAATAGAAGAAAGTGAAGAAATTAAAGATGGTGAAAAAATAACAAAAATAAAATTAACAGAAATCGAGCCAAATAGAAATCAACCAAGAAAAAAATTTGATGAAGAATCATTAGAAGAACTTGCAAATTCAATAAAAGAATATGGATTAATACAACCAATAGTTGTTGCAAAAAAAGAAGATTACTATGAAATAGTTGCTGGAGAAAGAAGATGGAGAGCATCTAAAAAAGCAGGATTGAAGGAAGTTCCAGTTATAATTAGAGAAGATGATGAAAGAAGAAATAAAGAAATAGCTTTAATAGAAAATATACAAAGAGAAGATTTAAATCCAATAGAAAAAGCTATGGGAATACGTAGTTTAATGGACGAATATGGTCTTACACAGCAAAAGGTAGCAGATATATTAGGAAAAGCAAGAAGTAGTATAGCAAATACAGTTAGAATATTAAATTTGGATCAAAGAGTTATAGAATTAGCATTAGAGGGAAAACTAACAGAGGGACATTGCAAATCTTTAATGGCAATAGAAGATAATGATAAACAATATGAGATGGCTTTATATATGATAGAGTCTGGTGATAGTGTTAGAGAAGCAGAAAAGAAAATGCAAAGAACCAAAAAATTAAAGAAAAAAGACAGAAAATATGAAGCTGTTTATAGAGATATAGAAAATTCATTCCAAAGCTTTTTCGGAACAAAGGTAAAATTAGACGTAGGAAAAAGAAAAGGAAAAATAGTTATAGAATATGCTAATAATGAGGATTTAGAGAGAATTTTAGAGTTAGTAAAAAATAAATAGAATTATTAATATAAGTCTGAAAAAATTTAAAAATAAATATTTTTCGGCTCAATTCATTCGTTAGAGCTTCTAAATAAATGTTCAAACGAGCCTCTCGCTGCTCTTGCTTTGCAAGCCATCGCTTCCTCATTTGAAATTTATAAGAAGCTTTACACTCTTTCCAATCACATTCAAAATATTGATTTTTAAGCTTTTTTCAGTATTTATAATTTTTTTTATAACAAACAAAAAAATCAAGGCTAAAGGTATTGACAACAAGCATTATAGTGTGTTATTATAGTGCTTGTAGCAAGAAGAGGCACATGGAGAGGTGGTCGAGTTGGTTTATGGCACCAGTCTTGAAAATTGGCGTAGGTTAATAGCCTACCGTGGGTTCGAATCCCACCCTCTCCGCCAAAACTTGCTTTTTTAATTTAAAATAAAATTAATTCAGTTTTTGGAGAATTACCCAAGTGGCTGAAGGGGACGGTTTGCTAAACCGTTAGGGTTGCGTAAGTGGCCGCGAGAGTTCGAATCTCTCATTCTCCGCCATTACACATTAGAATTATCTAATGTGTTTTTTTTGGCTAAAAAATGGAACAAATAATAAATTAATTCATAATATTTAGCAGGTGATTTATATGAATTATGGTATTTGTTTTGCTGGTGGTGGAATAAAAGGTGCTGCACATATTGGAGCTATAAAAGCATTAGAGGAAGAAAATTTAAAATTTGATTACATTTCAGGAACATCTTCAGGAAGTATTATTGCTACACTTTATGCGGCTGGTTATTCTAGTGATGAAATGTTAAAATTTTTTAAAAAATATGCTAAAAAAATAAAATACGTTGATCCAAAAAACATTTTAATTTTATTAATTAATTTATTTATTAAAAGAAAAATTGTAATTAAGGGATTTAATGAAGGAACAATAATAGAAAGATTATTAAATAAAGAATTAAATAAAAAAAATATAAAAAATATTTCAGACATAAAAAAAGAATTATTAATTCCAAGTATAGATATTAATACCGGAGAAATTAATGTTTTTATTTCTAAAGAAAATAGAGCAAAATATTTAGATAATATTATATACATAAATAATGTAAATATTGGAAAAGCAGTTAGGGCAAGTTGCTCATATCCTGTAGTATTTGCACCTTGTAAAATAAATGGAAAACAATTAGTAGATGGAGGCCTTAGGGAGAATGTACCTTGGAAATTAACAAAAGAAAAAGGAGCAGATAAGGTATTAAGTATTATTTTTGATGAAGAAAAAAATAAAAAAAATTATTGTAAAAATATATTAGAGGTAGCAAGTAATTCATTAGGAATTTTATGTCATGAAATTTCTAATTATGATTTAGAAGGAGCAGATTATTTATTAAAAATAAAAACTGAAAAAGTTCAATTATTGGATTATAAAAAAATTGATGAATTATATTTAAAAGGTTATGAACAAACAAAAAATAAAATAAAAGAAATAAAAAATAATTTAAAAATAAATAATTAAAAAAATAAATCAAATAAATTAAATAAAAATAATTAAATAAAAATAATTAATAAAAATAAATTAATTAAATATAGAAGAGTTTTAAATATAATACTAGATTTTTATAAATATATATGATATAAAGATAATTAATTTTAAGAAAATACATATGGATAAAAAGATTAAAATTGGAATAATAAGTAATATATAATTGGGATAAATTTGATGAATGATGATTTATTAAACCAACGATTTCTAAAAATAAGGAAATTAATGCTAAAAATGAATGCAATTAAGCAAGCAATAAATAAGGAATAATGGAATGAGGAATGTAATAATGAAAAAGTACGGATTTTTTTCTGCATTTAGGGATTTGTTTAAATACTCTAAAGAAAACAAAAAGCAATATATATTGGGAACAATATTTATGTTATTTTTCGTAATAACGTCTATGATATATACAACAAAATATTCAAATTTAATAGCAAGTATTATGAGTATGAAATTAGACATGGCAATTAAGTTAGTTTTTATATGTGGAATATGGAGATTAATTTCGATAACATTTTGTCATAATCAATGGAGAAAAATAGTTATTGATGCAGAAAAAAATATAGTATCTAATATTCAAAATAGTGTGTATAAAAAGATTCTATCTTTATCAATGACTACTTTTGATAAAATAGAATCTGGAAAACTTCTAACAACAATGAAAGCAGCTGAAAGTGGTATGATTTCAACTATTACATCATTATTTCTAGAAAGTGCATATGTTGCAACTTCTTGTGTTATGTTAGTAATAATATATTTTATAGATTATAAAATAGGATTAGGAGTTACTCTTATTTCTACAATTAGTTTATATTTATTTAAGGTACAGCTTAGAAAATCTAAAGATTATTTAGAAGAAGAATTTATAAATACAGATAAATATACAACAGTATTAAATGAGACATCTAAAGGTATAAAAGAGATAAAGGCATTAGATATCAAAGAGAAATGTATAAATATATTTAGTAGCTATATAAATAGCTTATCAGAGGTAAGAAAAAAAAGAAGATTATTAAATAAAACAGTTAATACTGCAAAATGGACAATTAGAATTATAGGAGACACAATAATATTGTTATATATAATTTCGAAAGTACAAGCGGGTATGTTTAGTGTAGAAACTGCAATGTTAATAATTACATATATGACTAATATTGTAGATGATGTATTTCATAGAATTATTGAACATGACTTTGGAATATCAGAGTTTACAGCTAATATGAAAAGAATAAAAGAAATATTAGAAAGTAATAATTTAGAAGAAGAAAAATTTGGTACAAAAAATTATAATAATATAAGTGGAAAGATAGAATTTAATAATGTTAATTTTAAATATGAAAAATCAGAAAATAATATAATTGAGAATATTAATTTTAAAATAGAGCCTAATACAAAAAATGCAATAGTCGGACAAAGTGGTGCAGGGAAAAGCACAATATTTAAATTACTTTTAAAAGAATATAATAATTATACTGGAACTATAAAATTTGATAATAATAACATACAGGATTTTAATGAAAAAAGTTTTAGAAATTCAATATCAATAGTAAATCAAGAACCTATATTATTTAATATGAGTATAAGAGAAAATCTTTTAATGGTAAACGAAAATGCTACTATACAAGATATTAAATGTGCATGTAAATTAGCAAATATAGAAGATTTTATTGAGAAGTTACCTAATAAATATGATGAAGTAATTAATGAAAATAATAATAATATTTCAGTTGGGCAAAAACAAAGAATTGCAATAGCAAGAGCAATACTTAGAGATACTCCAATTATATTATTTGATGAAGCAACAAGTGCTTTAGATAATTATAGTAAAAGCAAAATTGAAGAAACAATTAATGAATTAGCTAAAACAAAAACTATAATTTTAATTGCTCATTCGTTAGAAATTGTAAAAGATTTTGATAATATTATAATGATAAATAATGGTAAAATTGTTGAACAGGGAAAGCATAATGATTTAATAAATAATCATAAAGAATATTATGAATTAGCGAATATAATGTAAATTCTAAAAAGAGATTAATTATTTATAAATTAATCTCTTTTTTTAAACTTATTTTTTATATATTTTTATGTCGTGGTCTATATTTGTATTTTCTTTTTTATTATATGTTTCTTTTTTTGATTTTTGATTTTTTAAATTATCTTTTGCAACTGTCATTAGTAATTTTATTCTGTTGGTTTGATTTGCTTCGCTTGCTCCTGGGTCATAGTCTATTGGAGATATGTTTGCTTCTGGGTATTTATTTCGTATTGTTTTTATTACTCCTTTTCCTACAACGTGGTTTGGTAAACATGCAAATGGTTGTACACATACTATATTTGGTATTCCATTTTCCATGTATTCTATCATTTCTGCTGTTAGAAACCATCCTTCACCTGTTTGATTTCCTATAGATAGAACATCTTTTACTTGTTCTTCTAAGTGGAATATATCACATGGTTGCATATATCCTTTTTTAGAATTTGCAAGTGCTATTTTTACATCTTTTTCTAATATATCTATTAATTTTATTGCTGCTTTAGATATTTTTGCTATTGTTGGGGTTGTTTTTAATAGTGTATTAAATGTAATTTTGTGTGTTGCCATAAATTTAACAAATCCCATAAAGTCTGGAAGTATTACTTCTGCTCCTTCTTTTTCTAAAACATTTGCTACATAATTATTTCCAAATGGATGATATTTTATTAATACTTCTCCTACAACTCCAACTTTTGGTTTTTCTATAGATGTATCTAATTCTATTTTTTCAAAGTCGTTTACTATGTCATATATACTTTGTTTAAATTGTTTGTTGGTTGATTTTGTAACAAGTTTTTTGCATTTTTCTAACCACTCATTAAATAATTTTTCTGTTTCACCTTTATTTATTTCATATGCTCTATTTTTTGTAAGCATTTTTTGTAATAAATCTCCATAGATTACCATTTTTAAAAGTCTTTCTAAAAGTGGTAGAGTTAATTTAAATCCTGGCATTTTTTCCATACCTACAACATTAAATGATATAATAGGAACTTTTTCAAAACCTGCATCTTTTAAGGCTTTTCTGATGAAACCTATATAGTTTGTTGCTCTACAACCTCCACCTGTTTGAGACATTATAATAGCAGTTTTATCTAAATCATATTTTCCAGATTGTAATGCTTCTATAAATTGACCTGTTGTTAATATTGATGGATAACATGCATCATTATTAACATATTTTAAACCTGTTTCTACAGTTTTTTGAGTACATTCTCTTAAAAGTACGGCGTTATATCCAGAGGCTCTAACTGCAGATTCTAATAATTCAAAATGTATTGGAGCCATTTGTGGTATTAAAATTGTATAGTCTTTTTTCATTTCTTTAGTAAAAATAGGTCTTAAAGGACTATAATTTCCAAGCTCTTTATTTTCTTGCTTTTCTTTAATACGCTTATTCATACTTGCAAGTAGTGAACGTATACGTATTCTAACAGCTCCTAAATTATTTACTTCATCTATTTTTATTAAAGTATACATTTTATCATAGCTTTTTAAAATTTCTTCAACTTGGTCTGTTGTAACTGCATCAACACCACATCCAAAAGAATTTAATTGTATTAATTCTAAATGGTCATGTTTTCCTACAAAATCGGCTGCTGCATATAGTCTTGAATGATATACCCATTGATTAACAACTCTTAATGGATTTTCTAATTTTTCGTTTCTAGCAACAAAATCTTCTGTTAAAACACATAAACCTAAACTTGTAATTAATGTATCTATTCCATGATTTATTTCTGGGTCTAAATGATAAGGTCTTCCTGCCAAAACAATTCCTCTTAAATTATTTTCTTCAATATATTTTACTGTTTCATTTCCTTTTTCTAAAATTTCTTTTTTGAAATTCTGATATTCTTCTTCTGCAAGTGTTGCGGCATTTAATAATTCTTTTTTATTAAAATTATATTCTTTAAATTCATCTAATTCTAAAATTCTTTTTACCAAGTTTTTAGTATCAAAAGGTAAGAAAGGATTTAAGAATTTAATATTATTTGTTTTTAGTTCTTCTACATTATTTTTTAAAACTTCTGAATATGAAATAACAATAGGACAATTATATTGATTATTTGCTTTTTCAAATTCTTTTCTTGAATATGGAATACAAGGGTAAAATATTGTAGTTATTCCTTTTTCTATTAAATTTATAATATGTCCATGAGAAAGTTTTGCTGGATAGCAAACAGATTCAGAAGGCATAGATTCCATACCCTTTTCATATGTTTCTCGTGTACTTTTATCAGATAAAATAACTCTAAATCCTAAATTTGTGAAAAATGTGAACCAAAATGGATAATCTTCATACATGTTTAAAACTCTAGGGATTCCTATTGTTCCTCTTGGTGCATCTTTTTCTTCTAAAGGAGTATAGTTAAATAATCTTTCATATTTATATTTTACTAAGTTAGGTAAATCTTGTTTTTTATTTGTAATACCTGCACCTTTTTCACATCTATTTCCAGATATATGTCTTTGACCATTGCTAAAAGTATTAATAGTAAGTAAACAATGGTTTTCACAGCCTTTACAACGAATATGAGATGTTTTTATATCTAGGTTTTCAATATCGTTTAAATTTGCGATTGTTGATGTGTATTCCATATTTAAGTTAGATTCAAATTGCTCTTTTGCTAATAATGCAACTCCATAAGCACCCATTAATCCAGCAATTTCTGGACGAATAACATTTTTTCCTACTATTAATTCAAAAGCTCTTAAAACTGCATCATTGTAAAAAGTTCCACCTTGTACAACAATATGATTTCCAAGTGTTTCTATATCTCTAACTTTCATAACTTTTTGTATAGCATTTTTTATAACAGAGTAAGAAAGTCCTGCAGAAATATCTCCAACAGAGTATCCTTCTTTTTGAGCTTGTTTTATTTTAGAATTCATAAATACTGTACATCTTGAGCCAAGGTCAACTGGTGTTTTACTTTCTAAAGCTTCTTTAACAAAATCTGAAATTGTAATATTTAAGCTTTTAGCAAAGGTTTCTATAAAAGAACCACAACCTGAAGAACAAGCTTCATTAAGCATTATATTGTCTATTGTGTCATCTTTTATTTTTATATATTTCATATCTTGGCCACCAATGTCTACAATACTTGTAACATCAGGTTCAAATTCTTTTGCTGCTGTATAGTGTGCAATAGTTTCTATTTCATTTAAGTCTACATTTAAAGCTGTTTGAATTAAGTTTTCGCCATAACCTGTTACACCACTATAACGTATTATAGCTTTTTCAGGTAAAATACTATAAAGTTCTTTTAGCATATTCATAACACTTTTTAATGGATTTCCTTCGTTGCTGCCATATAATGAATATAATAAATTATTGTTATCATCTATTAAAACAAGTTTTGTTGTAGTTGAACCAGCATCTATTCCTATATAACAATTTCCTTCAAAGTCTTTTAAATCTTTTTTATTTATTTTTGCTTTACTATGTCTAAGTTTAAATTCTTCTAATTCTTCTTTTGAATTAAATAAAGGGTCTAAAGGTTTGCTTGTATTATCGTGAGAATTTTTTAAATTATTTATTTTTTCTTTTAATTCTTCTATAGTAATAATATTTGAATTAATTGAATCTAAAGCAGCACCTTTAGCTACAATTAGATGAGCTTCTTCAGGAATTATTATTTCTTCAGGTTTTAAGTTTAATGTTTCAATAAATCTTTGTCTAAGTTCAGATAAATAATTTAAAGGGCCGCCCAAAAATGCGATATTTCCTTTAATAGGTCTACCACAAGCTAATCCACTAATTGTTTGATTAACAACTGCTTGAAATATTGAAGCTGCAATGTCTTCTTTTGCAGCACCTTCATTTAAAAGTGGCTGTATATCTGTTTTTGCAAAAACACCACATCTAGATGCAATAGGATATATTGTATTATAATTTTTAGCTAAAGTATTTAAACCTTGAGTATCTGTATGAAGTAGTGAAGCCATTTGGTCTAAAAATGCACCTGTACCACCTGCACAAGTACCATTCATTCTTTGTTCTATAGATTCATCAAAATAAATAATTTTTGCATCTTCCCCACCAAGTTCAATAACTACATCTGTTTTAGGAATATATTTTTCAACAGCTCTCTTACAAGAAACAACTTCTTGTATAAAATCTACTCCTAAAAATTTTGCAGCACTCATTGCACCAGAACCTGTTAATGCTAGTGTAAATTTATTATTTGGATATTTTTCTGCTAATTTTTCTAAAGTGTTACATATTGTATTTTTAGTATCTGAAAAATGTCTTTCATAGTTTGAATATATAGTTTCCTTATTGGAATTCATTACAATTATTTTTACGGTTGTAGAACCAACGTCTAATCCAACGTGCAATATTTCATCCATATTTTACCTCCATATTGCTTATTTTTAGTAACATAAAACTATCTTATATTTTATAGTGTAAAGGGAGTTTTGTCAAATAAAGTCGACTTAAAATTCTAAATAAAATGTTCTAAAAATAACTTGTCTAAAATAGAAATTAATATAAATTTATTATGTGATTTTTATAAAGAAAATTTATAAAAATTCAAAGAAAGGAAATATGTATGAAAAAGAAAATTATTTGTATTTTTTTAATTTTAATTTTATTAGTTATTTTAGGATTTTTTATTTATAAAAATTTTATTGTAAAAAATAATACCAATGAAGAAATTCAAGATTATACACCACAGGAAGAAATAAGTGAAAAACAATTAAGGGAAACAGTAGTTACTTTATACTTTTCGGATAAAGAAAATAAAAATTTAATTCCAGAAGCAAGGAAAATAGATGCAAATAATTTAATAAAAAATCCATATGAATATTTAATTAATTTATTAATTGAAGGACCAAAAAATGAAAATCTAATAAAAAGTATTCCAGATGGAACAAAAATTAATTCTGTATTTTTAGAAGGAGATATTTTAAAAATAGATCTTTCAAATGAATTTTTGAATTCAGATAATTTAAATAATTCTGCAAATTCTATTTTAAATACAGTAACACAATTAAATGAAATTAATGGAATAAAAATATTAATAAATGGTGAAGAAAATAAAAATTTTAAAGACACAATTTATTTAGAAAAAGATAATTAAAAAATAAATATAAAAATTAATTAAAAATAAATAATTAAATATAAAATAATTAAATTATAAGAATAAATAAATAATTAATTAAATGTAAAATAAACCAAAAAATAAATTTAAATTTATATAATTCAAATTTTATAAAATATTGTTTTTGAAATACCGCGTAAACAATAAAAACATAATTAATGTTAAAAGTTGTAGGGGTCGGCGTCCTCGACGACCCGAAATGATTTTAATAAATATTTATTATATTAATAAAAAACAAAAATAATTAAATTATTTTTTTAATAATTTATATAAATTATAATATGTACAACTTTTCTTAAAACTACATAAAAATGTTTCTACTTCGCATAAAGAATTTGTTGTATTTTTTTTTATTTTTTTAAAATCGAATTTTTTCTTTTTATTATTTTTTGGAATTAAATCTTTTTCTCCCATAAATACCTCTTTTTGATTTTTTATTTTTTTTGTTATATAATATTCAAAAAAAATAAATAGGTGATTAAAATAGAAAAAATAAAATTAAATGAAAATGAAAGAATTGACGACTTAGAATTTAATAATTTAAAAATAATTCAAAATAAAAATTATTTTTGTTTTGGAATGGATGCTGTTTTACTTTCTGATTTTGCTAAAAACATAAGAAATAATTCAACTGTAATAGACTTAGGAACTGGAACAGGAATAATTAGTATTTTATTATCTGGCAAAACAAAAATAAAGAAAATATATGGAATAGAAATTCAAAAAGAAATATTTGAAATGGCAAATAAATCTGTTAAATTAAATTCATTAGAAAATAAAATAGAATTAATTAATGATAATATAAAAAATATAAATAAATATTTTAAAAATAATTCAATAGATGCAATTGTAACTAATCCACCATATAAAAAAGAAAATACTGGAATAAAAAATGAAAATAAAAATCAATTAATTTCTAGATATGAAGTAGAAGCTAATTTAGAAGATTTTATAAAAATATCTGCACAATTATTAAAAGATAAAGGTGAGTTTTATATGGTTCATAGACCAGATAGAATTGTAGATATTATAGATATTTTAAGAAAAAATAAATTAGAGCCAAAAATAATTAAATTAGTATATCCTAAAATTAATAAATCTCCAAATTTAATATTAATTAAAGCTGTAAAAAATGCAAAGCAATTTTTAAAATTTGAAGAACCATTAATTATTTATGATGAGGATAATAATTATAATAAACAATTATTAAAAATATATAATAAAGAGGAAGAATAAAATGAATGGAAAATTATATTTAGTAGCTACACCAATTGGAAATTTAGAAGATATTACGTTAAGAGCAATAAATGTATTAAAAAATGTAGATTTAATTGCAGCTGAAGATACAAGACATACTTTAAAATTATTAAATCATTTAGAAATTTCAAAGCCTATGATAAGTTGCCATAGACATAATGAAAATGAAAAATTAAATAAAATAATAGAAAAATTAAAAGAAGGAAAAAATATTGCAATTGTTTCAGATGCTGGAACACCTGGTATATCAGATCCAGGTGAAGAGGTTGTTAAAGAAGCTATAAAAGAAAATATTCAAATAATTCCTGTACCTGGAGCATGTGCTGCAATAAATGCTTTAATTGCATCTGGAATTGATACAAAAGAATTTTATTTTTTAGGATTTTTACCACTAAATAAAAAATTAAGAAAAGAAAAATTAGATGAAATAAAAAATATTAATAAAACAATAATTTTGTATGAAGCTCCACATAAAATATTAAATACAATTAATGATTTAGAAAATATATTAGAAAATAGACAAATAGTTTTTGCAAGAGAAATAACAAAAATACATGAAGAATTCATAAGAGGAACAATAAAAGAATTAAAAGCGAAAGTTGAAAATCCAAAAGGTGAATTTGTAATAATAATTGAAGGTAATAAAAATGTGGAAAACTTTAAAAACAATTTAAAGTTATTAACAATTGATGAACATTATAATTATTATGAGAATAAAGGTTTTTCTAAAAAGGAAATAATTAAATTAATTGCAAAAGATAGAAATGTTAGTAAAAATGAAATATATCAAAAATTTATCAATAAATAAAAAAGAATTCTTGTATTTAAGAATTCTTTTTTATAGTTAAATTTCTAAATTTTTTATTTTTTCGTGGCATTTTGCACATATTAATTTATTGTTAAAAGGTACCAATTTTTTTGTATTTCCACAAAAAATACAATTTGGTTGAAATTTTCTTAGGATTATATCGTTTCCTTCTACATATATTTCTAAAGGATCTTTTTCGTGAATGTCTAGTTTATTTCTAAGTTCTATAGGAATAACAACTCTACCTAGTTCGTCCACTTTTCTTAAAATTCCTGTTGATTTCATATGTACCTCCTAATCTATAAGATAAAATACTGTTAATATTTTCCAGCTATATGATAACACAAACATTTAACATTGGTCAATATAAATTGGGTAGTTTTATAAAAAAAGCATTTTTTTGAGTTGTATAAAATATATTTTTAGAGGAGTGTGGTTTTATGCTAAATAAAATATGGCCAATATTTTTAATTGTATCTATAATATATGCAGTTTTTAGTGGAAATTTAGAAAATGTAAGCAATGGTATTTTTATTTATGCTGGAAAAGCTGTTGAATTATCAATAACATTTTTAGGAACCATGTGCTTATGGACAGGAATTATAGAAATAATAAAAAATACTTCTTTAATAAATAAGCTAAAAAATGCTTTAAAACCATTAATGAAAATAATGTTTCCAAATATAAAAAAAGAAGATAAAGAATATGATGAGATATCTATGAATATTGTTGCAAATTTACTTGGAATAGGTAATGCAGCTACACCTTTAGGAATAAAAGCAATGCAAACAATGCAAGAAAAAAATAATGAAAAGGAAAAGTTAACAGATTCAATGGTATTATTTATTGTTTTAAATACTGCATCAATACAAATTATTCCAACCACAGTTATAGCAATAAGAAATTCTTTAGGATCACAAAATCCAACTAAAATTATAATTCCTGTATGGATAGCAACAGTTTGTGCAGCTATTTCTGGAATTACTCTTACAAAAGTATTATTAAAAATTAAAAGGAGATGATTTTTGTGGAATATATTTCTTCACTTAGTATACCATTAATAATTTTTATTGTTGTGTTATTCGCAATTAAAGAAAAGAAAAATA
The DNA here is from genome assembly GCA_905200315.1 of uncultured Clostridium sp. The sequence continues at coordinate 16,370 of CAJKKA010000004.1, forward strand.
GTGTGGATATTTTTATAAATGGAGTAAAAAGTGGAGCAAAAACTGTTATAAATTTGTTTCCAACACTTTTATGTTTATTTGTTGCAATAGGAGCATTAAGAACATCAGGAGTAATAGATGGAATAATTAATTTAATAAAACCTATAGTTACTTTAATAAATTTTCCAATAGAAGTATTACCTCTTGCAATATTAAGGCCAATATCTGGGAGTGCTTCAATGGCTATAGCAACAGATATAATGTCGAATTTTGGAGTTGATACGAAAATAGGTTTAATTGCATCAACAATAATGGGGTCAACCGAAACTACATTATATACAATAGCCGTATATACAAGCTGTATAAAGGTAAAAAATACAAGGTTTGTACTTTGGGCAGCCTTGTTTGCAGACTTTGTTGGAATAGTAGTATCAAATTTTATAATTAATTGGATGTTTTAAAAAAAGGATATTTTGTCGAAAACTGTAAGACGATTGTTATTGACTTTTATAAAAAAAGAGAGTATAAGTTTAATATATTTAATTCAAAACCTTATTTGAGGTGAATTCTTATGATTTTTAAATTCATAATATTTATTTCTTTATTTTTCTCAGTTAAAAATATAGTTATAAAAATTTATACAAAAATAATACTAAAAAAATTAAATAGTTTTTAATCTTACAGAAGGAAAATGTAAATATTTTAGTTAGCTCCCTATATTAACTATCAAATTTACTTAAAATTCAACCAAATTTGTATTAAGTCCCCCTTAAATAAAAAAGTAAGATTTTTAGGAAAGTTCCTTCTGTGAGCCCACATATATAATTACCAATGATAAGTTTCATTATTAGAAATTTTAAAAGCTCTAAATAATTGTTCAACTAAAAATACACGAATTAATTGGTGAGGAAAAGTCATTTTAGAAAAGCATAATTTATCATTAGAAAGCTTTAATAAATCATCAGTTAAACCTAAAGTTCCGCCAATTATAAAGGTTATTTGACTATTATAATTTAAAGCAATTTTTTCAATTTCTTTTGAAAAATCAATAGAAGAAAGCTCTTTTCCACTTAAATCTAATGCAATAATATAAGAATCCTTTTTTATTTTTTGAATAATTTTTTGAGATTCTTTATATTTTATTTCAGATATAATTGAATCATTTATTTTTGATGGTAATTTTTCATCTGCAACTTCAATTATTTCAAACTTGCAGTATTTAGAAAGTCTTTTGGAATATTCAGCAATAGCATCTGAAAAAAATTTTTCTTTAATTTTACCAACACAAATAATATTAATAGTTAGCATATAATTTTGCTCCTTTTATATTTCAAACAATTTACTTGGTTCAGTTCTACTTGCAACAGTTAAGTTTAAAGAGTTTTCATCAAAATCTTTTTTTATTAATTCATCTACAACAGTTTTATAAGCAAGTTCTGGAAAGTTACTTTCTTTGCTTAAATGTCCTAAAACAACTTGAGATAGTCCTGTATTTAATAAATAAGCAACAGTTTTTCCTGCCATATAGTTAGGAAGATGCCCTTTATTACCAGAAATTCTTTGTTTTAAATGAAATGGATATGAACAGCATTTTAAAACTTCTGGATCATAATTAGATTCTAACATTAAAAAAGAGCTTCCTTCTATTGTATTTAAAATATCTAAACTCATATTTCCAATATCTGTTGCTACACTTAATTGTTTGTTATCGCCGAAAATTGTATATCCAACAGGATTTGCAGCATCATGTGGAATGGAAAAAGGCTTAAATATTAGGTCATTTATTTCAAATTTTTCATTTGTATTTATACAATTTATGTTATTACACATTATTTTTTCTGTTTGTTTAGGCATTGCATCAAAAGTTTCTTTTGTTGCATAAACGGGAATATTATATTTTTTAGAAAGTGTTCCTAAAGATTGAACATGGTCAGAATGTTCGTGTGTTATAACTATTGCATCTAAATCTTCAACATTAACATTAAAAGATGCAAGTGCTTCAGTTATTTTCTTAGCACTTACACCTGTATCTATTAATACTTTAGAATTATCGCTTTGTAAAAAAAGTGAATTTCCTGTACTACCACTATAAAGACTACTAAAGTTTAACATTTATTTTGTACCTCTATTCTTTAATTCTTTGTATATTTAATCCTAAATTTCTAAATTTCTCTTCTATATTTTCGTAACCTCTATCAATATATTGAAGATTGTATATTTCAGTTTGTCCTTCTGCACAAGCAGCAGCTATTATTAATGCCGCACCCGCACGTAAATCTGTTGAATAAACTGGAGCTCCATATAATTTTTCAACCCCTTCAAAAATAGCAGTTTTTCCTTGGGCTGTAATTTGTGCACCCATTTTATTTAGTTCTGCAGTGTATTGAAATCTAGATTCCCAAATACTTTCATTTATAATACTTGTTCCTTCGGCAGTACACAATGCTACACCCATTTGAGGTTGTAAATCCGTAGGGAAACCAGGATGAGGAAGTGTTTTTATATTTAATTTTGTAGGTCGTTTATCACACCATACTCTAATATTTTCTCCGTCTAAATCTTCAACATGTGCTCCCATTTCTATAATTTTTGCAGTTAAAGCCTCTAAATGTTTAGTTATACAATTCTTTATTAAAATATCTCCTCTTGTAGCAACAGCTGCTAACATAAAAGTTCCGGCTTCGATTTGATCTGGAACAATTGAATATGTACATGTGTTTTTTAATTCTTTAACACCATTTATTTTTATGCTATCTGTACCAGCACCTCTAATATCAGCACCACAGGAATTTAAAAAGTTTGCAACATCAACAATATGTGGTTCCTTTGCTGGGTTATCTATAATTGTTGTTCCTTCTGCAAGAACACTTGCAAGCATTAAATTAATTGTTGCACCAACAGAAACAACATCTAAATAAATTGCTGTACCTTTTAAACTATCTGTTTTAGCATGAATTTTACCTTGTTCAACTTCAACAGTTGCACCTAAAGCTTCAAATCCTTTTATATGTTGGTCTATAGGACGAGCACCTAAATTACATCCTCCAGGTAAACCAACTTCTGCAGAATGATATTTTCCAAGTAACGCACCTATTAAATAGTAAGAAGCTCTAAACTTACTTGTTTTATCTAAAGGTGCATTGGTTGAAGTTATATTACTTGTATCAATTTCTAAAGTATTTTTCTTTTTCCATGTTATTTGTGCACCTAAATTTTTTAATATATCACAAATTATATTTATATCACTAATATTTGGAACATTTTCTAAAGTGCAAACACCTTTTAATAAAAGTGTTGCAGGTAAAATAGCTACGGCCGAATTTTTTGCACCAACAATAGATACTTCACCTTTAAGAGGTGTTCCACCTGTTACAACTAATTTTTCCAAATTAATAACCTCCATTATTAGTATATTTAATTCAATAATCAAGATATAATATAACATAAACGTTTTTAATTTACAATAAAAAAATTAATTTTTTGAAGCTAGCATCATTTTTGTATTGTTTAATAATTCTACAATTTTAAATTTGAAAGTTATATCTGTATTATTTTGATTTTCAGAATTACCATTGCATATTAAATCATATTCTTCTTGACTTAAGTTTTCCTTTAATAAATCTTTAGAATCATCTGGAACAATACCAGAGGTAACATCTACAAAACATAAAGGTGGGAACATTACACACCACCAATTTTTTCCTTCGGCTTTACCTATTTTTATCCTTAATGCATCGTAATAACCTTCTGGTAGAGAAATATCACCATATGTTTTTGTAGGGAAAAACACATTGTCAATAGAAATATCAACATTATAATTATATCCATTTTCTTTTATAGTATTTAATGCAATTTCTTTAAATTCATTTAAATGTATAGTTGCAATTTCAATTGCTTCTTCTTTAGAAGTTGTTTTTGAACATAAAGTATTCATATATCTAAGAACATTATCTCGTACTTTAAGTTTTAAATTTTGGTCATCTTCAGAATCGCTGTTTGCAATTACATGTAATCTAAAAACGCTTTTCTGTAAATCTGTAGAAATAGCATTTACATAGCTAATAGAACATATTAATGTATAAATAAAAAGTAATGGTAAAATAAATAAAAACAATTTAATTTTATATGGTAATTTTTTTAAATAATTCATAAAAACTCCTTTACTGTAAAAAATATTATTTAAAAAAAGTATTAACCAAAATTAAAAAAATATACAAATTCGTATTATATTTTTGTCGAATAAAATCTACGAAAACATACGGAAATACATTGACGAGGGAAAATATAAATGGTAAAATATGGAAATAGAAAGCGAGGTATTAAATATGTATGATGAAAAAATATGCAATTTTTATGCAAATGAAGTTCATCTTGGTGTAACAATAGTACCGTTTGTAGCAAATAAAATAAAAGAAGAAAATAAAATATGTACTTTATTAAATGTAGATATAAATAATGAAATAGAAAAAGTAATTTCAAAAATAAATATTGAAGAAAGTTTAAAAGATAAAATTTTAGAAATTAATTGGAACAAAACAAAATTAGAAGGTAATGAAATAAAACAGTATTTAGATAATGAACTAGAAAACAATAACAAGATATATGTAATAATAAATGGAAATAAAAATGAGGTAGAAGAAAAGAATAAATATATAGAAGAAATTAGAAAGGAAAATATGGACAAAACAATAAACGTAGTAAATTGCTTTGAAATAGAGCATACAGAAGTAAATAAGGCGTTATTGAGGAATTATCATAAAATATTAAATTCAGAAGGATGTAGATATATAAAAAATGTAAAATAAAATATTGACTAAAGTTCAAGATTATATTATTATAAAAAAACATAATAAGAAAAGAGGGTTTTATATGGAAGAAAAATATGAAGAAATAAAGAAAACATTAGTTAAATATAATCAAGAACAATTATTAGTTAATTATAAAAATATGAATCAAAAAGATAAAGAAAAACTTTTAAGTGAAATTGAAAATATAGATTTTGGTTTTATGAATAGTTTATATAAAGATGCTAAAAAAGAGCTAACTTTTAAAGATGAAAAAATAGAATCTATAGACTGTACAGAAAAAAATAGATTACCAAAAGAAGAAAAAGAAAAATACGATAAAATAGGAACTGAAAAAATAAAAGCAGGGAAGTTAGCTGTTGTAACAATGGCAGGAGGACAAGGTACAAGACTTGGACATTCAGGACCAAAAGGAACATTTAAATTAAATGTAGGAAAAGAAATGTCTTTATTTGAAATACTTTGTAAAACATTAAAAGAAGCAAAAGAAAAATATGGAGTATATGTACACTGGTATATAATGACAAGTAACCAAAATAATAAAGAAACTGTAGAATTCTTTGAAAAGAATAATTATTTTGATTATCCCAAAGAGAAAGTTACATTTTTTATCCAAGGTGAACTACCAATGGTAGGTTTAGATGGAAAAGTACTTGTAGATGAAAAAGGTTTTGTTAAACTAGCTTCGGATGGACATGGAGGAGTTTTTGAATCTATGGATAAATCTGGTGTGTTAGAACAAATGAAAAAAGAAGGAACAGAATGGGTATTTGTAGGTGGAGTTGATAATGTACTTGTAAAAATGGTAGACAATACACTAATAGGACTTGCTGAAAGTAAAAATTGTTTAGCAGCTGGAAAATCTTTAATAAAAGCAAATGAAAAAGAAAAAGTAGGAGTATTTTGCATGAGAAATGGTAAACCAAGTGTTATAGAATATTCAGAAATTTCAGATGAATTAGCTGAATTAAAAGATGAAAATGGAGAACTTGTATATAGCGAATCACATATTTTATGTAATATGTTTAATATGAAAAGATTAGAAATGATATCAAAAAACAAATTACCATATCATGTTGCTAAGAAGAAAGCTAATTATATGAATGAAAAAGGCGAAATTATAACAGCCAAAGAGCCAAATGCATATAAATTTGAAAGCTTTATTTTTGATGCATTTACAAGTTTAGATAGTATGGTAATAATGAGAGTAAAAAGAGAAGAAGAATTTGCACCAGTAAAAAATGCAGAAGGAGTAGATTCACCAGAAACAGCAACAAAACTATACAGAAAATTTTATAAAATATAATATTTTTAATAGCGGCTATGCACCGCTATTTTTATGTTATAGAAAATTTTTATTGTTTTTATTGATATAATTTTTTATTTTATATATAATTAGAAAAAAATTAGGAGGTATTTTATGAAATATTTAGAGGAATATAAAAAATGGTGTAATGATAATATTTTTGATGAATCTACTAAAAAGGAATTAAAAGAAATTGAAAATAATGTGAAAGAAATAGAAGATAGATTTTACAAAGAACTTGAATTTGGTACAGCAGGTCTTAGAGGAATTATAGGTGCTGGAACTAATAGAATGAATATTTATACAGTTGGTAAAGCAACTCAAGGTTTGGCTAATTTTATAAAAAAAGAAAATGGAGAAAATAAAGGAGTTGCAATTAGTTTCGATTCTAGACATATGTCTCCGGAATTTAGTGAAGAAGCAGCATTAATTTTAAATGCTAATGGAATTAAAACATATATTTTTAATTCTTTAAGACCTGTTCCAGAATTATCTTTTGCAGTAAGAGAATTAAGTTGTATTGCTGGAATTATGATTACAGCAAGTCATAATCCACCAAAATACAATGGATATAAAGTTTATTGGGAAGATGGAGCACAAATTGTTGCACCAAAAGATAAACAAATTATAGATGAAGTAAATAATATAAAAGATTATGCAGAAATAAAGAAAATTTCTAAAGAAGAAGCAACAGAAAAAGGTTTATATAATGTTATAGGAAAAGAACTAGATGATAAATACATGAAAGCACTTGAAGATTTAGTTTTAAATAAAGATGTTATTACAAAAATGCAAAAGAATTTAAAAATTGTATATACACCATTACATGGAACAGGGAATATTCCTGTAAGAGAAATTTTAAAAAGATTAGGATTTGAAAATGTTTATGTAGTTAAACAGCAAGAATTACCAGATGGAAATTTTCCAACAGTTAGTTATCCAAACCCAGAAGATAAAAAAGCCTTTGAACTTGCATTGAAATTAGCAGAAGAAGTTGATGCAGATGTTGTTTTGGCCACTGACCCAGATGCAGATAGACTTGGAGTATATGCAAAAGATTCTAAAACAGGAGAATATAAATCTTTTACTGGAAATATGTCGGGGCTTTTAATAGCAGAATATGAATTATCACAAAAAAAAGAAAAAGGATTGCTTCCTAAAAATGGTGCATTAATAAAAACTATAGTTTCTTCAAACTTAGCAGATGCAATTGCAAAAGAATATAATATAAAATTAATAGAAGTTCTAACAGGATTTAAATATATAGGAGAACAAATAAAAATATTTGAACAAACCAAAGAATATGAGTATTTATTTGGGTTTGAAGAAAGTTATGGTTGCTTAATTGGTACACATGCAAGAGATAAAGATGCAATAGCAGCAGTAATGGCACTTTGCGAAGCGGCAGCATATTACAAACAATTTAATTTAAGCTTATGGGATCAAATGATAAATATTTATAATAAATATGGATTTTACAAAGAAGGACTACTTTCAATTACAATGGAAGGAGTAGATGGTGCAGATAAAATAAAAGCAATAATGGAAAAATTAAGACAAAATCCACTACAAAAATTAGGAAAATATAAAGTATTAAAGTTTAAAGACTACAAAGAAAATAAAGTAATTGATATGAACACGAAAGAAGAAAGTAAAACAGGACTTCCAATATCAAACGTACTATATTTTGAATTAGAAAATAATGGATGGTGTTGTGTACGACCATCAGGAACAGAACCAAAAATAAAATTCTATGTAGGAGTAAAATCAGACAGTCTAGAAAATTCAGAAAATGAAATGAATGAATTATTAGAAGAACTAAACAAAATTGTAAGAAATTAAATAATTACAAACAATTGATGTAAAACATATAAGGGCAGTTTTCGCATATTGAAATTTATTTGACAAATTAAAAAAATATTTATATAATAATAGAAAATGAGAGCCACAGAAATGTGTGCTACCTAAGATTTAGATAAAACACCACATAGCTTGGCGAAGCGTAATGTGGTGTTTTTATTATTTGCTCAAAATTACTACTATTGCAATAATCAAGGCAAATGCTATAACAGTTATTCCTACTAATCCGTAGAATAATAAGTATATTATTAAGATAAATACAAGAGAACAGAATAAAATTATAGAAAAAATATAATTAGGTTTAAATATATTTTACTATTTATTATTTTTCCATCCATCTAATCCTGCACGTTTAATAGCACCATATAAATTTGAACGAATATGAGGTAAATCTTTATAAAAACTTTGTATTAATTTTTTCATTTCTTCTCTTTTAGAATTTCCATCCATAGGACATGCTTTTGGCATTACTTCTATGTTGTTTCTTTTTACAAAGTTTTGAATATATTTTTCTGGTGCATAAATTAAAGGTCTAATTAATGTTATTTCAGATTTATTCATATAGCTTTTGGGTGAAAATGTTCCTATACTTCCAGCATAAAAAAGATTTAATAAAAAGGTTTCTAAAACATCTTCTTCATTATGCCCTAAAGCAATTTTATTGCAACCCTCTCTTTTAGCAACAGTATTTAAAGCACCTCTACGAAGGTTTGCACATAAAGAACAAGGATTTTTTTCTTTTCTAATTTCAAAAACAATTTCTTGGGCATGTGAATGTTCTTCAAAAAATGGTACATTTAATTTATCACAAAAATTTTTAATTAAACTACTATCAAAAAATTCAAAACCAGGATTTATAGTAACTCCAATTATATCAAATTTTTTAGGATAAAATCTTTGCAAATTTTTAAGCCCAAGTAATAAAGTAAAAGAATCTTTACCACCAGAAAGAGCAACTGCAATTTTATCTCCATCTTCAATCATATTATATTCATCAATAGCTTTTCTCATATAACCTAAAATTTTTTGCATATAAATTAACCTCCAAAAATTTTTTTTATTATATGTAAATTTATATAAAAAATCAAGGCATAATCAGATATTATAAGTTATTCATAAAAAGCTTAAAAATTTATTGCACAAAAAAATAGTTTATAGTAAAATAAAATTGTAAAATTTAATTTGTAGGGGCACGGAGCACCGTGCCCAAAAACAAAAGAGGAGATGTAAAATATGAAAAAAATAGCTAAAAGTACTGTGGCTGTACACACACACACACACACACACAAGTAATTTAAAAAATAAGGAAAATAAAATAGTAAAAAGGGACATTTGTGAAAATGCCTCAAATTGTGGTGTGAATAAATATAATATTAAAACATTTGAAAAAACAAAATCAAACCATGTAGGGGTCGGCGTCCCCGACGACCCGCAGATAAAACAAAAATATACAAGCAAGCCAATGTCAAACATTCTAACATCTAACACTGCCATTACACTAGTAGCCTTGGTTATAACAATAATCGTATTATTAATCCTTTCTGGCATAACACTAAGTATGGTAATGGGAGAAAATGGAATATTTGGAAAGGCCAATATAGCAAGTGAAAATACAAAAATAGCAAATGCAAAAGAAATAATAAGGTTAGCAGTGCTAGAAAATGAAGTATACAAAAATACAAATGATTCAAGAGCGAAAAGTGATAGTGGTTTACAAACAGAAATAGAAACAAAATTAACAAACGAAGGATATAAAGTAGAAGAAGGAAAAATAACAATAGGGAAAGCAGAACCAATAGATATAGCAGAAGAAATAAAAAAATCATCAACAGGAGGAAATGGAGGCACACAAGGAGGAGAAACAGCAGGAAAAGAAGATAAAAGCAAAAATAGAACATTAGCAGGAACAACAGAAGGATATAGTTATAAAAATCCAGTAATACCACAAGGATTTAAAGCAGTAAATGTAGGAAATGCAGAATGGAGTTATAAAGATAGTAAAAAAGATGAAGTAAAAGGATGGAACGAAGGGTTAGTAATAGAAGACGAAATAGGAAACCAATTTGTATGGGTACCAGTAGATGGAAGCAATGTAACATATGTAAAATGGTGTACAATAGGTCATTCATATTCAAGTTGTAGCGATGATACATCAGCAATACCAGTAACAGAAAATACACAAATAGATACATATCATGGATTTTATGTAGCAAGATTTGAAGCAGGATTAACAACTACAACAACAAGCCAAAGTGCAAGTACAAATAACAATACAAGTGCAACAGCAGTAAGTAAGCAGGGCTCAAAAATATGGAATTATATAGACTATAATAATGCTAAAGCAGTAGCTCAATCAATGATAAACAATACTGCAACATATGGAAATAATAAAAGTGGATTAGTAACAGGAAAACAGTGGGATACAATAATGAAATGGTATCAAAATGCAGGAATTAAAGTAGATAAAACACAAGATTGGGGAACATATTATAATTTACCATATACAATACAAGGAACAACAGAAAAACCAGCATTATGGTTTAATTCTGACTCAAATTATTCAACATGGTCAAACAGTACTTCAAATGTAAGTCATAGTGCAAGTAATGGAAAATACTATCATGCCTCAGGATTAAACCAAAATGGAATAAAGAAAAACATAGTAGATATAGGAGGAAATGTATGGGAGTGGACGGCAGAAATCTACTCTGGCAACCCTGTGTACCGTGGTGGCAGTGCTTACGATAGTACTACAGATTATCCAGCTTCTTACCGTGACGACGATAGCACTGGCGATACTAGCTACGTTTTGGGGTTCCGTGCTGTGCTTTATATCCAGTAGAACTGACCACTGGCAACCGTGTGTAGTTTGAAAAAGAAAGCACATAAACAATAATAAAAATTATAAAAAGGCACAAAAGTTGTCAAACGGCCTGGAGATTATCCAGGCTTTTTTTCTATGCATAGTTGAAAATCTACTTAAAATAGTGTATAATACTAAAGAATTTGCACTCATAGCTCAACAGGATAGAGCAGTCGCCTCCTAAGCGACCGATAGCCGTTCGAGTCGGCTTGGGTGTACCAGTGTATTTATGGTGATTTAAGTATGAAAGATAATGAAAAGTTTATGAAACAGGCGATAAAAGAGGCAAAAAAAGCATATGAAAAAGATGAAGTGCCTGTTGGAGCTGTTATTGTTAAAGATGGAAAAATTATTGCAAGAGGATATAATTTGAAAGAAACAAAACTGAATACAATTAAACATGCAGAAATAATTGCAATTGAAAAGGCTAGTAAAAAATTAAATAGTTGGAGACTTGAAAATTGTGATTTATATGTAACATTAGAACCTTGTGCAATGTGTGCGGGAGCAATTATAAATTCAAGAATACGAAAAGTTTATATAGGTACAGATGACGAAAAAACAGGAGCTTGTGGTTCTGTTTTAAATTTATTTGAATATAAATTTAATCATAAAGTTGAAGTTGAAAAAGGAATATTAAAGCCAGAATGCAAAGAAATATTACAAAAGTTTTTTAAAGAACTTAGATTAAAAAGAAAGGGTAAAATAAATGAGTGATAAACCTATACAAAGTAAAAAAAATAAAATTTTACACATTTTAACAATAGCAATATTTGTAATTTTAGTATGTGCATTAGCATTTTTTGTTATTTTTAAATACCAAGTAGAGGGAGAAAAAAATGCAGTATTTGATATTTCAAAAATTTTAGTTGTAAGCACGGTAGAGGGAGTTTCAAAGGATGCACCAACTGCAAAATGGGATTTAAATGTAAATCAAAATAATGATGTTTATATAACAGTTGAAAAAAATGGAAAGAAACAAGATGCAATAAAAAATGTAACAATTAACAATATTCAAATTGAAAATGCACCTGCAAAAGGAACGCTTAAATTATATAAACCAGCTGAAACTGGACTTTTTAAAAATGATGATAAATACAAAATAGAAAATGAATTAATATATGCTGGTAGCAAAGAGGGAAGTATAAATAATCTAGAAATTTCAAATCAAGGTGGTACTGTAATAATTAGATTTTGTAATGCTAACATTAGTACATATACATCTAATGAAGATGAGCAAATTTCTCATGATGGAACATTACTTACAAAAACAGGTGTTAAAGTAGAAGAAATAAAGGCAAAAGTATCTTTTGATATAATAATAGAAACAGAGTATGGAATAAAGTATAAAACCACAGCAAACTTAGATTTGCCGGCAGGAAATATACTAGAAGAAGCAACAAGTACTACAGAAATTAATACAGAAGATTTAGTTTTAAAAAGAATGTGATTTTGGGTGATTTTGGGGACGGGGTCAAAAATCACTACTTAAAAAACTATATTTTATAATTTAAATGAAAAATACTTGCATAATAATATAAAAACGTATATAATAAAGAACGTAATAAAAATGTTGTTTAGCCTTTGTATGGAAGGTATTTTCGATAAAAAGCTACGAACCTTGTCAGATCCGGAAGGAAGCAGCAATAAGTAGTGTATTTATGTGATTATACTTTCCATAGAGAGGCTAAACTAATATATAAGGATGTGATTTTTTGAATTACACAGCACTTTATAGAAAATTTAGACCTAAAACTTTTGGCGAAATGGTTGGACAAGAACACATTACAAGAACTTTAAAAAATCAAATTAAAGCAAACCGTATAGGACATGCATATTTATTCAATGGTGGTAGAGGAACTGGTAAAACATCTGCTGCTAAAATTATGGCAAGGGCAATAAACTGCTTAAATCCTAAAGATGGAGAGCCTTGTAATGAATGTGAAATTTGTAAAGGTGCACTTTCCGGCTCATTAACAGATATAGTTGAAATGGATGCAGCTTCAAACAATAGTGTTGAAGATATAAGGTCAATTAGAGAAGAAGTTAATTTTTTACCAACAGTTGCAAAATACAGAGTATATATAATAGATGAGGTTCATATGCTTTCAATAGGTGCTTTTAATGCATTATTAAAAACATTGGAAGAACCACCAGAACATGTAAAATTTATATTAGCAACAACTGAACCACAAAAATTACCAGCAACAATTCTTTCAAGATGTCAAAGGTTTGACTTTAAAAAAATATCTAATGAAGATATAATAAAAAGGCTTGAAATAGTGTGTAAGAAAAGTGGAATAGAAGCTGAAAAAGATGCATTAAATACAATTGCAGTTTTATCTGAAGGCGCAATGAGAGATGCTTTAAGTATATTAGAAAGATGTATTCAAGATGGAGATACAAAAATAAATAATAATAAAATAAAAGAACTTGTAGGTATTCCACAAACATATTTAATAAATAAGGTGATAAAAGGTGTTATAGAAAAAAATATAGATGAAACATTAAATACTATAGAAGAAATTTTAAAAGATGGAAAAGATTTACAAAATACGTTATGGGAAATAATAAAATATGTTAAAGACATTTTATTATTTAAAACAAGCGGAAACAAAGGAATTTATAGTGAAAAAGAAATTGCACAAATAGAAGAGGTTTCCCAAAATGTATCTAAAGAAAAGCTAGTTAATTTAATTTATAGTTTATCTGAATTAGAAAATGATATGAAAAAATCATCACAAAAAATCATTATTTTTCAGGCAGGAATTATAAAATTATGTACAGATGTTAGTGTAGATGGAATTGAAGAATTAAAAAATAAAATAAATAATTTAGAAAAAATGATAAAAGAAGGAAATTTTACACAAAATAACAATTCAGCTGTTATAGCTCAAAAGGCAGAAAATAAAATTGAAGAAAAACCTGAAATAAGATTAAAGCCAATAAAAGGATGGAATGATATTATAGAAAACTTTAAAACACAAGGAAAAATAATGCTATATACTAATTTAATGAATACATCCTTAGGAGAAGTAAACGATTTAACAGTAGCAATTGAATTTAAAAATGGATTAACACAATTTGCAAAAACTGTTCTTGAAAAGCCCGAAAATATGCAAGAAATAGAAAAACAAGTTTCTATTTTAAAGGGAAAAGAAATGAGAGTAAAATTAATTGATAAAAATACAGATTTATCTAAATTACATATTGATAATGGAATAGAAAATTTTGCTCAAAAAAATGATGTTAATCTAGATGTAATTGATGAGTAGAAGTTGTAAGATAGAATATAAATGATTAAAAAAATTTTTCAATATAAAATAATAAAAAAGGAGGAATTATAAAATGGCAAGAAGAGGAGGATTTCCAGGAGGAAATTTTGGAGGAATGAATATTAATAATTTAATGAAAGAGGCTAAGAAAATGCAAGCAGACTTAGAAAAATCTCAAGCAGAAATAACAGCAAAGGATTTTGATGCAACAGCTGGTGGAGGTGCAGTTTCTGTAAAAGTTTCTGGAGCTAAAGTAATTAAAGAAATAAAAATAAAAAAAGAAGTTGTTGACCCAGAGGATGTAGAAATGCTAGAAGATTTAATTTTAACATGTGTTAACGAAGCTTTAAGAAAAGTTGATAGTGCTACAAACCAAGCAATGGGACAATTTAATATACCAGGATTAATGTAATTTAGGAGAAAAAAATGTCAATTTATTCACCATCAATAGAAAAATTAATAGAAGCATTTGAAAAGTTACCTAGCATAGGACATAAAACTGCTGCTAGACTTGCTTTTCATATGCTTAATAGTTCAGAAGAAGAAATAAATAACTTTGTAAATGCAATAACAAATGCTAAGAAAAATTTAAAATATTGTTCAAAATGTTTTAACATTTCAGATACAGATCCATGTATAATTTGCTCAAATCCAAAAAGAGATGAAAGTATTATATGTGTTGTAGAAGATGTAAGAGATATTATAGCAATGGAAAGAACACACGAATTTAATGGAGTTTACCATGTATTACATGGTTCTATATCTCCAATGAATGGAGTAGGACCAGATGATATAAAGGTAAAAGAATTATTGGCAAGACTTACAGATGGAAAAGTAAAAGAAATAATTCTTGCAACAAACCCTAGAGTAGAGGGAGAGGCAACAGCTATGTATTTATCTAAACTAATAAAACCTTTAGGAATAAAAGTAACAAGAATTGCAAGAGGAATACCTGTTGGAGGAGACTTAGAATATACAGACGAAATAACACTTATGCAAGCCTTAGAAGGAAGAAGAGAATTATAATTTATAAACAAGAAGAATCATCATTTTCTAAAGCAATAATTGCAAGGTTATCTCCTAATGCTGTAAAAAAAGCTGCAAGAGTGCCAATTTCCTGAGGTGTTTTACCCTGACTTATAGCAATAGAAAGAGAACTAGCAAGTGCTATTAATTCACAATTAGAAAAATTCATATACAACACCAGTATATAGTATTAAAATTTATAAAAATGTGTGCATTAATTGAGGTATGAAATGAGAAATATTAAATTAACGATAATGTATGATGGAAAAGATTTTAATGGTTGGCAAAAACAACCTAATAAACTAAATATTCAAGGAACAATAGAAAAGGTTCTTTCTGAAATGACAGGAGAAGAAATTGAACTTAATGCTTCTGGTAGAACGGATGCAGGTGTACATAGTTTTGGACAAGTTGCTAATTTTAAAACAAATAGTAAAATTCCAATAGAAAAGTTTCCAATTGCTATTAATTCAAAAATAAAAAAATCTATTGTAATTACAAATGCGGAGGAAGTAGAAGAAAGATTTCATAGTAGATATAATTGTAAGAGGAAAACATATAGATATGTAATAGACAATTCAGAATTTCCAACACCTATCTATAGATATTTAGAATATCATATACCAAATAAATTAAATATAGAAGCAATGAAAAATGCAGCGAAATATTTTGAAGGAGAACACGATTTTAAAGCTTTTAAATCTAGTGGTACAAGCAGTAAAAGTAGTGTAAGAACAATTTATAAAGCAGAAGTTAAAAAAGCAGAAAATAACAGAATTTATATAGAATTAACAGGAAATGGCTTTTTATATAATATGGTTAGAATAATATCTGGAACATTAGTTGAAGTGGGCCTCGGAAAAATAAAACCAGAAGAAATTAAAAATATAATAGAAAGTAAGGATAGACATAAGGCAGGTAAAACATTACCAGCTCATGGTTTATATTTAATGAATGTAAATTATAAAAATTAATAATTCACAATAAAAATAGATTATTCATAAAATATAGTAAAAACTCTGAAAGGAGGATATATTTATGAATAATTTATTAATATTTTTAGCAATTCCATTTTTAGTTATTGTAGTTGCTATTGCACTTCAAAAATTACTTAAAAATCCGTTACTTATATCATTAATAGTATTTGCAGTATTTTTAGTTGTAGCATTTGCTATAGGAAATTTAAATTATATAGTTGCAGGAATTATATATGCAATAATTGCTTATTTATCAGCAGTTATATCATGTATTATTTATAAGATTTGTAGAAGATTTAATTGCAGTTGTTTTTATGGAGGCAGAAATAATACAGAAACAGAAGTACTTTCTGCAACATCTCCAATTGCAATAAGTAACTGTAATTGTGGAAACAATAGCGCATCTGCTAGTGCAAATGCTAATAATGGACTTATAACATTAAATGGAAATCAAGCTGTTGTAAGTAGTTGTAATTGCCAAACAAATAATCCATCTGCAAATGCATTAGCAGGAAATTCTTTTGTAAATAGCAGTTGTAATTGTGGATGTAACAATAACAGGCCTGCAACGCAAAGTGATATAAATAATGTACTAGATGCAATAAGTGATTTAAGTGATAGTATAAGTAATAACTGTAATTGCAATAATAATAGTAATTGTGGATGTAATTTTAGAAATAGATGTTATAGATAGAAGGAGAAAAAATGAGATTAGATAAATTTTTAAAAGTATCAAGAGTAATAAAAAGAAGAACTGTAGCAAATGAAATAGCTGACAAAGGAAGAGTTGCAGTTAACGGTAAAACTGTAAAACCAAGCTATGAGGTTAAAGTAGGGGATATAGTAGAAATACAATTTGGAGAAAAAATTTCAAAATTTGAAATAATAAATATACCGAAAGTACAAACAAAAGATATGCCAGAAATGATAAAATTATTGTAAAAAAATAAAGGCCAAAAGCCTTTATTTTTCACTTTCTACAACAGTTTTTGCAAGGTTGTAAATTAATTTTAATTGTTCTGGATTGCATTTTTCTAACAATTCTTGAAAATCTTTGTTTAAGTAATTTTTAGAATCCTCAGAAGTTCCAGAAAGTAAATATCCTTCGGATACATCTAAAATAGAACATAACTGTTGTAATCTTTTTAAATTAATATGAGAACTACCACGTTCTATTCTACTTAAAAATGCAACAGAAACATCTAATTTTTCTGCTATATTTTCTTGAGTAAGTTGTTTTTCTAATCTAGCTTTTTTAATTCTTTCTCCCATAATATTGTAATCAATTGCCATTTTATCACCTCTTAAAGTTTAGAAAATCAATGATTTTCCTAATTTTCTAAAATATAGCATTTGAGAGTATAAATTAACAGAAACTACATTATTTATATTTACCAATGAATTAGAAAAAATACATAAATTATAAAAATGTTAAAAAATTTTTTTGAGCATTGTGTTAAAAATAATAATAGAGTATAATGTAAGCATCCTTTTCAAAGGGAATCTTTGCGAAAGGAGGTCATACAAATGACATCATATAATTTGATTTGGCAGTTGATTGAATTAATTTTGAAAGATAAAGAAATGAAATCAAATGCTGATGACAAAAAGAAAGATTAGAAATAATCGACAAGAGTGTATCGCTAGCACTCTTGTTTTTTATATTATAGGAAATTCCTGTTTTTGATGTAGGGGTCGGCGTCCCCGACGACCCGGGTGGCGAAGCCACTTTTTTATATTATAAAATCTAATTTTAAATGTTGTAGGGGCGTCCTTAAGTCCGCCAGAAGGTAAAAATATAATATTTGTTAAATATTTTACATAAAAAAGAACTAAGTGTTCGCTATCCACTTAGTTCGGTCATCAAATTAACATCATATAATTGACCTAAGTTAAATGTAGTATACTACTTTTTTTAGTATATGTCAAATTGTAAAAAAAATTCGTTGATATTAATTTTTTATTATTTATTGCTTAAAATTAGGTATATTTTTCTTGTAAATTATTGATGAATTTTGTTGCTAAAAAAAAGTGCTTATGGTAATATAAAAAGTGGAAGGATTATTTACAAAGGAGGAATAAAAATTATGGATTTCAAAGCATGGGAAGGCTTTAATAAATCTGGAGAATGGACAAAAGAAATTGATGTTAGAGGATTTATAAGATATAACTATACTCCATATGAGGGAGATAGTAGCTTTTTAAAGGGAGCAACAGAGAAAACTAAGAAACTTTGGAACGAGGTTTTAGAATTATATAAAAAAGAAAGAGAAGCGGGTGGAGTTTTAGATGCAGATACAAAAACACCATCAGCAATAAATGCATATGATGCAGGATATATTAATAAAGAATTAGAAGATATAGTAGGTCTTCAAACAGATAAGCCATTAAAAAGAGCTATTATGCCAAATGGCGGAATACGAATTGTAGAAAAATCTTGTGAAGCTTATGGACTTAAAGTAGATGAACAAACAGAATATATTTATCATAATTTAAGAAAAACTCATAATGACGGTGTATTTAGTGTATATACACCAGATATTAGAGCTGCAAGAAGTTCACATTTAATAACTGGACTTCCAGATGGATATGGTCGTGGAAGAATTATAGGAGATTACAGAAGAGTTGCTTTATATGGTGTAGATGTTTTAATTGAAGAAAAACAAGAAGAATTAAATATATTAAATGTAGATGATTTTACAGAAGAAGTAATAAGAGAAAGAGAAGAAATTTCGGAACAAATAAAAGCTTTAAATGACTTAAAGAAAATGGCTGAAAAATATGGATTTGATATATCTGTTCCAGCAACAAATGCAAAAGAAGCAGTTCAATGGTTATATTTTGGATATTTAGGAGCAATAAAAGACCAAAATGGTGCTGCTATGAGCTTAGGAAGAACATCAACATTTTTAGATATTTATTTTGAGAGAGATTTAAAAAATGGAAATCTAACAGAAGAAGAAGCACAAGAAATAATGGACCATTTTGTTATGAAGTTAAGACTTGTAAGGTTTTTAAGAGCACCAGAATATAATGAATTATTCAGTGGAGATCCAGTTTGGGTAACAGAAAGTATTGGTGGAATGTGTGTAGATGGAAGAACAATGGTTACAAAAAATTCATTTAGAATTTTACATACATTAGATAATTTAGGACCAGCGCCAGAGCCAAATCTAACAGTTTTATGGTCTAAAAATTTACCAGAAGGATTTAAAAAATTCTGTGCAGATATTTCAATAAGAACATCTTCAATACAATATGAAAATGATGATTTAATGAGATTAACATTAGGAGATGACTATGGAATTGCTTGTTGTGTTTCTGCAATGAAAATAGGAAAACAAATGCAATTTTTTGGTGCAAGAGCAAACCTAGCAAAAGCACTTTTATATACAATAAATGGTGGTAGAGACGAAAATTCTGGAAAACAAATAACACCAAAATTTGAGCCAATTACTTCAGAATATTTAGATTATAACGAAGTAGCTGAAAAATTTAGTACAATGATGGATTATGTTGCAAAAATATATATTAAAGCATTAAATGCTATTCATTATATGCATGATAAATATTCATACGAAGCCTTGGAAATGGCTTTACACGATAAAGATATAAAAAGAACAATGGCATGTGGAATTGCAGGTCTTTCAGTTGTTGTAGATTCCTTATCTGCTATAAAATATGCAAAAGTTAAAGTTATAAGAGATGAAACAGGTTTAGCAGTAGATTATAAAATAGAAGGTGACTTTCCTAAATATGGAAATGATGATGATAGAGTAGATGAAATTGCTATAGGTATTGTAAAAACATTTATGAAAAAGTTAGAAAGATACCAAACATATAGAAATTCAAAACATACATTATCTATATTAACAATAACATCAAATGTTGTTTATGGAAAAGCAACAGGAAATACACCAGATGGAAGAAGAGCTGGAGAACCATTTGGACCAGGTGCAAATCCATTACATGGAAGAGATACAAATGGAGCAGTTGCAGTTATGAACACAATTGCAAAACTTCCTTATGAATATTCAGAAGATGGAATTTCTTATACATTTTCAATAACACCAGGAACATTAGGAAAAGAACAAGAAACAAAAGTTAATAATTTAGTTGGTTTATTAGATGGATATTTCATGCAAACAGGTCAT
>CAJKKA010000005.1 GCA_905200315.1 uncultured Clostridium sp.
ATTGGTTCTGAAATATCTTCTGTCCTATTATTTCCAGATTCCTCTATTGCAATAACGTCTTCCAATTCATCTGCACCCATTTTATGATTTAAAACAATATCGGCAAGTACTGCTACATTATTTCCTTTTAAAACTTTTATGGCATTTAAATATTCTTCTTTTGTTCCATATTTTGTTGGAATACTACCTTTTTGATTAAACTCTCCTAAATCATATAAATCGTAAACGCCATATCCTGTGTCATTTCTTCCGCTCGTTCCTTTATATGCAGGAGGTAACCATACTCCTGTTACACCTATATCTGATAATTTCCTTGCATTGTTTGCAACAATATTCCAAAAATTTCTATTTGATGGTAAATACCATTCAAAATATTGCATTAAAGTTTTGTTTATTTTATTCATCTTTCGCACCTCGAATATAACATAAAAATAAGTCTTTAATACAAAATTAAAGACTTGGTGTGCCCGGAGGGATTCGAACCCCCGATCTCAAGGTTCGTAGCCTTGCATTCTATCCAGCTAAACTACGAGCACATATTTCGTTTAAATTCCTTTAACATTTTATATTATACTTTATATATTATTTTTTTTCAACAAATTTTAAAAATTTTATAAAAATTATTGCAAAAGTGTTTTTTTTATGCTATTATATATAAGCATTAAGCAATAATATATTATATCGAGGTGTAGCGCAGTTGGTAGCGCGCGTGGTTTGGGACCATGAGGTCGCAGGTTCGATCCCTGTCACCTCGACCATATATTTATAGGAAGTCCAACCTTAAATAGAGACATTTAAAAAATACTTGGATTTTCTCCAAGTATTTCTTTATATTATATAAGCAAAGAAAGGTGAATGATATTTATCACTCACCTTCCTTTTTAGACAAAAGATTACATTCCTAATAGTTTAAATATTTCCTTACACTTAGGTATATAATCTTTATGTCCAATTAAGAGCATTTTGTTTTCTAACTTCTTTAATGCTCTTTCAAAGTTATTTGCATCTTTCTTTCTTACTTTGCAAAAGACTATTTTATAACTTTCTTTCATCCATTCTCTGCCAAAACTAACTCTTACTTTTTCTTCAGCAAAGAGTGTATCTGCCAAGTTTCCGTCACAGTCAACATAAATATATGTTGCTTTAATAATTCCATCTTTTAGTTTTATAAAGTTTTTCATGTTGCTACCTCCTATAAGATGTTTTTATTACTTTAATTACGTAATATATTATACACTTTTTGTAGTTTTATGTCAATTTTGTATGCAATATTTGATAAAATTAATAAAACTACTTTATACAATTTATTAAATTAATCTTTGTATTCTATTTTTAGTAGTGGTATAATAAAGGCAATTTTTCAATTAGAAAGGGATTTTATATGTCAGATATTACTAAAAAAGCTTTAGCTAGCTCCTTAAAAGATTTACTCTCTAAATATAAATTTAATAAAATTACTATAAAAGATATTACCGAAAATTGTGGTGTTAATAGGCAAACTTTTTATTATCATTTTAAAGATATTTATGATTTATTAGAGTGGATTTATAAAAATGAAGTTATACTTGAGATAGAAGAAAAAGCTACTTATGAAACTTGGCAGCAGGGATTGATGTATATCTTTGAATATGTGCTTAAAAATAAGGATTTTGTAAAAAATACATATTATTCAATAAGTAAAGATTTGCTATTAAATTTTATTTATGCTCAAACTAATATTTTAATTATGGATGTAATTGAAGAAAAATCTAAGAATATTAATATTAGTAATGAAGATAAAATGTTTATTGCTAATTTTTATAAATATGGTTTTGTAGGGTTATTGCAAGATTGGATTGAGTCTGGAATGAAACAAAAACCTAAAGTTATTATTAATAAATTATCTGTAATGATTGATGGAAGTTTTGATAATGCTTTTTATAATTTTCAAAATTTAGACAAATAAAGGCAAGTGTATAAATTTTATACATTTGCTTTTATTTGTTTATTGTATATTTTTTAATATTATTTTTATAATAACTTATACAAAGGAGGAATTTATATGTATTATAGTAATGGAAATTATGAAGCTTTTGCTCATCCAAAAAAACCAGAAGGAGTTGATAATAAGTCTGCATACTTAGTTGGTGCTGGTCTTGCATCTCTTGCTGCTGCTTGTTTTTTAGTTCGTGATGGTCAAATGAAAGGTGAAAATATTCATATTTTAGAAGAATCTAAAATATCTGGTGGAGCCTGTGATGGAATAAAAGATTCTAATAAAGGATTTATTATTCGTGGTGGAAGAGAAATGGAAAATCACTTTGAATGTTTATGGGATTTATTCCGTTCAATTCCATCTTTAGAAACAGAAGGTGCTTCTGTTTTAGATGAATATTATTGGCTTAATAAAAAAGATCCAAATTATTCATTAATGAGAGCAACTGTTAATAGAGGTGAAGATGCTCACACAGATGGTAAATTTGGTTTATCTGAAAAAGCATCTATGGAAATTATAAAATTATTTATGACTAAAGATGAAGATTTATATGATAAAACAATTAACGATGTATTTACAGAAGAATTCTTTGCTTCAAACTTTTGGTTATATTGGAGAACTATGTTTGCTTTTGAAACTTGGCATAGTGCTCTAGAAATGAAACTATATATTCAAAGATTTATTCATCATATTGGTGGATTACCTGATTTTTCTGCTCTTAAATTCACAAAATATAACCAATATGAATCTTTAATTTTGCCAATGGTAAAATATTTGGAAAGTCATGGAGTTCAAATTCAATATGATACAAAAGTAACTAATGTATTATTTGATATTGATGGAAAGAAAAAAATTGCTAAGGAAATTGTTTGCATTCATAATGGAAATGAGGAAACTATTCCACTAACAGTAAATGATTTAGTTTTTGTAACAAATGGAAGTTGTACAGAAAAAGCAATGCTTGGAGACCAAAACACTGCACCAGATTTAACTATTCAAAATGGAGAAGGTGCTTGTTGGGAATTGTGGAGAAAAATTGCTATACAAAATGAGGAATTTGGACATCCAGATAAATTCTGCACAGATATTTCTAAAACAAATTGGGAGTCTGCAACTGTAACAACTTTAGATGATAAAATTCCACCATATATACAAAAAATTTGTAAAAGAGATCCTTTCAGTGGTAGAGTTGTAACTGGAGGCATAGTTTCTGTAAAGGATTCAAATTGGATGTTAAGTTGGACTATAAATAGACAACCCCACTTTAAAAATCAACCAAAAGACCAACTTGTTGTATGGGTTTATGGATTATTTACTAATGTTCCAGGAAATTATATAAAGAAACCAATGAGAGAATGTACAGGTAAAGAAATAACAGAAGAATGGCTTTATCATTTAGGTGTTCCAGAAAATAAAATAGAAGAATTAGCAACTAACTCTGCTAGCTGTGTTCCTTGTATGATGCCATATATAACTGCATTCTTTATGCCTAGAACTGCTGGTGATAGACCAAAAGTTGTTCCTGATGGATGTAAAAACTTTGCATTTTTAGGTCAATTTGCAGATACAGTTAGAGATACAGTATTTACAACAGAATATTCTGTAAGAACTGCTATGGAAGCTGTTTACACATTATTGGATATTGATAGAGGTGTTCCAGAAGTTTTCGGCTCTTGCTACGATGTTCGTGTTTTACTAGATTCAACCTCTAAAATGATGGATGGTAAAAAAATTACAGATTTAAAATTGCCTTTTACTGCAAATATGGCTCTAAAAAAAGGCTTAAAAGAAATTGAAGGAACAGTTATTGAAGATTTAATAAAAAAATATAATTTAATTTAATTTTTATTTTAAAAAAAATATATACGGGTCGACAGAGGCGTCGACCCCTACAACGTTTTACATTAGAAATATAATAATTTGAATTTTTATTATTTTTTCCTCATATACTTTTTTAGGTGATTTTTTTGAGGAAGTTGAAAGTTTTTTTAATAAATGGAATTGTTTTAACTGCTACATCTTTTTTATTACAAACAATAGGTTTATTTTTTAATGTTTATATTTCCAATAAAATTGGCTCTGAATCTGTTGGTGTGTTTCAACTTTTAATGTCTGTGTATACTTTTTTTATTACTTTTGCTCTTTCTGGTATTAATTTATCTTGCATGAGAATTATTTCTGAAGAAATTGCTAAAGGTTTTTCTGGAAATATAAAAAAGTCAATGAGATATTGTTTAGCTTATAGTCTTTTATTTGGTGGTCTAGCTGGAGTTTTGTTATTTACTTTTACACCTTTTATTTCTACAAACTGGCTACATGGTAAGGTTTCTTTTACACCGCTATATATTATTTCTTTTTCACTTCCTTTTTTAGCCTTATCTGCAGCCTTAAAGGGCTACTTTTCTGCCGTAAGACGTGTTTCTAAAACTGCCTTTTCGGAAATTTTTGAACAAATTATACAAATAATTATAGTTACTTATTTAATAAATTTATTTATGCCTCCAACGGTTGATTATGCCTGCATTTCTTTGGTTTTGGGAGCTACCATTTCTGAGGTATTTTCTTTTGTTTTTATATTTATTTTATATAAAATAGATTCTAAACAATATAAAATGTCACCTAAAAGCAATTCTAAATTTGTAGGAAAATTGCTTCACATTTCTTTGCCTATTGCTTTTACTTCATATGTTAGGTCTGGGCTTTCTACTTTACAACAATTACTTATTCCCTTTAGATTAGAAAAGTCTGGTATATCTTGTGGAACTGCTCTTTCTCAGTATGGCCAAGTTAGCGGTATGGTAATGCCTATTATAATGTTTCCTAGTATTTTTATATTATCTTTTTGCAATTTGCTTATACCAGAATTTTCAGAGTACAATGTTCAAAATAAAAGGATTCAAATAAATTATAATATCACTAAAATTATTAAATATACTTTATATTTTTCTACTTGCATTTTTGGAATATTTTTATGTTTTAGTAAAGAGCTTTGTACTATTATTTATAACATGCCTGAACTTTCTATGTATTTAGTTGTTCTATCTCCTACTATTATTTTAATTTATTTAGATAAAGTTGTAGATAGTATTTTAAAAGGATTAGATTTGCAAGTTAAAGTTATGGGCATTAATATTTTAGATTTACTTTCTTGTTTAGGATTTATTTATTTTCTACTTCCTGTAGTTGGTATTAAAGGTTATTTATTTGTAATTTTATTTAGTGAAACTCTAAACTTTACTTTGAGCTTAAGAATATTAATAAAAGAAACTCACTTTAAATTTGATATTACCAATATTATAAAACCTGCTTTTAGCTTAATTTGTAGCATTTTATTAATATTTATTTTTAAAGAATTTTTTGACTTACATATTGTTAATTTAATTATTCTCATCTGTATGTTTATTGTATTTTATTTGTTAATTTTAAAATTTTTAGATAGAAAAATTATTTAAGGAGGCTTATTATGCTAAATAATAAAATTACTACTTTAATTAGTTCAAATAATGTAATTTTAAAATTTCCTAAATGTGGAATTGAAACTTCTGCATTTATTGGAAAAAATGGAGTAACTACAGATAAACACGAAGGCGATAATTGCACTCCTATAGGTGAGTTTTCTATTGGACTATTACTTGGAACACATAAAAAAATTTTTAATTCTAATTACAACTATATTCAAATAAATTCTAATATGTATTGGGTAGATGATTGTAATTCTAAGTATTACAACCAATTAGTTGATATAACTAAAATACAAAAAGATTGGAATTCAAGCGAACATTTAATAGATTTTCCTATTCAATATGAATATTTATTAGAAATAAAATCTAATCCTAATAATGTTCCATGTAAAGGTAGTGCAATATTTCTTCATTGTAGCAATAACACTGCAACACATGGTTGTGTTGCTATAAATAGAATTGATATGAGTACATTAGTAAATAACATAGATGCAGATACAAAAATAGAAATTAAAACAAAATAAATGAAGGTGGATTAATTTCCACCTTCATTTATTTTTATATATTAAAATCTTCATCTATATCATATGAATAATTATCATCAAAGTTATATTTATTTTTCTTATAATTATAACTTTGATGTTCTAAATTTAAGCCTTCTATTTCTTTTCTCATTCTGTTTCTTGCAAAGTTAAAAGATTGCCATGTAAATTTATTTTTCTCTACATCTCTTTTTATATCATTTTCAACTTTATATAGATAGTTGTTTACATCTACATTTAGATTTTCGGTATTTTTTTCATTATTTAGAATTCTTTTTATTTCTATTTTAGCATCTGCACTTTTCAAGTCTTTTAAATAATCCAAATCTATTTTACCTGTTTTAAAATATAAATCTATATTTTGTTTTGCTATAAATTTATCTACATTCACAACGTTTAGTAAAGTGTACATTATTATAATTATTGCAAGATATGAATAAAATAAATTCATTTTTTCTTTTACTATATACATTATAGTTGGAATTATTAATAGTGCTTCTGTTGCCAATGTAAATAATACGAAAATTCTTAAATATGTAAATCCATATCTATTAACATATAACATCATTTTTTGAACAGACACTGCTAATATAACAACTGTAAAAATTATCATTATGATGTTCATAATTTTTTTATAATTTTTCGCTGTTTTTCCCTCTTCACTGCTATTTATAGTTGTAATAATTACTAAAATAAAGTTAATAATTGAAACTACCATAAGTTGAAAGAATCCTTGTCTTGCTGTTGTAGATAACTTTTCAATTGAAACATTATCACCTATATGTATTAGTTGAACTGTTGTAAATATTAAATAAACAATATTTAAAACTGTGAGTATAGTGTTTACTGTAAATATATCAATTTTTATTTTTTTAGTTTTTGAAACTTTTTCTATTACATTATATGAGCTTTTTTTATTTGTTAAATTATATATAAAGCTTACGAAATAGATAAATAAAATTATTATTATTGCAATTCTTAATATAAAATATAGAATTTCCCAATTTGTAAATATTTTTATAATATAATCTGCTAAACCACTAAACAATTTTGCAAACTCATCATCCGCTGAAATTAATAAAAATAAAATTACTATTAATATTGGTATTGCAATTATTATAGCTTTTAGAATTCTTTTAAACATTGCTACTTTAGGCTTATCTTTACTTGTTGTAAATAGTGTATCTCTTATTATAGAAATTCCCTTTCCTAAAAATTCTATTGGTCCAACTATAATATTAAATATCTTTTCAAAGAAATGCGCCAATTTTAATTTATCACTTATAGCCCATGTTATCATTGAAGCAAATAAAGCTAGAATTACAAATATATTTAATATGTTAAAATATGTATTGTTAAAAAATAGATATGTACTGCTTAATATAAGTATTGGTACTGTAAGAATATATGCTTTTTTATTTTTTATTTTTCCTAACTTTTCTAAAACATACATTGTAGCAAATATTGTTGGTATAGCAAATAAAATTACAGATATACCTACACTTTGCCTAAAAAATAATATTGAATGCCACACACTTAATATTAATGAAAGTATTACAGCAATTTGCATATGTTTTCCCCCTTTTTTTATTTTGCTCTATTTTATATTATATTTTTGTTTTTGGCAAATTATATAAAATTGCTTAATTTAAGTTACCTACTATAATTAATATTTCATTAAAAATTCTCAAATTTATATAGCAATTCACCTGTTTTTAATTCTTTTATAAATATTGCACCAAACTTATCATAATAATTTTTTAAATCTGTTTTTAAATATATAGTTGAAAAGCATCTATTTTTTGCTTCTTTTAATATTGCATTGTTTAATATTCGTGAATATCCATGTTTTCTGTATTCTTTTTTTACATACATTGTTGCATACCAAGGTGTTAATTCTTTTTCTTCTTCACAATCTCTTGGAAAAATTGATATAAATCCTATTAATTCATTTTTTTCTATTAAAATTAATTTACAAAACGATTTATCTTTAAACATACTACAAATCTTTTTCTTTTTTCTTTCAATTCTTTCTTTTTTATTTTCTTCTTTATTATCAGCCCATTCTTCATATTCTAGCCTTGCAACTTCATCTAAATATTTCATCTTTTCTTTTAAATTGTAAATTTCCATATTCAAACTTTCTCCTACATATTTTATTACATAATTGCTTTAACAAATATATATAAAAAATCACACCTAACTTACTAAAGTTTTCAGATGTGAGTTGTTTTTATTTTTTTGTTAAAGTAACTTTTGTTTCTATTGTATTTTTGTTTCGCAATATTGTCAAGTTTATTTCGTCTCCTGGATTTTTTGTATATATATATTCTTTTAATTCGTTCATTTTGTTTATTTCTTTTCCATCTATTTTTGTTATTATATCTCCTTTTTTTATCCCTGAATTTTCTGCACTACTGTTTTTTGTTACTTCTTCTACATATATTCCATTTTCGAATTTTATTCCGTTATTCAAATATGGTATTACATTTTTGTCGTATGCAAATACTCCTATTGTTGCTTCTTCAAAGTTTCCTGTTTCTATGAATTTTTGAACCACTGGTTTTATAACGTTTATTGGTACTGCAAAACCTATTCCTTCTGCACTGGTTATTTTTACTGAATTTACAGCTATAACTGTTCCATCTGGTTTTATTAGTGGTCCTCCACTATTTCCAGGATTTATTGTTGCATCTGTTTGAATTAAATCTGCCATATATATTTCTTGGTCATTTTCCGTAAATTTAACTGTTCTGTCTACCGCACTTATTATTCCACTTGTAACTGTTCTTTGAAATTCATATCCTACTGGATTTCCTATTGCATATACTGTTTCTCCTATTCTACTTTCATTACTATCTCCTAATGAAATATAATCTAAATTTTTCATATTTATTTTTACTATGCTTATATCTAAATTACTATCTGACCATACTACATTTCCTGTAAATGACTTTCCGTTTTCTAATGTTACATAGCAATTACTAAATTTTTCTCCTGCAACATGTTCATTTGTTACAATATACCCATCTTTTGAAACTATAAAGCCTGTTCCAATTCCTAAATTTGAACTACTACCATTTGTAAATATACTTGTACCCATATTTTTTATTTTTGAAATTCCAACCACTGCCCTATTTGCCTCTTCTATTGTATCTGATATTGTTTTACTCTTTTCCTCCGCTTCTTTTACTGTTAGGTCTGTTTTTTCTGCTGTATATTTTGAATTTTCTTGAATATTATCTGAAACTTCTATCTTTGCATATATTCCATATAACCACCAGAAAATTAAAACTAAAAAAGTTATTATTATTAACCTTAAAAATATTTTTTTAGTTTTAGCTAATTTTCCAGTATTTTTCATATGTACCCTCCTAGAATTTTTCTTTAAGTATTATTTACATTTTTTACAAAAAAATACCTTTAAATTTTATTTATAAAAAATGTCGAAATTGTTTGATTTTTATATGTTTTTAATATATAATTTTTCCATAATTATACTTATAAAAAAAGAAGGATGTTTTATGGAAAATTTATATGAATTAACAAACCCACAAAAGTCTATTTGGCTTACAGAACAATATTATAAAGGCACTTCTGTTAACAATATTTGTGGAACTGCAAAATTAAATTTTAAAATTAATTTTGATATTTTAGTTAAAGCTATTAATTTAGTTATTAAAAATAATGATTGCTTTAGAATTAAACTAATTACAACCAATGGAATGGTTAAACAATGCATATCAAATTATAAATTTGTTGATGTGAAAATTGTTGACATTGCTAATGAAAGCGAAATTTTATCAATTCAAAATTCACTTATAAATAGTATTTTTGATATTGATAAAAATAATCTTTACAAATTTAAAATTTATAGACTTCCAGATGGAAAAGGTGGATTTGTATTAAATATTCACCATATTTTGGCTGATTCTTGGAGTCTTGGTTTAATTTGCAAGGAAATTATAAAAGCTTATAATTATCTTTCTGGATTATCTACAGAAGAGCCTATAACTTCTTCTTATATAGATTTTTGTGTTGCGGAGAATAATTACTTGAAAAGTGAAAAATTTAAGAAAGATAAAGAATATTGGAATAATGTATTTGCTAGTATTCCAGAAGTTGCAAGTATTCCTTCAAAGATTAAGAATTATGAAGAGGTTTCTTGTATTGCTGAAAGAAAAACTTTTGTTATTGATAAAAAATTAAATTCTAAAATAAATGATTATTGCAAAAAAAATAAAATTTCAGCATATAATTTTTTTATGTCAATTTATGCATTATATATTGGAAGAGTTTGTAATTTAACAGATTTTGTTATTGGAACTCCAATATTAAATAGAATTAATTTCTCAGAAAAAAGCACTATAGGTATGTTTATTAGTACACAACCTTTGCGTGTTAATATTGAAAATTCAAAAACATTTACAGATTTGGTTAGCAGTATTGCGTCAAATAGTCTTAGTATGCTTAGGCATCAACGTTATCCTTATGAAAACATTTTACAAGATTTAAGAAAAGAAAATTCTAATACACCTAATTTATATAATATTTTATTATCTTATCAAATTACAAAGGCTGATACTATTGGTTCAGACTATTCAACAGAATGGACTTTCAATGGCAATTGTGCAGATGAATTACAAATTCATATTGAAGATTTAAATAATATAGGTAGCTTAAATATAGATTATGATTTTAAAACACAAAAATTCACAGAAAATGAAATTATAGATATTCATAATCGTATTTTATATATCATAAATCAAATTATTGAAAATAATGAAATTGAGCTAAATAACATTGAAATTGTAACTGAAAAAGAAAAAGAAGAATTATTATATACCTTTAATAATACAAAATTAAATTATGATAAAACCAAAACTATTGCTGAATTATTTGAAACACAAGCTGAGAAAACACCTAATAATATAGCTTTAGTTTTTGAAGGTAAAACATTAACATATAAAGAATTAAATGAAAAAGCAAATCAACTTGCACATTACCTAAGAAAAACTGGTATTACTAATAATCAAATAATTGCTATACTTGTTAATCGTTCTTTTGAAATGATAATCGCAATTCTTGCAGTTTTAAAGTCTGGAGGTGCATATATTCCAGTTGACCCAGATTATCCGGATGATAGAATTGCGTATATGTTAGAAGATAGTAAAGCTAGCTTAATTCTAACTCAAAAATCTATAAATAAAAATTTGGATTCAAATAAAATATTTATTGATTTAGATAATGAAGCATTATATTCTGGTAATGTAGAAAATCTCGAAAATATATCTAATTCAGATGATTTATCTTATGTAATATATACATCTGGTTCTACAGGAAAGCCTAAAGGAGTTATGCTAACTCAACAAAGCTTTACAAATTTATATTGTGGTGTTTTAAATAAAGTTAAATATTTACAAGATGATTTTCAACATTCAATTGTTTCTGTAACTACAATATCATTTGATATATTTGCATTTGAAAGTATAATTTCTTTAACAAGAGGTCTAAAAGTTTTTATAACAAACAATATAGAACAAAAAGTTACTAAAAAATTAGAGAAATTAATAGTGGAAAATAATATAGAAATAATTCAAACAACTCCTTCTACTATGAATTTTCATATTGATTCATTAACTAATAAAAACAATTTTTCTAATTTAAAATATGTAATATTAGCTGGAGAACAATTACCTTTATCATTAGTAAATAAAATAAAACAAATATCTCCAAATGTAACTATTTATAATGGATACGGACCATCTGAAACGACTATATTTTCAACAATTACAAATGTTACAAACTTAGAAAATATTACAATAGGAAAACCTTTAGCTAATACACAAATATATATATTAGACAAAAATTTAAATTTGTTGCCAAAAAACTGTGTAGGTGAAATATATATTGCCGGTGATGGAGTTGGAAAAGGCTATTTATATAATGATTTGTTAACAAATGAAAAATTTATAGATAATAAATTTAACCCAGGAACAATTATGTATAGTGTTGGTGATTTAGGAAAATGGAACGACAATGGAACAATTGAATGTAAAGGAAGAATGGACCATCAAATAAAACTTAGAGGTTTACGTATTGAACTTGGGGAAATTGAAGAAAGCATAGAAAATTTTGATAAAACAAATTCAACTAAAGTAGCAGTAATTGTTAGAAAAATTAACAATCATGATAAATTAATTGCATTTGTTTCTTCTAATAAAAAAACAAATATGTTAGACCTAAAGAATTTTTTAATGAACAAACTACCTTTATATATGATACCTAATGAATTTGTATTTTTAGATAGTTTTCCAACAACACCTAATGGAAAAATAGATAAAATAAAATTACAAAATATTGAACTTAATTTTGAAAATAATAGTTATCAAAAACCACAAACAGAAACTGAAAAGAAACTATTTGACATTGTATCAGAATTGGCTCAAAATACAAATTTTGGTATAACCACAGATTTCTTTACAATTGGGCTAGATTCTTTAAATATAATACAAATTTCTTCAAAAATAATAGAAGAGTTTAATATAGAAATTGCACCTTCTCAATTGTATAAATTATTAAATATAGAAAAATTAGCTAAATTTTTGGATAGCAATGTTTCAAGAAAATATAGTATTAAACATACAGAAAATAGAAGTGAATATTATGAACTATCTTCTGCTCAAAAAAGGATATATTATGCCTCAAAAGCATCTAATAATAATCTTGTTTACAATATATGTGGAGGTTTGTTATTCAACACAATTCTTGACAAATCAAAAACAGAAGAAATCTTTAACTCTTTAATTGCAAAGCATAGTAGTTTTAGAACTTGCTTTCAAATTATAAACGGAACACCAAAACAATACATTTTAGATACCGCTTCTATAAATATTGATGTGGTAAATACTACTAATGAAGAAGTACAAAATATTATAAATAATTTTCCAAAAGCCTTTGATTTAGAAGTTGCTCCATTACTTAGAGTTAAATTATATTATATTAATAATGAGCAAACTCTTCTATTAATAGATTCGCACCACATTATCTTAGATGGAACATCTTTGCAACTTCTAATAAATGAATTTTGTAAAATGTACAATAATGAATCTACTGGCAATTTTGAAATTGATTATAAAGATTTTAGTATTTGGGAAAATAACTATAATTCTTCAAGCGAATTCAAAATATTAGAGAATAATTGGAAAGAAAAATTTAATAATGTTGAAATTCCTGTTATTAATTTACCTTATGATTTTCCTGTTTCACAACAAAAAACTTTTAATGGAAATACATTACATACAACAATTTCTAATGAAACCTTTGAAAAAATAGAAGCACTTTCAAAAAAATACAATGTTACACCATACGTATTTTGTTTAACTGTTTTTTATGTACTTTTATATAGATATACTGGTCAAAATAATATTATTATTGGAAGTCCTATTTCTGGTAGATTTTCAAAAGAATTAGAAAATATTATAGGTATGTTTGTAAATAATATTCCATTGCAACTACAAATTAATTCTAATACTAAATTTGAAGAATTATTAAAAACTGTAAAAGAAAATGTTTTATTTGCAATGCAAAATCAACCATACCCTTATGATGCTTTAGTAAAACTACTAAATATAAACTCTAATACGAATTTGTTTGATGTAATGTTTACATATCAAAATGAAAATAGCGATTTGCCAATAATAGATGGCTCATCACCTAAAATGCTATATGCAAATACTAAGACTTCTAAGTTTAATTTATCTTTGGAAATTATACCTAATACACACACATTAAATTTAGAATACAATACTGATTTATTTAAAGAAAATACTGTTCAAAACATATTAGAGCATTATATATATTTGTTAGAAAATATTTCAAAAAATTGTAACCCAAACATAGATACTTTAAATATGATTACCCCTAATGAACAATCACTATTATTAAAGTTTAACGCTACAGAAGGGCCTATAAACAATGATACCGTATCAGACTTAATTGAAGAACAAGTACATAATCATCCAGATAAAATTGCTGTTATCTGTGAAAATAAAACATTAACTTATAAACAATTAAATGAAAAAGCTAACAGTTTAGCAAACTATCTAATTAAAAATGGTGTTCATTCTAATGATATTGTGGCAATAATGACAAACCGTTCCTTTGAAACTATTGTATCTATGCTTGCTATTATGAAAGCTGGTGGGGCATTTTTAAATATTGACCCAACATATCCTTTAGACAGAACAAAATATTATATAAGCAGTTGTAAAGCACAATATGTTCTTACACAAAAAGAACTAAAAGAAATAGTTAAAGAAATCCCTGATTGTGTAGAAATTGATTTAGAAAATAATCCTATTTATGAAACTAATAAAGAAAATCCAAAGGTACATAAAAATATGGAAGATTTGTCTTATATTATATATACTTCAGGTTCAACAGGACTACCAAAAGGAGTTATGCTAAATCAAGTAGGCTTTACAAACATGGCAAAAGCAATGACCAGAGCTCTTGATTATTTAAGAGATGGAAAGCACCACACTTTACTTTCTGTTACATCTACACCTTTTGATATATTTGTATACGAAATAATTGTTTCATTAACACATGGATTAAGTATAGTAATGGCAAATAATGCAGAACACAGAAATCCAAAATTATTAGATACCCTAATAAAACACCACAATGTAGATGTAATGACAGTAACACCAAGTCTTATGAAAATTTTATATGATAACAGGGAACCAGATAGTTCTTTAAAACTTGTAAAAAATATGGTTTTCGGTGGCGAACCTTTACCAGAAAAATTTGTAAAAGACCTAAAAGCTTTAGCTGATGATATTACAGTATTTAACATATATGGCCCAAGTGAAATAACTATATTATCTAATGTACAAAATTTAAACGGAGAAACAGAAATTACTACCGGTCCTCCAACAATGAATACACAAATGCACATTTTAGATAAAAATATGCAACCTGTACCTATAGGCGTTGTAGGAGAAATATATATTTCTGGTATTCAAGTAGGTATTGGATATTTAGGCAACCCAGAACTTACAAATCAAAGATTCTTGCCAAACAAATTTGGTTCTGGAAGAATGTATCGTTCTGGTGATATTGGTAGATGGACCTTTGATGGAAAGATACAATGTCTTGGTAGAGTTGATAACCAAATAAAATTACGTGGTTTAAGAATTGAACTTGGAGAAATCGAAAATAAAATTGAACAAATGCCGGGTGTTTCAGCCGCAATTGTTAATAAATTCAATATTGAAAGTAGAGAGTTTTTGTGTGGATATTATGTTACAGATGGTTCAAAAGAAGTTAAAGAGTCAGAAGTTAAATCTTATATAAAAAAATATCTACCACCTTATATGGTACCAAGCTATATAATTCATTTAGATGAAATGCCTTATACAATAAATAGAAAAATTGATAGAAAAGCTTTGCCAGTTCCATCTTTAAATAAAAGCTTCAAAGAAGTAGACCCTAATCAATTTACAGACAAAGAAGCAAAATTGCTTCAAATATGGAAAAACATTTTGCACATTGAAAATATCTCTGTTGATGATAATTTCTTTGATATTGGAGGAGATTCAATATCTGCAATAAAAATGCAAATTGAAGCATTAAAATATGACTTTAACTTTGAATATGCAGATATATTTAATCATCCAACTATAAAGGAATTATCAGCAAAATTCAGAAGAGATAAATCATCTGATATTTATAAATATGATTATTCTAAAATTAATACTGTTTTAAGTAGAAATACCCTTGATTGTATTTCAACAATAAAAAAATTTGATGTTAAAAGTATTTTATTAATAGGTTCTACTGGATTTTTAGGAATACATATACTAGAATCATTTTTAAGAAATACTAATGGAGAAATATATTGTCTAATTAGGCCTAAAGATAATCTAAATCCAGAAGTCAGATTAAAAGAAAAATTAGATTTTTATTTTGGAAAAGACTTTTGGATAAAAAATAAAAATAGAATCCATGTTATACAAGGTGATATTATATATGAAAATTTATCTTTATCAGATAAAGATTTACAACTATTAAAAAATAATATTACAACCGTAATAAATTCTGGAGCACTTGTAAAACATTATGGTCAAAGTCAATTATTTAATGATATAAATGTAAAAGGAACTCAAAATATTGTAGATTTCTGTAAAAAACTAAACAAACGATTATTGCATATTTCTACAATAAGTGTTTCTGGAAATGGTGAAAAAGATGAAGCAATAATAGAAAATGCTGAAAACATAAACAAAAAGAAAGTATTTAGAGAATCTTCTTTATATATCGACCAAAAAATATCAGGCGTTTATACAATAACAAAATATAAAGCAGAAATGATTGTTTTAAATGCAATTTTCGATGGGCTTGATGCTCAAATATTAAGAATGGGAAACATAACCAATAGATATTCAGATGGTTGTTTTCAGCAAAATGCAAATGAAAATGCATTTGCAAAAAGGCTAAAATCTTTTATTGAACTTAGATACTATCCAGAATACTTAAAATATCATGCTTTAGAACTTGGCCCTGTTGATTTGTGTAGTGAAGCTATAATAAAAATATTACAACATAATAGTAATTGCAATGTTTTACATATATATAATCCAAATTTATTAGCTATCTCATTGCTTTTAAGTACTTTGAAAAAATTAAATTACAAGTTAATTCCAGCTTCAGATAAAGAAATGAGCAATATCATTTCAAATATTATAATTAATGATTCTAAAAATGATATATTATCTGGAATTATACATGATCTTGATTCTGATAAAAATTTAATTTATACTACTAATGTTAGAGTTGAATATCAATTATCAGAATTATATTTAAAAAATATAGGTTTTTTATGGAAAAATATTGATGAAACATATATAATAAAATATATGAATTATTTTAAAAAAATTGGTTTTATAAAATAAAGAAAGGATATAATTATGAAATCTTTAACCA
Organism: uncultured Clostridium sp.; assembly: GCA_905200315.1. Next base: position 16,968 of record CAJKKA010000005.1, read on the forward strand.
TATCTCAAATTTTATTATCTTTATCAACATTAACAATTTTGTTTATGTTATATTATGTATTAAAAAAGAAACCTTTAGTGCAGTTGCAAAAAATATTTGCAACTGCACTAGTATGTGTATTAATTGTTAGTACAGGTGTTCTTATTCAATCTATTTGCAATACATATTTTAATATTAATCCAGTACCATTTGAAAGCTATATATACATTGGAACATGTTTTTTACCCGTTAGTATTTTCTTTACTGCTCTTGCATTTAACAACACAAAATTAAAATTTAAATTAAAATATATTTTAGTTTTTATAATACCTGTAATTTCTATTATTATGGTATGGACTAACAACTATCATCACTTATTTTACAAAGAATATTCTAGTAATCTTGGCGAAATGAAATACGGAAATTATTTTAATATACATACAATATATACATACGGTCTACTCATAATTAGTATAATTATGTTATTAAAAAATTCAATTAAAAATTCTGGTTTATTTTCTAAACAATCACTATTAATATGTACTGGTACAGCAATATGTTTAATAATAAATATTATTGGAACTTTAGGAATACTTAATTTATCAATTTTTGCCACACCAATTAGTTTTTCTATTGCTATGTTATTTTACGCTATTGCAATATTTAAATTTAATTTTTTAAGTGTTGCACCTATAGCTCTACAAAAGGTTGTAGATAGAATTTCTGATAGTTATATAGTTTTAGATGAAAATAATAATATAACAGATTTTAATCATACTTTAACAACTACTTTTAACACCTCTGAAAAAGAAATACGTAAATCAAGTTTATTAAATTTAACAAATAAATTAAAATTAAATATAGACACAAAAAAATTATTAGAACTTATTAATCAGGCAAAGAAAACTAGACATACAGTTAGAATTGAGAAAGAATTAAAACCAATAAACAAATACTTCAATGTAGAAATTTGTAGTATATATTCTGAAGATATGTATTTAGGAACACTAATATTATTAAAAGATATAACTCAACATATTGAAGATATGCATACAATTCAAGATAACCAAGATAGATTAGTAGAAAAAGAGCGTTTAGCTTCTCTTGGTCAATTAATTGGGGGTATCTCACACAATTTAAAAACACCTATAATGTCAATTTCTGGCGCAGCTGAAGGAATTAGTGACTTAATAAAAGAATATGATGCATCTATTGGAGACCCAGAAGTAACAAACGAAGATCATCATGAAATTGCAAATGATATGAAAAAATGGATTGAAAAAATCAGAGAATATACAGCATATATGTCTGATATTATTACAGCTGTTAAGGGACAAGCCGTTACCTTATCTTCTGATAAAGATGTTGATTTTACAATTGATGAGCTTGTAAAACGAGTAGATATTTTAATGAAACATGAATTAAAAAATGCATTAATTACTTTAAATACACAAATAAATGTAGATAAAAATACAATTCTAGATGGTGATGTAAATAGTTTAGTACAAGTTGTTAATAACCTTATTTCAAATGCTATACAAGCTTATGAAGGAAAAACTGGCGAGCAAATTAACCTTATTATAGATAAAATAGATAATAATTTAGTTATTAAAGTTCAAGACTTTGGTTCAGGAATGAGCAAAGAAGTACAACAAAAACTATTTAAAGAAATGATAACAACTAAAGGAAAAAATGGTTCAGGACTTGGATTATTTATGTCATACTCTACAATAAAATCTAACTTCAAAGGAGACCTTTCATTCGAAACAGAAGAAGGCAAAGGAACAACCTTTACAATAAAAATCCCAATGTAAAACATTGGGATTTTTGTTATATTAGAAGTATTTTTATCTTAATTCACACGGGTCGTCGAGGACGCCGACCCCTACACAAAAACCAGGAAAGGCCATTCCTGTTTTTTTTGCATACTTTTTTGTATAATGCATAACTCATTGCAACATTGCTGTTATTATTATATATTATATTTATTTCTTTTCAAATATTACTCAAGAATTGCTTTAATTCTTCTTACTCCTGCACTTGATGATTCTTCTTTTTTTATTTTAAAGTGTCCTAGCTTTCCTGTTGAATCAACATGTGGTCCCCCACATAGTTCTTTTGAAACATCTCCTATGCTATATACTGTTACTTCATTTGGATATTTTTCTATAAACATGCATTCTGCTCCAGATTTTAATGCCTCATCTTTGCTCATTTTTTCGCAAGTTACTGTTAAGTCTTCTTGTATCCATTTATTTACTAGTTCCTCTACTTGTGCCTTTTCTTCTGGTGTTAATTTATGGTCACAGTTAAAGTCAAAACGTAATCTTTCTGCTGTAATATTTGAACCTCTTTGATGTACATCTTGCCCTACAATAACTTTTAATGCTGCATTTAATAAGTGTGTTGCAGTATGATATTTTGTTTCTTGCTCTCCTGTTGAAGCAAGACCTCCTTTAAAAGCTCCTGCAGGTGCTTTAGATTTTTCTTGATGTTCTTTAAACTTTTTATTAAATCCTTCTACATCAACTTTTAATCCTTGTTCTTTAGCAAGTTCTTCTGTAAGTTCTACTGGAAAACCAAATGTATCGTATAATCTAAAGCTTGCTTCCCCATCTATAATGTTATTTCCATTTAATTTTTTAACTACTTTGTCAAATTCTTTTATACCTAAATTTATAGTCTTTTCAAATTTTTGAATTTCTTTATTTAGTTCTGTTAAAATAAATTCCTTAGATTTTACAAGTTCTGTATAATAATCTCCATATATTTCATCTATGTAGTACTCTGCAATTTTTATAATTATATCATTTGAAATTTCAAGCTTTTTAGCATGTCTTACAGCTCTTCTTATAAGTCTACGAAGTATATAACCTGCTCCAACATTTGATGGAACTAAATGCTTTTCATCTCCTAATAACATTACACTTGTTCTAATATGGTCTGCTATAATTCTTATTGAACGAGTAGATTCTTCATCTTCTTTATATTTTTTTCCAGATTCTCTTTCTAAAATTTCAATAACACCTTTAAATAAGTCTGTTAAATATACATCTCCATCTTCTGTATTTAAAAATGCTAAAATTCTTTCTAATCCCCAACCTGTATCAACATTTTTCTTTTCTAGTAAAATGTATTTATCATCTTCTACTCTTTCATATTGCATAAATACATCGTTACCTATTTCAACAAATCTACCACAATCACAAGCTGGAGAACAGCCTGATCCACATGGCTGTTTATCTGTTATATAAAACATTTCGCTATCTGGTCCACATGGTCCTCTATCTAATTCCCACCAGTTTTCACTTTTTGGTAAATAATATATATTTTCTGGTAAGAAACCAGATTTCTCTCTAAATTTGGCTGTTTCTTCATCTCTTGGAACTAAATTATTTCCTTCAAAAACTGTTGCTGCAAGTCTTTCTATTGGAATTTCAAAAACTTCTGTTAAAAGTTCATAACTCCATTTCGTACGCTCTTCTTTGAAATAATCTCCTAAACTCCAACTTCCCATCATTTCAAAAAATGTTGCATGACTAGAATCTCCAACTTCTTCTATATCATTTGTTCTAACACAACCCTGAACATTGCAAAGTCTTTTTCCTTGTGGATGTTCCTTTCCTAAAAGATATGGCATAAGAGGTTGCATCCCTGCAACATTAAATAATACACCTGTTGTTCCATCCCCTATTAAAGAAGCTGCACCAATATCAATATGTCCACGTTTTTTATAAAAATCAAGCCAAGCTAAACGAAGCTCTTTTGATGTCATTTTTTTCATTAAACTATCTCCTTTATAACATTTTTTCGTAATTATATCTCAAATTATGTCAAAAAGCAATATTTTAAATTAGTTAAAATATTGTTTTTGTTACAGTTCAGTAAAAAATAATAATTAAAATTTAATATAAATTTTAAAAGTGCGAGCAAAAAATAAAACAAGAATTCTGTATAGGAGTACAGTGTGCTCCATAAATGAAGCAAAAAACAGTATATTTTTATTTATTAGTAATGTTTCCGTTTTTATCGACATTTTTCTACTTTTTTCTCTTATTTTTTTTTGAAAAGTTATTGCTTTTATTTTTTCTAAACTATATAATACAAATAATTTAATAACATCACAAGGAGGTTTATTTTTATGAGAAAAAATATGCAAGGAACTCAGAATCCTTCTTTAGGATATAAAATATTAGCTGTTGATGATGAAGAGGGAATTGTAGACTCTCTGTCTATATTCTTAAAAAGATCTGGCTATAATTTTACAGGTGTTACCGATCCCACTGAAGCTATTGAACTTGTAAAAAGAGAACATTTTGATTTAATGATTCTTGACTTTATGATGTATCCACTTCATGGTGATCAAGTTGTTGAAGAAATTCGTAAATTCAATAAAGAATTATATATTCTATTGCTTACAGGTCATAAGGATTTAGCCCCACCATTAGAAACAATAAGAAGACTTGATATACAAGGTTACTGCGAAAAGAGTGATAAATTTGATCAACTACTTCTTTTAATAGAATCTGGCATTAAGTCTATTGAGCAAATGAACGAAATAAAACGAATAAATAATGAACTTTTTGAAACTAATGAACAACTAGAAAAAGCTTATATGGAAAGTATTGAAACTCTTAGATATACTGTTGAAGCAAAAGATCCTTATACAAGAGGTCATTCAGATAGAGTATCAAGCTATTCTGTTTTAATTGGAGAAAAATTAGGTTTATCTGATGATGATATTAGAATCTTGAAAATCGGTGGATTATTTCACGATATTGGTAAAATTGGTGTTCCGGATGCTATTCTTCTAAAAGATTCAAAACTTTCTGATGAAGAATACGCAGAAATAAAGAAGCATCCTACAATAGGTGAACATATATTATCTAATGCTACAATTTTTAAAGATATGATTCCTATTGTAAAACACCATCATGAAAGGTTTGATGGAAGAGGTTATCCAAGTAATTTAGCTAGCACAGATATCCCTTACTTTGCAAGAATTGCTGCTGTTGCCGACACTTTTGATGCAATGACATCAAAACGTTCTTATAGAGACCCTTTACCTTTACAAGTTGTAATAGATGAAATCAAAAAATGCTCTGGAACTCAGTTTGACCCAGAAATTGCAAAAGTTTTTGTAGAAATCCTTGAAAATGAATATGAAAAAATTCAAGAAATCCAAAAAAAATTTCCAATAAATTAGGTATTAATACACATATTAATATATATAATAAAATAAAAGGAGGAGTTTTTATGACAGCATCTGAAATAAGACAAGAAGCACGTAAAAGTTTAACTGGGAAATGGGGAAAAGCAGCATTAGCAACATTAGTATTCTTTGTAATAGACTATGTTATATCTTTTGTATTAAACTTAGTACCTGCAATAGGAGCAATTGCCTCAACTGTAATTTCTGTTCCATTATCTTTTGGATTTATAGTTGTAGTAATGGCTAAATTAAAAAGGGGAGAAGAAATTTCTTATATCGAATTCTTTAAAAATGGATTTGATAAATTTGCTAAAGTATGGCAAGTAACTCTTTGGATTTTCGTAAAAATGTTAGCACCTATCGTTGTTGCAATAGTTGGTGCAATTGTTATGACAAGCGGTGTCACAATGTCTGTTGCAGAATCATCTACTGGTTCTGTTTTAACAATACTTGGTGTAGTTGTTTATTTAGTTGGTATTATATGGGCTATTCCAAGAGCTTATTCATATAAATTAGCTTTATACATAATAAATGATAATCCAGATATGCTTGCTAAAGAAACTGTAGAAAAAAGTGCTGAAATAATGAATGGGCACAGATGGGAATTTTTCTGGTTACAATTAACATTTATTGGATGGGCATTTTTAGCTTGTTTAACATTTGGAATTGGAATGCTTTGGTTAATTCCTTACATTCAAGTTTCAACAGTTGCATTTTATGATAATTTGATTGGAAATAACGATTTTGAAATAAAAAACGATGAACCAATAGAAGAAAACCCAATTCAAGAAAATTAATAAAAGATGATTGACATTAAATAAAATGTCAATCTTTTTTTATTTATAATCAAATCAATTTCATAATCTTGCGGGTCGTCGAGGACGCCGACCCCTACACTCAATATAAAAATTATCTATAATATTACAATGTATTTCAAAACAAAATATATTTTTATTAAATTAATTAATATGTTATGTAATTTTAATTTAATCCTTTCATAGATAATTTAACTTTTTGTCTTTCATTATCTATTCCAATAACTTTAACTTTTACAATATCACCTATTGATACAAAGTCTGAAGGATTTTTTACAAATTTATCTGAAAGCTCAGATATGTGGACAAGTCCATCGTGTTTTACTCCTATATCCACAAATGCTCCAAAGTCTATTACATTTCTAATAGTTCCTGTTAATATCATACCTTCTTTTAAATCTTCAAATTTAAGTACATCTTGTCTTAATATTGGTTTCGGCATTTCATCACGAGGATCTCTTCCTGGCTTAGAAAGTTCTTCTATAATATCTGTTAAGGTTGGCTCTCCTATTTCTAATTCTGAAGCAACCTTAGCTGTATCTAATTCATTTAATTTCGCTCTTATAGTTGATATTTTTTCTTTGTCTAACAAGTCTTGTTTTGTATATCCTAAATTTGTTAATAATTTTTCTACCGCATCATAACTTTCTGGGTGAACTGCTGTAGAGTCTATTGGGTTGCTTCCATCTAATATTCTTAAAAATCCTGCACATTGTTCATAAGCAACTTTTCCAAGCTTTGGAACTTTCAAAAGTTCTTTTCTATTTTTTAATTTTCCATTTTCATCTCTATATTTAACAATATTTTTACTTATTGTTTTATTAAGCCCTGAAACATAAGAAAGTAATGAAGGTGTAGCAGTATTCACATCAACACCAACTTTATTAACTGCAGATTCAACAACTCCTGTTAAACTTTCTTCTAATCTCTTTTGATTAACATCATGTTGATATTGTCCAACACCTATTGCCTTTGGGTCTATCTTTACAAGCTCTGCAAGTGGGTCTTGTAATCTACGTGCTATAGAAATTGCACCTCTTATAGATACATTTATATCTGGATATTCTTCTGTTGCAAGTTTTGATGCTGAATATACAGAAGCACCTGCTTCACTTACTATTACATAACAAACCTCATGTTTTGCTTCTTTTATCATATTTGCAACAAACATTTCAGACTCACGAGATGCTGTTCCATTTCCTATTGCTATCATATTTACATTATACTTTTCAATTAATTTTAATAATTCTTTTTTTGCACCAGCTACATCGTTTTGTGGTTCTGTTGGATATACTGTAGTATATTCTAATAATTTTCCTGTTTCATCTATAACTGCTATTTTACAACCTGTTCTATATGCTGGATCAAAGCCCATAACAGTTTTATTTTTTATTGGAGCTCCTAGTAGTAATTGTTTGGCATTTTCTCCAAATACTTTAATAGCTTTTTCTTCTGCCTTTTCTGTTAAATCATTTCTTATTTCTCTATCTATAGATGGCTCTATTAACCTTTTATAGCTATCTGCAATAGTATCAATCAACATTTGTGTAAATTGAGTATTGCCTTTTACAATGTATTTTTGTATATAGTTTAGTATTTTTTCTTCTGGTTTCTCTATAGATACTTTTAAAAATTTTTCTTTTTCTCCCCTATTTATTGCAAGTATTCTGTGAGATGGTATTGTTCTTATTGTTTCACTAAATTCATAATACATTTCATAGCTTGATTTTTGTTCTTCATCTACGGCTTTTGTATTTATTGTTGCCTCTCTATAACATTGTCTTTTTATTTCTTTTCTATATCTAGGTTCATCAGATATCATTTCTGCAATAATATCTAAAGCACCTTGAATTGCATCTTCCGCTGTTTCAACAATTTTATCTTTTTCAACTTCTTCAACATTTTTTGTAACATACTCTGTTGCTATTTCTTTAATATCTTTTTGTTCTTCTTGTTTTAAAATTATTTCTGCTAAAGGTTCTAACCCCTTTGCCTTAGCAACTGTTGCTCTAGTTTTTTTCTTTTGTTTATAAGGTCTATAAATATCTTCAACCTCTGCAAGTGTTTTTGCAACTGCAATAGATTGCATAATTTCATCTGTTAATTTACCTTGCTCATCTATTATTTTTACAACCTCTTCTTTTCTTGTTTCCAGATTTCTTAAGTAATTTAAACGTTCTCCTAATTCTCTTAATTGTTCATCTGAAAGTCCACCTGTAACCTCTTTTCTATAACGTGCAATAAATGGTATTGTATTCCCATCATCTATAAGCTTTACTGCAGCTTCCACTTGAGAATACTTTACATTTAGCTCTCCTGCTATTGTTTGAATTATTTTGTCCATAATTTCCTCCATATTTTTTATTTAACGTTTAAATTATATCTTAACAATTTTTAAAAATCAAGAAAAACACATAAAGATAGTGGGCATATATATTACATCTTCTACTTTAACAAAAATATAATATATATGCCCACCTTTTTGATTTTTTTAGAATTAAATTAATTTGAATTAACAACTTTTTCCAATTTTGTTATTCTAACATCGTGTGAAAGTAATTTAGCATTATTTTGATTTTTAAATTCCTCAAATTCTTTAATTTTAACGTCTTCTTTTTCATCTTCAAGTTGTAACTTCTCAAAAATAATGTCTATTTTGCGACCATAATTCTCTTCGAAATAAAAATTAGAATCAATAATTTTTTCGTCAACCTTCTTAAAGTTTTCATCAATTTTTTCGAATCTTCTGTCAACTATTTCAAATCTTCTATCCATTTCTTCGAAAATTTCTTGTTTCAACTTATTGTTTTTTACTTCCATTATTTGCAACAACTTATTGTTATTTTCTTCCATTGTATGTAGTAACTTATCATTGTTTTCATCCATAATCTTCAACAACTTGTCATTATTCAAATCTAATAATTCAACAAATCTTTTTTCATCCATACATCTCACCTCCTTTATATTTTGTAAGATGCATTTTATCATTAAGTAAATTTTAATTCAAGTATTTTTGTAAAAAAATTTGCAAAAAGAACAAGGTAACCAATGGTTACCTTGTTTAAATAAAATTGTAATTTCTAATAAATCGTATCATCATTTTTTATCCAGTTTTCAACTAATTCATGACGATACTTTTCTTTGGAATCTCTCATATAAACATCCTTAATTCCTGCATTTATAAGCATTCTTTTACAAAATGAGCAAGGTTCATTATCGTTTACATATTCTCCATTCCTTTTGTTTACACCTACTAAATACAAAGTTGCACCAATCATTTCGCCTCGCGAAGCACTTATTATTGCATTTTGCTCACTATGAACTGACCTACATCTCTCGTATCCTTTTCCACTTGGCATTTCACATTTTTGCCTCATACAATATCCTAAGTCTAAACAATTTTTCCGGCCACGTGGTGCTCCAGTATAACCAGTAGAAATAACCTCATCATTTTTTACTATTACACTTCCATAGTTATTTCTTAAACAGGTTCCTCTCTCAGCTACAGCTTCAGCAATGTCTAAATAGTAATTAATTTTGTCTACTCTATTCATATTTTTCCTCCTGACAGTTGTCTTTTTGGATTTTAACTTGTTACGGTAAATATAATATCACAATTTATGTTAATTTTCAACTATTTATATTTTATTCAATTCCTAAATATTCATTATAAGTTACTTCTCTATCTATAACTGTTCCATCTTGTTTTAAGTCTATTATCCTATTTGCAACTGTTTGTGTTAATTGATGGTCATGTGAAGTAAATATAATATTTCCTGTAAATTTTTTCATTCCTTCGTTTACACTTGTTATACTTTCCATATCTAAATGATTTGTTGGTTCATCTAATATTAAGAAATTAGCTCCTGAAAGCATCATTTTAGAAAGCACACATCTTACTCTTTCTCCACCAGACATTACATTTACTTTTTTTAAAGCTTCTTCTCCAGAGAATAACATTCTTCCTAAAAAGCTTCTTACATATGTTTCATCTGGGTCTTTTGAATATTGTCTAAGCCAATCTGTTATACTTAAGTCTACATCAAACAAATAATTATTGTCTTTTGGGAAGTATGTAGATGTTATAGTTGTTCCCCATATTATTTCTCCAGAATCTGGCTGCATTTCCCCTGCAAGAATTTTAAATAATACAGTTTTTGCATTTTCATTATCTGCTAAAAATGCTATTTTATTATCTTTTTTTACTGTGAAAGATACATTATCTAATATCTTTTCACCATCTATTGTTTTGCACAAATTTTTAACTGTTAATATATCATTTCCAGGTTCTCTATCTGGCTTAAAATCTACATATGGGTATCTTCTATTAGATGGTTTAATTTCATCTAATTGAATTTTCTCTAAAGATTTTTTTCTTGATGTTGCTTGTTTAGATTTAGATGCATTGGCACTAAATCTTGCAATAAAGTCTTGTAATTCTTTAATTTTTTCTTCTTTCTTTTTATTTTGTTCTTTCATTTGCTTTAATGCAAGTTGGCTAGATTCATACCAGAAATCATAGTTTCCAGGGTATACCTTAATTTTTCCAAAATCAACATCTGCAATATCTGTACAAACTTTGTTTAAGAAATATCTATCGTGAGATACAACTAAAACAGTGTTTTCAAAATTAATTAAAAACTCTTCAAGCCAAGCAATGCTTTTTAAATCCAAGTCATTTGTAGGTTCATCTAATAATAAAATATCAGGATTTCCAAATAAGCTTTGGGCAAGTAATACTTTAACTTTTTCCCTTGCTTCTAATTCTCTCATAAATTTATAATGATTTTCTGGAACAATACCTAAATCATTTAAAAGCATTGCAGCATCAGACTCAGCATTCCATCCATCAAGCTCTGCAAATCGCTCCTCTAATTTAGCAGCTTTCATACCATCTTCTTCATTAAAATCAGGTTTAGCATAAATAGCATCTTTTTCCTTCATAATATCATACAATTCTTTATTTCCCATAATAACTGTATCCATTACAGTAAAATCCTCAAAAGCAAAGTGATCTTGCTTTAATACAGAAATTCTCTCACCCTTATCAATAGTAACCTCACCTTTGCTAGGCTCAATATCGCCAGATAAAACCTTTAAAAAAGTTGACTTACCAGCACCATTAGCACCAATAATACCATAGCAATTACCTTTACCAAAGCGAATATTAACATCCTCAAATAAAACCCTTTTACCAAATCTAACAGTTACTCCATTTACAGATAACATAACACTCCTCCTAAAATAATCATTGTTTGATATTATAACAGAAAATCAAAGATATTTCAAGAAAAATCTAAACCTGTCCCAAAAAGGACAAAAAATGTAACTTTGGGACAGACCCTAAGTTACACTTTTAGTCGAGCATATCTTTTTTCTTTAACCATATAGTTACTGCTAGCGTTAGCAGTATTGATATTGCTATCATTATTTGGAATCCGTTTATGTTGTTTTGGAATGGTAGTTCTACGTTCATTCCCCAGAAGCTGGATACCATTGTTGGTATTGCTAGTACTATTGTTATTGAGGTTAGGAATTTCATTACTCCGTTTAGGTTGTTTGATATTATGGATGCGTATGCGTCCATTGTTCCATTTAAAATGTCGCTGTATATTTTGCCCATTTCTATTGCTTGTTTGTTTTCTATTATGGCGTCTTCTAGTATGTCTTCGTCGTCTTCGTATAGTTTTATAAATTTCCCTCTTAGGGTTTTTTCCATTACTACTTCGTTAGATTTTATTGAAGTAGTGAAATAAACTAAACTTTTTTCTAAGCTTAACATTTTTAATAGTTCTCTATTTTTCATAGAGTGTTTTAGTGTGCTTTCTGCTATTTCTGTTTCTTTGTTTATTCTTTTTAAGTATGTTAAATAGCTAGAAGCATTTTCTAACATTATTTGAAATAAAAATCTACTTTTCATGTATGTTACAAAGCTCTTTACTTTTGATTTTATAAATTTTTCTATAACTATACTTTTTCGTAGCGAAACTGTTATTATATAATCATCTCTAACTATTATTATTCCTAATGGCATTGTTGAGTATGAATATGATTCACTTTCTTTTTCTATTGTTGGAACGTCTATTACAAATAGTACTGTTCCATCGTCTTCTTCTGTGTCTATTCTGGCCTTTTCTTCATAGTCTAATGAGTCTTTTATATAGTCTGCACTTATTTTTAACTCTCTGCATACTTGTATTATCTCATTATCTGAAGGAGAAACCAAATTTATCCAACAACCTTTTTGAATTTTGTTTATTTCTTCTAATTGTTGTGTTTGCAAATTGGTATTGTATATATTTATCATAGTTTCTCCCTTCTATTTTTTATTTTTCTTTTCTTTGTTTAAACCAAGCGAATACTGCAGTTATTCCACTTGCTATTGCTGCAAAGAATGCTCCCATTTTTGTACCTGTTTTTGGTAAACTTGTTAATGCTGTTGATGTTCCTATTGTATTTCCTGAGGTACTTTTTCCTGATGTTAGTGTTCCACTTCCTTTATTGCTATTACCTGTGTTTGTTCCACTATTATTACTTCCATTATTTCCATTATTTGTGCTACTATTACCATTATTTGTATTATTGTTTCCACTGTTGTTTCCATTATTATTTGTAATTCTATTTTCTGTGTATTCTACTTCTTCTGTTGTTCCATCTTCATATTCTACAGTAACTTTATATGTTCCATTTTGTGTTGGCTTAAAGTAATATCTTCCTTGTGAGTCTTTATCTTTTATTTCTCTTCCATTTACTTTAACTGATGTTACTTTTTTATTTGTTATTGTTTCTATATAAACAATGTTATTTCCATTTGAATCTTTATCTGCTGTTATTTTTGTTTTTTCTATAATATTGTTTTCTGTATACTCTTGTTCTGTTTTGTTTCCTTCTGTATCGTATACCTCTATTTTATATGTTCCATTTTGTTTTGGGATAAAATAGTAGTTTCCATCAGTATCTTTTGTATCAGTTATGTCTCTTCCACTTACTGAAACTTTTTCTATTCCAGATTCATCTGTTGCTTTTATTATTACTTTATAATTTCCTTCTGAATCTTTTTCACCTTTTATTGAAACTATTGTTGGTCCTTGTTCATCTGTTATTTCTTTTTCTACTGTTATTGTGGCTGTTGCTGTTTTTCCTCCATCTTCTGTTTTTGCTGTTATCGTTGCTGTTCCTACACTTTTTGCCATTACGTAACCATTATCATCTACTGTTGCTACAGCTGTATTACTACTTTCCCAACTTACATTTTTGTTTGTTGCATTGTCTGGTGTTACTGTCGCTGTTAATTGTATATTTCCGCCTTCTTTTATTGGTGCTTCTGTTGTATCTAAGCTTATACTTTCAACAGGTACAGTTACCCATTTTGCTTTCAATGTAACAGTTCCTCCATCCTGGTCTGCTGTATAATCTGATTCTGGCGAATACCAATTTCCTGTTTCATCTGTCCATCCTGCAAACGCATATCTATCTCTTGTTGGTTTTTTAGTTGTTATTTTTAATACTTCTCCATATATTTTTTGGTCGTCAGCTGGTGCTTCATCTCCGCCATTCTCCTCCATTCGCATCATAATGTACTGTGTGTGTTATTGGTGCCCATCTTGCAACCATATATGCAAGATCTGGATAGCTTTTAATATAATTCCATAATGCATCATACTGAGCTTCTCCTCCTACAAAACTTCCATCTGCATTTACCCATTGATGTTCATCATTATCTTGTCCCCAATAACCTAGGAATTTATGTCCTTCTTTAGTTGGTATCTTTATCTTACCATCCTTTTCTATTCTGTTTTCTCCTTGATAGTATGCTCCATCCTTTAGCACTATTGTTTCTTTTTTACCAGAAGTATTATCATAATAAACTTCTAATTCCAATTGATCATATATTTTTTCCCATTCCGCATACATATATACACTATAAGTACCATAATCGTTCTTTATACAATTATAAACAGCATTATATTGTTCTTCACTTCCAAATGTTCCATCTGATAAAATCCATTGACTATCACCATAACTCCTATAACTTACAAATTTGTATCCATCTTTTGTAGGTAAATTAAATTTACCATTTTTTTCTATCTTGTTTCCATCTTGATAAAAATACCCATCTTTTAATGTTAATGTACTAAGTACCGTGGCTTTATCTGAATCATATAATTTTACTTCATATTCTTCTGTTGATGGTCCTGGTGCTGGTGTTGTGTCTTTAACATCAACGTTAAAAGTTGTTGTTTTATCATAATATGTAACTGTAATAGCTTGTGTCCCTGCGGTACTTAATGTTGTTGGTGAAAATGTTAAATCCGCTGAATCTGGTGTAACATAGCAATCTAATGTTCCATTTGGATTATTATTCATTGTTAATTTTAAGACTATCCCTCTAGAATCTAGTGTATCTCCTAAATTATAACTAGTTCTATAAGGCATTTGAACCACACTGTCAATAGATTGAACTGTTAAAGCTTTAAAAGTACTGTTTTGTATTCCTATATTTCCAGCAAGATGGTTATTATTCCAAAAAGTTTTTGCATCACTACCTGGTAATGCATATATTTCTGTAATTTGATCTGATAAAAATGCATAACCATCTATTGATATTTTTTTACTTAAAAATTTAACCCAGTTAATATTTGAACAATTTTTAAATGCATTTGCCCCTATTTTACTTACAGTTCCTGGAATAATTAATGTTTTCATAAAACTACTTCCTGCGAAAGCTGAACTTCCTATAGATGTAACTGTATATTTAACATTATTTTCACTTATGAATGTAGGCATTTCAAAATTTACCGTTACTCCACTTGGCAAATATTCCAAAAATTGTTTTCCATTTGAACTAAATCCTTTTAATGTTATTGTTTTGGTTGTTTCATTTTTATCATAAGAATATAAACTTCCAAAAAAATTAGGAGATGCTGCTTCTGCACCACTTCCAGGAACCCCAAACACTTTTAATTTTCCATCATTTTGGTTAGGAATGCTTATTGTATTTGAAACACTAATTAAATAAACTGTATTCAAATAAGAAGGAACTCCAAATGTATTTGATGCAACAGTACTAACAGTCTTAGGTAGAATTATAATTATATTTTTTGCCTTCAAATTTTCACAATAACTTTCTAAAGAAGAATTAAAAATGTTACTATTGTTTCCAACATGTCTTATTGTATATGTTAGTGAATCTACTGTTATTGATTGTGGTATATTTACATATAATGTATCATAAACACCATTGCTTGTTCCAGCAGAGCCTATAACTTTTGAGCCTGATTTTGGCTTATTTATTGCTGTTACTGTAGCAGTATAATCTGTTGTATTTAAAGAATAAGTTATTCCATTTACTTCTTTAATAACTGGAGTTGGACTGGTATTAAAATTGTTTTCTTTAGCTGTAACATATGTTTTAGCCTCTATAGCATTATTTTCATTTATAAGATGTACTGTTCCAGCTACACCAACGCTAAATAAAATGGCACCACTTATTATAGCTACCCCTGTTATTGTTCTTTTTTTCATTTTGTTATTCATATCATTTTCCTCCCAAATAACAATATATTTTTTCTTAAATTTATTAAACTCTTTTTATATATTAAAGTCAATATATGTTTTTTTCTATGTTTCAATTATAAATATTGAATAACCTAAGGATATAGCTATTTGCGGTTTTTCGTTTCAAATATTTCTTTTTTATTACATTTTTTTAATGTTTTTCACATAAAAAAATAAACCTTACAAATCCTTATTTTCCGTAGGTTTTGCAAGGTTTATTATAATGGTGCGTCATCAGGGGGTCGAACCCTGGACCTTCGGATTAAGAGTCCGCTGCTCTACCAACTGAGCTAATAACGCGTATATTTTTTCTTTGCTTATTATAGCTTTTTTGTTTTTATTTGTCAATTGTTTTGTGGCTTTATTTTGTTATTTGGGCACGGAACTCCGTGCCCATAAATTATTTCTATTCTTCTCCTTTTAAACGTTCTGCTCTATCTGCTGCAGTTAGGCTATCTATCATTTCGTCTAAATTTCCATTTAAAAAGTCTTCGAATTGATATATACTTAAACCTATTCTATGGTCTGTTATTCTTCCTTGTGGATAGTTGTAGGTACGTATTTTTTCACTTCTATCTCCACTTCCTACTTGGCTTTTTCTTTCACTTGCAAGCTCTGCATCTTGTTTTTGTTTTTCCTGGTCATATATTCTAGATTTTAATAAACGCATTGCATATTCTCTGTTTTGTAATTGAGAACGTTCTGTTTGACATTCTGCTACAATTCCTGTAGGTTCATGTATTAGTCTTACAGCTGATGATGTTTTGTTTACGTGTTGTCCTCCTGCCCCAGATGCTCTAAATACTTCCATTCTTACATCTGCTGGATTAATATCTATTTCTACATCTTCTACTACTGGTAAAACTGCAACAGTTGCTGTTGATGTATGAATTCTTCCACTGCTTTCTGTATCTGGTACTCTTTGCACTCTATGCACTCCACTTTCGAATTTTAATCTACTATATACACCTTTTCCTGTAATCATAAAAGATATTTCTTTGTAACCACCTAATCCTGTTTCGTTTTCGTTTAATACTTCTAATTTCCAGTGTTTCTTTTCTGCATACATTGAGTACATTCTAAATAATGTTCCGGCAAATAGTGCTGCTTCTTCTCCTCCAGCACCACCTCTTATTTCACATATTATATTTTTATCATCGTCTTTATCTTTAGGAATTAAAAGAATTTTTAATTCTTCTTCTAGTACTGGTAGTTTTTCCTTATCTTCGTAATATTCCATTTCTGCAAGTTCTTTCATTTCTGGGTCTTGCATCATTTCCTCTGCCTCGTCCATTGCTTGTTTTACTTTTTTATATTCTCTATATTTAGCAACTATATCTGCAATTTCAGCATGTTCTTTCATGTATTGTTGCCATTCACTTTGTTTTGCTATTATTTCTGGGTCACTTATTAATTTTGTAAGTTCTTCATACTTTTTTTCTACTGCATCAAGTTTTTGAAACATATTTTTTCTCCTTCATTATTTATATTCTGTTTGCTATTATACCTCATAAATATTATTTTATCAATATAAAAGTATAAAAAAGTGGCTTCGCCACCCGGGTCGTCGGGGACGCCGACCCCTACATCAAAAACAGGAATTTCCTATAATATGAGAAAAGAGATGAGTTTCCTCATCTCTTGTATGATTAAAAATTATTTTTTATATTTAATATAAGATACTATTCCACTTATAGACATAAGTGAGATTAAAATTATTATAACACGACTTGTTCCTGTATATGGTATTTTGCTTACTGCTCTTTTTATAGCAGGTATTATTCCTGTCTTTTGTTCATTTTTTATTGTGTTTTTAGTTATATTATTGTTTCCTTTATTTTCTATCGTATTGCCCGTTGTATTATTTATAGTGTCGTTCGTTGTATTGTTTGGCTTGTTATTCGTCGTGTTGTTTGTTGTATTATTTGTTGTATTGTTTGTTGTGTTATTCGTCGTGTTGTTTGTTGTATTATTTGTATTTTGGTGTTCTTTTTCGTTTTGTATTACTATTTTTAATTTTCCATTTTCTACTAGTAGTTCTTTTACTGCTTCATTTTCTTCTAATAACTCTACATTTTCTATACTTCCATCTTCTCCAATTGTTACTTTTATTTTTATTTCATTTATTGCTTTATACTCTGCTACCTTTGTTTCTTCTATTTTGTACACATATGTTCCAGCTTTTATATTTGATATTTCTACACTTATATTACCATTTTCATCTGTTGTGAATATTCCACTGTTATCTTTTTCCTCTCCTGTTTCTTCATCTATTTCTGTTATTTTAAATTTTACATTTTCCATTGGTAATTGTGTATTTTTATCTATTTTGTATACATCCCAATAATATGTATATTCTGGCTCTGGAGTTGGATCTGGTATTTCTTCTTTTTCATTTTGTATTATTATTTTTAATTTTCCATTTTCTACTTTTAGTTCTTCTACAGCTTCATTCTCTTCTAGAAGGTCTATTTTTTCTACTGTTCCATCTTCTCCAATTGTAACTCTTATTTTTATTTCATTTATTTGTTTATATTCTTCTGTTTTTATTTCTTCTACTTTATACACATATGTTCCTGGTTTTATTTTTTCTATTTTTAAATTAATATAACCATTTGAATCTGTTTTAAATGTATCTCCTTTTTCTTTTTCTAATCCTGTTGTTTCATCTATTTCTGTTATTTTAAATTCTACATTTGTTATTGGTAATTGTGTATCCTTATCTATTTTGTATATGTCCCAGTAGTAATTATATTCTGGTTCTATTGGTTTGCATCCCGGAAAATCCCATAAATCGCGTAGGAAATCTCACAGATTCCCCTGT
>CAJKKA010000006.1 GCA_905200315.1 uncultured Clostridium sp.
ATATTCCACTATTACCTTTTTCTTCTCCTGTTTCTTCATCTATTCTTGTTACTTTAAATTCTATATTTTTCATTGGTAATTGGGTGTCTTTGTCTATTTTATATAAGTTCCAATCATAGTCGTATTCGCCTTTTTCATTTTGTATTATAATTTTTCCTATTCCATCTTCTAATTGTAAATCTTTTACAGCATCATTTTCTTCTAACAATTTAATGTTTTCTATTGCTCCATTATTTCCAACTGTTACTTCTATTTTTATATCTTTCATTTTCTTGTATCCTGTAACAGCGCTTTCTGATATTTTGTATACATATGTGTTTCCTGCCTGTAAATTTTTTATTTTTAATGTGCTATTTCCTGATTCATTTGTAACAATTTTTGTTTGAGTTTCTTTCTCTTCTCCAGTTTCTTTATCTATTTCTGTTACAACAAATTCTACATTGCTCATTGGATTTTCTGTTTCTTTATCTATTTTATTTAGTTCCATATAAAAATCTACATTTGGCTTTACTGGAGTCTCTTTTTTCTTATTTCCTATATAAATATCTATTGTATTTTCAGAAATAGTTATATCACTTGTATTAATATCAGAACTTTTTATTGTTATTGCTCCTGTTTTTTCATCTTTATTAAATACTATTATTTTTTCGCTATCATCTAAAACATATCCTAATGGTGCTAAGATTTCTTTTATTGTAAATTTATTTTCTCCATTTACTAATGGTATTTCTAAACTTGCTTGTCCATTATTTAATGTTTCTACTTTAGCTGTTATTCCTCCATTTTCTCCAAAATTATCTTTAAATGTGAACTGTGCGCCACTTAAAAGTACCTTGGTATCTGTGTCTATTTTATGAAGATTAAGAGTGAATTTATTTTCATCTTTTATAGAGTTTTCTATTATTAGCTTTAATTGTAAAATATATTCTTTTTCTGTTGCAGTTTGTGTATATGATATTCCTGTTACAACATTTTCTCCTCCATCTTGAAGAACTTCTTTTACTTGTAATGCTCCATCTTCTTCAATGTATACTATTTTGAATTTTATTGTTTCTCCATCTTGTAATGTAGGTAAATTATATCCTTCAACTGTGGATATCTCTGTTAAAGTAAAGTCGTATTCCCCAGGTTTTTCCACTTTAAATCCTTCTAATAAAACTTGTCCAGATTCATCTGTTGTTACTTCATATTCTTTTCCTGTTGTTTCATCTTTTAACTTTAATTTAACTCCTTCTAGTCTTATGGCGTTATTGTTATTATCTACTTTTACTAATTGGAAATTTATATTTGCTCCTTTTAGTTCATTTTCAACATTTATTTCAATTTCTCCTGTTGATGTTATGCTTGCTTTAAGTCCTTTTGTTGTTTTATTTTCGTCAATTTCAAATACTCCATTGCTATCTTTTGTTAAAACTATTTTTTTGCTTTCAGTATCTAATACATATTTTTTATCTACCTGTGTTTGTTCTAAATTAATTGTTACTTCATTTCCAGAAGCTTGTGTTATTTTAAATGTTCCATCTGTTCCTGTTATTTTTTCCGCTTCTGAAGAGTCACTATTATTTACAATTGATGTTATTTTAAATCTAGAGTCTGGTATTTTAATATCGAAATTATCTTTTTGTGTATTAATTACTTTTAAATTATATGTAGTTTTTGGTTCTAGCTTAATTTCTACAATTGCTTTATATGTAGTTGTATCACTTTCATTTTCTACTTCATATTTTACTTCAATTTCATTAACATTTATTGTTTCTTTTGCTTTTTCAATATTTATAATGTTTCCATCTTCGTTATACTCTATTTGATAATCTATTTGATTGTTATATGTGTAATATGTATCTGGAGTTCCTGCAACAACAGTATTATATTCATAACTTCCTGTTCCTGGAACATTTAGATTTTCTATATATGCAATACCACTTTGGTTAGTTACTATATCTGTTGTAGAAGTTGAATTTGGTTGGTTAGTTTTTAAACTTACATCTTTTATTCCTATTTCATTATCATTAATGTCTACAACTTTATATTCTATTAAGTTTTTCTTTTTTGTAGGTTGATTTTGTAATATAGCAATTACTGTATTTGTTATTTTATCTATTGAAACTATTATATCTTCTGAAGTTTTCTCTTCTACTATGCTTAATTCCCCTTTGTCTGTTTTATTTATTACAACTATTTTTTCACCTTCAAATTTCTTATACCCAATTGCATTTTCTAATTCATTTATTTTTATTACAATTTCTCCGTTTCCTGGAATTTTTGTTACATCTATATTACCATTTTCATCTGTATAATCTGTAACATCTAATTTTTCTCCATTTATAGAATTTATTGTAATATTGTATTTTGAACCTTCAACTCCTTTATTTTCATATCTTTCAATTAATCTAAAGTTGAATAAAGAACCTATTGGGTCATTTGCAATTTTTAAGTTTACACTATTATCTTTAGTTACTACTTTATTTAAAGGATTATCATTTCCTATTCTTGCAGATATAACTGTTTCATCATTCATTTTTACATATACTGGTATTGGATCTTTTTGTGCTACATATCCTGATGGTGCTGAATTTTCTACTAAGTAATATAAATATTCTTTTTCTTCACCATAAACATCTGCTGAAAATTCTGTTTTACCTTCTTCATTTGTAGTTTCTTGCTCAGTATGTTTTCCATCTGGTTGTGTTAGGGTAAATGTTGCTCCTTGTAGATTTATTTTGTCACTACTTGAACTTATTTTATTTAAATCCATCTTTATTGTTTTTTGCACAAATGGTATATCTACATTAACATTATAAGTAAAGTCACTTACGTTATGCGGATCTCTAATTGCCTCTGTGCTTGCTTTAACGTTTGAAGATGTTTTAACTTGATCTACTGTTATTGTTTGGTCTGGATGCTGGTCTCTATTTACAACTACAGTAATATCTTGCATTTCTTTAAATTGTTTTGGTGTATTTAAACATTTTATTTCAAATGTTATTTCTCCTGTAACTCTAAAATAGTCTTCATCTGCTATATTTATATTTCCATTTGAATCTGTTGTTTTTGTATCATTATATATAATTTCTCCATTTGAATTTTTTGCTATTATTTTAAACTTCAAATCTGATAATTTATCATTTGTGTATTTTCCACTATATGCATTCATATTTAATACAAATTGTTTTTTTACATTTGTAAGTTCTAATTCAATATTTTCAGAATCTTGATTTAATATATTAAATTTATGATATTTTAAATCTGGATAATCTATTGTGTATGTATGTTTTTCTTCGTTATTCCAATATACTTTAAACCATCTTGAACTTTTAATTTCTGCATTTGTAATATTTCCTTCTTCATCAAATGTAATATTTAACACATGATTATTCAAGTAATTTTTATATCCATTTGGAATTCCTCTTCCTATAGGTTGATTATAATAGTAATATCCTTCATCTAAATCGTATTCGTATTCACCTTCGCCTGAAACATAACCAGAAATTACATATTTATTATCATTAACAGTTTCTCCTTGTAGTCTTCTACTCCATTTACTTTCATTGTAAATAATTGTAGCTCCACCAATTAAGTTTTTATTATCATAATCTATTTTATTTAATGTAACTGTAAATTTCTTTGGTGGTAAATAAATTTCTGTAGATATTTGTCTTATATTATTATTTATACTTGTATTGTTATCTACATTTGTGATTTCATTTGTTGCATCATCAATATGAATATTAATTGTTTTGCTATCTCCCAAGTAAAATGCTGCCGGTCTTGGCTCTTCTTGTGTTATTTCATAACTAAAGTCTCCACTACCTTCTAGGTCTGTAAATAGTACTGTTCCATCTGCCTGAGTTATACCTGTTTTTTCCATAATAGGCTCACCGTTTTCATCTGTTCCTAGAGATACTTGGTTTCCACTTGAATCTTTTCTTATTATTTTTACATGAACACCTTCTGCTTTTGCTTGATGATATTCTTCGTTCATTGCAGTTATTCTTAATGAATGTACTTTCTTTTCGTTAGATATTTGTACTGGTATTACATTTTGCTTATTAATTTCTCCAATATGTACATATTCATTGTCTTTTTCTTGTTCAACTTTTGTTACCACACCATCTGAGTTAAATGTTATTAATAAACTGGTTTCCTTAGAAAGTGCTATATATCCATAAGGAACTTCTTTTTCTTCTAATATATATTTATACGTTCCTTCTCCTGCAACCTCTCCTGTAAATACTACTTCTTCATTATTTTTTGTTATTTGTGTGTATTCGTTTCTTGCATATCCATTTTCAAAACTTGGTTGATGTAATATAAATTTTGCGTTTTTAACTTTTATATTATTATCCAACTTATCTACTTTATTTAGATTAATATTAAATGTTTGAGGCTCAATGTATAGTGTTACTTTAATTATTTTATTTGAATCATCTATTTGTACATTTTGCGCATTTTCTCTTAATGTTATTTTAGTTGTATCCCAATTTTTATTTATTTTTATTGTTTGAGCGTCGCCTTTTTCATATCCAGTTGGTACACTAATTTGTTCTAATGTGTAATCTACATCTCCTCTTTGTATTAAATCATCAGATTCTATAAATCCTTTTTCATCTGTTGTTTCTTCTGCACTATATATTTCACTGTTATTTGCTTTTCCTGTTATATTTATTTTTACATTTTTAACAGGTACATTTTTGTATTTTGAATCTACTGCATTTATTTGTATTTTATATGGCATTTGTTCATTAGTAACTGTTAATGGAATTGTATTTTTAGTACTTGTTCCTAATGTTAGTACTTTGCTATTTTCTACGGTTGTTTCATCTGTTCCTTTTTCTACATTTGTTATATTTCCATCTTTATCAAATGTAATTTTTAATGTTGTATTAATGTTATGATTTATATATCCACTTTGACTTGCTTCTTGAACTTTATATTCATATGTTCCTTCTCCTGCAACTTCTGGACAAATTACTAATTTTTCTCCTTTTACTGTTGTTCCTGTTACTTTTTCCCTTTTATAAATTTTTATATCTGGTTGTTCAACAATAAATGTTGCATTTTCTATTAATGTATTACCATATAATTTTTCGTATTTAGTAATTTCTAAATTATATGTTTGAACATCTACATATATTTTACTATCTATTATTTTATTATCATCGTTTATTTGTGTATCTGAATCTTGCTTTGTTAAACTTAATTTTGTTGTTAAAACATCTCTATGTAAGCTTATTGTTTTTGTTGCACCTGCTAAATAGCCTGCTTTTCCTTTTATTACTGTTAGTTCGAATGTAAAATCACCTGTTTGTGAAATACCAGATAATTGTATTTCTCCATTTTCGTTTGTAATTAAGTTCTTATTATAAAATTCTTTTCCAGTAGAATCTTTTCCTACCACTTGTATTGTTATTCCATCTACTCCAATTCTATATCCTGCATATTTTTTATTTAATGCTTGAATTTTTAGAATTGCACCTTTTTGTTTATTTGCAATAGTTAAATTTAATTTATTATCTTCTATTTGGCTTTCTTTTAAATAATTTTCTTGCTCTATTGTTAAATCGTCCTTACTTTCTGTTACTTCTCCTTTAACAATAGCTTTTGAATTTTCTTCTATATTATTTATTGAATTTAAGCTTCCATCATCATTGAATGTTAAATTAAAGTTTAATGAAAATTCTGTATTTTCATAACCTTGTGGTACTTTTGTTTCGGTTAATGTATATTCAAATGTTCTTTGTTCTATTTCATTTATAATTGGATTTTCTAATTGCATTTCTAATACTTCATTATCTACTGTTTTTTCTATAACATTATTTCTTTGTATTGTTTGTTCTGTACCATCTTCGTTAGTATATGTTAGATCTGGTTGTTTAGCAGTAAACTCTGCATTTCCAATTAATGTATTTGAAAGGCCTACATCTTTTTTGTTTATCTTCACTGTAAATACATCTGGTTCTACATATACAGTAGCTTTTATTATTTTATTTATATTATCTATCTCAACAGATAAGTTTTCATTTTTATTTTCTAATAGTGTTAAATTTTCTGTTTGTAGATTTTTATTTACTTTTATTGTTTTACTTTCTGGTGTTTTGTAGCCTTGTGGTACTTGTATTCCTGTAATTGTATATTTTAAGTCTCCAGATCTTTTTATTATGTCAGATACTGCTTTTCCTTCTTGATTTGTTTCTAATATTCCACTTCTATAAAATTCTGTTTCATCCAAATCTGTATTACCTGTTATTTGGAATGTAGCACCTTTTACAGGAACTTGTTTGTAATTTTTATGTTTTGCATAAATTTCTATTGTGTACTCTTGTTGCTCATTTAATAGGTTCATTTCTGCTTTTTTGTTTTCTGTTTTTACATTTTCTATATAATCTGAATTTTCACTTATATTTGTTATATTACCATGTTCATCAAATGTAATAGTTACAGGAATGTCTCCATTTATTTGTTTGTATCCATTTGCCTTTTTAGTTTCTGTTAAATAATATGTTGCTTGTCCTCCATCTGCATTGCATACTACATTTGCATTGTAATTTATTATTCCGTCGCTACCAGTTGTTTGAGTTAGTATATCTCGTATACCTGGTTGTGTTAATTTTAGTTCAACTCCCTCTACAGGAATATTTTCATCTAAATCTTTTTTGTTTATTTTAAAATTGAATTTCTTTGGTTGTAATGGTATTGTTGCTGTTACTACTTTTTTATCGTTGTCTAATTCTATACCATCGTCTTTAGTTACCATAGTTAATTCATTTGTTTCAAAATCTCTATTTAATGTATATGTATAGTCCTCTGCATTTTCATATGCTGCATGTTCTTTCTTTTGTTTTATTACATATTTCACTTCTCCAGATTTATTTATTTCTATTGATAAATTCCCCTTTGAATCTGTTGTGCCACTTTCATATAAAACTTGTGAGTTATTTTTATCATAACCATATACTTCAAATTCTGCTCCTACAACAGGAATTTTATTATATTCTTTATCTATAGCGTTTATGTTTAATGTATAAAATTTCATTTTGTTTGTTAAATCTAGATTAATTATGTCGTTTTCTACAGATTTTATTTTTGCATTTGAGCTATTTCCAGCTATATATACATTTCCAATCTCTCCATCTGGTGTAAAGTGTATCTTTACTACTGTTTGAGTGTTTTGCTCTATATATCCTGTTGGTACTGTTTCTTCGTTTAGTACATATGTATAATAATATGTATACCATCTGCCATCTGAACCTTTAGTTGATTGTAAAACTCCTGCTACTTCTGCAGATAATTTTAGATTTCCAGAAGCATTTGTTGTTCCAGAAACTTTTGAGTTTGCAGGAATATCTTTTGTTTGTGGTTGAGAAAGTACATATTTTGCCCCTTGCAAAGTTGCTCCAGATTTTTCATCTATTTTATTTATATTAAATACTATTACTTTTGGTGCTATAGTAAATTTTGCTTTTATTATTTTATTGTAATTATCTACTTCTACACTTTCTCCATCTTTTGCCTCTAAACTTGAAGTTGTTACTGTAATAATTCCTGAGGTTAAATCTTTATTAATACTTAAGTTTTCATTATCTTTATCTTCATATGGTCCTGGTGTTGAATTAAATTGTACTTCAAAAGAGCTTTTTGGTACATATGTTAATGTATCTATAGTAATTTTTCCGTTTGAATCTGTTCTTAAATTTTCGAAAGTTTGTATTATGTCTCCAGTTTCATTTTTTTGTACAACTGTACAATTTACATCACTAACTAAAATTTCTTGAAATTCTTTATTTATAGTTGTTATCTCTAGTGTATATCTTTCTAAAAAGCTTATACTTGGTGATTTTTCATTATTTGTTAATGTTTTACTTTCTTGTCTTTTATCGTCATAATTTATAGTTGCACTATTTATAATTTTCACTGTTTGGTTTATATATGTTCTATCTATTTCATTATTCAATGTGAATTTAATTCTAAAACTTACTTTATTAGTTGTAATTTGAGGAATTGTTAATTTATATCCTTGTTTACTACCTATAAATGCTGCTGTTCCTAAATTAGGTTGTGAGCTTATTTCCATGTTAAATAGTTCTTTTGCTTGTTCTGTAAATAAACCATCTACTACAACATTATTTATTTCTTTTTTTACTGTTGAATATATGTATTCTGAAATTTGAGTATTTAATTGGTCAAAATTGTAATTACTGCTATCTTCTATTTGATACACTTTTGTATTTTTTGTAGCCTTATATTCTGTTTGTTTGTTTGCATTTTCTCCTATTATTACTGCTGTCATATACAAGTTTTGGTCATCTTGTATTTCTTTTATGATATCTGCTGATTTTTGATTTTCCTCTGTATCTGTAAATACAACTATGTGCTTATTTTTTGCTTTTCCAGTAAAGCTATTTTTAGCATATTCAAGGGCTGTTGTTGCAGTTATTCCATTATAAGTTGTTATATTATTTATAGCTTGAATTATATCTTCTTTGCTTCCAGTCATTGCAGTAATTGTTCCATTGTAATCTTGTAATGACATATATGCATCTGGAATTTTTGTATATATTTTATTTACAGTTTCTATCATTTTAGCTTTATATGTATTTATTTTACTTTCACTCCACATAGAAAATGAATTATCTAATACTAAAGCTACTTCTGTTCCTTGGTCTTGTAAATTCTCTACTTCTACGTTTAAAATAAAACTTTTGTCTTCCACGTTAGTAATAGTGTGAGCAACACGAATAGAACTATCTTCGATAGTTTCATTTTTTCCATCATTAGCTATTTGCAACACTGCTCTTGTTGTTACTTCACCAAAAGTTGCTTTAGTTAATGCTATAAAAATTAATAAAGTTGCTAATACCATAACTGGCAATTTTCTTTTCATTCGTATGCTCCTTAATCCTATTTTTCTTCTTATAATATTAGCATTTTTATTATTTACAGTTCAATATAGCTTTTTTTAATTTATATATAGCAGAATAGAACTCCTTACGGGAGTTCTATTTATATTATTATTACTATAAAATTTAAGTTTATATTACTTTTTTGTTATTTTTATGACAAAAAACATTGTTTTTCTTAGGGAATAGCCTATTTAAAGTAGGGACGACCATTGGTCGCCTTTTATATTTTTTCTTTGTGGCAGTCAATGACCGCCCCTACATTTTTTATTGTTGAGCACGGAGCACCGTGCCCCAACAATTGAATATTTTTACATTGGTATTTGTGTCAACTGGGGACTGTCCCTATTGACACAAATTTTATAATTTTTCTATTTCTTCTTTAGATAAGCCAGTTATCTCTATTATTAAAGTAATATCTAAGTTAGCATTTTTCATTTTTTTAGCATTACTGATTTTAGTCTTACGTATACCTTCTTTCATACCTTCTTTTTTGCCTTCTTTTATTCCTTTTTGTAATATTCTTTCGTTTTCTTCGTCTATTGCATCTAATATTGCTAACATTTCTTTTTCCTCCCTTTTCTTTAATTTTTTTATTAATTTATTGGTTATTTCATCGTTGTTTATTTTTCTTCTTAGTATTATATCTAGCATTACTATTAAAAAGTTTCTTTGTTCTTGTGTAAATTCATTGTTATTTAATAATACATTTACCGTTCTTTCTAAATAATTAACTATATTTTCATCATCACTTTTTCGTTCTATCAACATTGCTTTTGATAAAAATGTTTTTTCTTTTAGTAATTCTTCTTCTGTGAAATTATTTACATCTACTAATTTATATCTTCCTAATTCTTCTCCATTGTATTGTTTAAAACTTTCTTGTGCATCTTTTATATATTCTTTTGCATTCCATTTCTTTCTTCCTGTATATAAAACTATTGGTATTACAATTGGTATTTTGTATTCTTTTAATTTTAATTTATTTACATTTACTGCACTTTTTGTTATTTTAAATTGATATTCCATTATTCTAAATGGCATCGAATAATCTATTTTTGTTTGATGTTCTATTAATATAAATACATTTTTGTTTTTTATTTTGTATACAATATCAGTTTCTTTGTTTATTAAATTTTCTGTTATGTAATTTTCTTTGTATTTTTCTATTTCATCTTCTTTTAGATTTAATTTCAATGTTTTATTTATAAAAATTACTGCTTCCTTTTTATCACTTAAAATTGTTCTAAACACTTTATCGTGTTCATTATTCACCTTGTTGTAATCATAATTATCGGAATCCTCTTTTAGCTCAAGCATATTTTCAAATTCTATTTTATCTTCTGGATGAAATATTGCTTGATATTTTAGAAAATCTTCAAATGTAAATTTTGGTATATTTTCATCATTATATATTTTTTCTACAATATCATCAACATTTATTTCACAGTTAATTTTATTGTTCAATAAGTACATCACTCCTTTTTCCTATTGTTTTATTTTTCTTGGCTATTTAAGAATTAAATATTTGAATAAAAATTAGTTTGATATAAATTATCAAATTATGCCTATGCAAAATATGTTTTTTATATAATACATTATTTTTTTGTTTTTTTCAATGTTTTTTAAATTTTTTTATTATTTGGGCACGGAGCGCCGTGCCCCTACAATTGAATATTTTTTGCATTAATGTTTGTAATGGCAGCAAAAGGCGACCAATGGTCGCCTCCACAATGTAAATTTCATTTATATTGTATATTAAACATATATTATACTTTATTCTTCATCTGTAGTAGTTACACTAACTCCAGATTTTAGAGAAACTACAGGACGCAATCCGCTACCGTAGTCGTTATAGTCGTAGCGATAGTTTATATAGTCCACACTGCCGTTATAAGCCACATAAAGCACATAGTTACCATAGCGGGAAGCAGAAGGCGAAGCAAGCCAGTATCCATCTGTTTCATTATAGTTTGATGTATGTGGATAATATAGTTTGTTTTTATATCCTTCTTTTGCACTCATTACACTAGAACTTATACCATAATTTGTCGGACTTGAACTTGTTCCTACATAATATCCTGGATATTTTGTGCTTGTACTTGCCTGTCTATACAATTTATCTCCTGGATATCTTGCATTCCAACTATCCATCCACATTTCTACTGTTGGACCTCCTATTACTTTTTCTGCTTTATTTTCACTATCTTTATAACTGCTCCAATTATTGTCATTTAATAATGTTGATACACATCTTGAATTACTTGAACTTTCTAATGTATATTCTGTTGCTTTAAATCTTGTTAATGTTGTAGAATCTACTGTTTGGAGAACACTTGGTGCATAATACCAGTATGCTCTATATCCTGTTGTTGTCATTTCTGTTGATGCATCTATTCTACCTGTTTCTTCCGTATTTATACAGTCTCCTGTTATTAAAAATATATGTGTTCCATCTGAATAGAATATTCTCCAATCATTTTGTCCGTTTTGTGATGTGTAGTCTGTTACTTTTAGTCCATAATATTTTGCTGGGTCACTTGCTATCATTTGTGCCGTTGTTATTCCACCTTGTTTTGTTGCCTCTTGTATTGTAGCATTTCCTGCTTTATCTATAACTTTTACATTACATTTATCAATTTTTACTTGCATTATTGTTACAGAATCTTCTGAAAATTCTGTATAATTTTCATCATTTATACTATAATATTTTTTTATTTCGTTGTTATCTTTCACATTACTTACAGAAACAATACAATAATCTTCATCATTTTTATAGTATGCTTCAAATGTTGGTGGTTCATTATCTACATTTGCTATTGTGTAACTTTTTGTTTTTATTCCATTTGTTCCATCGTAGTATCTTGCATATATTGTTTCGTTACTTGTTACTTTTATTTGTTTTGTATTTTCGCTTACTGTTTTCCAAGCTCCGCTTATTCCTTCTTTATATTGTTTTTGTAAGCTTGTTTCTCCATAGTTTATTGTTACTGTTATTGGTCCTGCTTCTACTCCATTGTTGTCTCCTGTAAAGCTTGTATTTCTTGGTGTTGTTACATCTGATGTTATTGTTATATTTTCTGTTGGATGCTCATCTATTACTGCTATTGTTGGTCTAAAAGCTCCTCCTCCTACACCACTTATTCTACTTATTCCAAATATTCCAAAAGTATTTGAAAAACCTCTTCTCACAAATACATTACTCTGATTCATCATATAGTTGTTTTTTGAATTCCATGATGAATATTTGCCTTCAGATTTAATCGACGTTTCATATAACGCATCTCCATATTTATCTTTAGCAGCTTCATAATTATCATTTGCTGTATCTGATATTGTGTTTGATAATATATTTCCTTTTGTTCCCACTTTGTATACATCTTTGTGTTTTTTTGGTGCCGCTATTAATTCACTTCCATTAGTTTTTAATTCGCTATTTTCATTATTTAAATATGCTGAAACATACATACTTATAGAATCCTTTGTTTCTAAGTCATATATTCCATATATATTTTTTGTACTTCCATTTTGTACATTTTTTTTATAATTTGCCCCTACCGCAAAATCTAGCGTTCTAGTTGGATTATCTTTATTTAACCCATATTTACTTTGTGTTAAATATGTCATTGCACCCCATTCTGTATTTTTCATTAAATGCGGATCAACTTCCTCATCATTACTTGTTAATCCATAATTATTTCCTTCATCATTCATTCCTATACATGTTGTATATATTTTTCCTAAATACATTGAACAAGCATATTTATTTCCTACTATTTTTATTTGTTCACTACTTCCTGCACTTTTATCTGTTGCATCTGTTCTACTTGCTATAAATTTTGCTATCCATAGCCCTGTTAGTTGGGTTTCATCGTAATTAAATGCTGGGTGTACTACGTAATTGTTCATTTTAGATTCACTTGCTGTTTCCGAATAACTATATTCTGGATAACTTCCTATATTTACCCCTGTTTTGTGTGAACTTGTTCCTTCTAAAAATTCTATTGATATCTCTCCTGCTGTACTTGAATGATATCCATTTTCTATTTTATATGCATATCTTGGTATCCATACAAACATACTTCCTAAGTCTGCTTCTTCTACTTCTGTTCCTGCTTCTACTGTATCTGATTTATACTTTCCATCACTTAGCATTATGTTTGCCCATTTACTTTCGTACTTACTTCCACTTTCGTTGTAATTGTACCAATCTTCGTCGTCTTCTGTTGTTGTTACCCATTTTGTTCCATTGTATTTTATTGGTATCATTCCTTCTGCTAGTTCTGGTTTATTTGCTTGCTTTTTTTCGTTCCATGCATTTGTTGTTGGAGTCCATGTTGTAATTTCTTTTGTATTTGTTGAAGCTATTTTGTTTCCTGCCTCGTCTATTGCTTCTACTCTTATTGTATATTTTGTTCCTGGTTTTACATTTGTTATTGTATAATAATTTTTATATGTATCTTTTGTAGCTCTATATTTTACATTATTTAAATAGCAATCATAATATTTTATATTTGACAAAGCATCTGTTGTTTCTGCATTTACTACTAAACCTATTTCTGTAGCATTCATTGCGTCTATTTCAAATTCTGCCGGTGGATCGTTATCTACATTTGTTATATTATAAGATTTGGTTTGATAACCTACTTCTCCTGTATAATATCTAGCAAATATTGTACAATTTTCTGTTATTGTTAATGTTTGTATATTACTTTTTGATGTTTTCCATTCTCCATCTATTCCTATTTTATATTGATATTTATCTTCGTTTGCAAGTGTAACATCTCCATATGAAATTGTTACTGTTATTGGTCCTGATTCTACTCCATTGTTGTCTCCCGTAAAACTTGTATTTCTTTGCGTCGTTACATCTGCTTTTATATTTATATTTTCTGTATCCATAGAAATGTATAAACTTGGTCTGAAACCACAATATCCTGTTCCAGATATATAACCCATATTTCTATTAATTCCTGCTGCATTACTAGTTGAATAATAATCATTTCCTCTATTAGAGCAATAGCTTGTTGCATATTGTTCCATTGTAAGCTCATCTAAATTACCTGCTAAGTCGTAAATATTATTTGCCATTGTATATTCTGTAACACCTGTATTTAATAATGTTCTTGTATATGATTCTTTTAGTGTATTTCCATCATTTCCAGTTACCTTTGAAGCATAATAATTTCCCCAACTTGTTGAATCTTTTATTACTTCATCTGACGTTTTTTCCCTTGAATCTATTAGCCATTGCATACATGTATCCCACTCGGCTCCATATGTTAATGTACTTACTACATTTTCGCTATCTTTATACATATTTTCGGATGCTTTTTGTGCATTTTCAAACGATATATAATTCCATAAATTGCCTTCTTTATTAGAGGAATTTATAAGCGTGCTTACTTTTGAAGCTGGCATATAGTCTTCTGCCGTTGTTCCACTTTTATAGCTTGCCTCATACCTTGCTATATAAAATCCTTTGTACCTAGATACACTTGCTTTTAATTCTTCTGGTATATTTTCCCAATATTTATTATTTACTGCTTCTGTTGCATTAATATCTACATACGTATTTCCAAAATCTCTTCTTGTAAAATATGTACTTGTATCTACTGGTACATATACAAATTGATTTCCTTTTAAGTCTTTATCTTCTACATCGCTTTTATTTTCGTCTTCGCTATTGTCACTTATAACTATTCCTGTATCTTTACTTCCTTTTACATAGTAAAAACCTTTTGGAATTGGTATTGTGTTTCCATCTTCGTCTTGTATTGCATTTACTTTTGTAGCATCCCATTCTTCTGGAACATCGGCATCTTTTATTTTTGTTGTTTTATATAGTATAGTTCTATATCCCATGTAGTTATATTCATCACTATTTTTAGCTATATCTCTAGAGCCTGCTGGTAATGCACTTCCTGTGCTTAAATAGTCTCCTCCTCTTGCGATTATATCTTGTCCATTATTATATTTTTCTGTTGTTAGTTCCCATACATTTCCTGCTAAGTCGTATATATTGTTTGCTTTGTATTTTTCATTTGAACCTGTTAATGCTTTTGAAGCTTTTGCATTTTCTGATGAATAATTTCCCCATGTTGAACTGTTTTCTGAAACATTTACTCCACTATTTTCTAACCATTGTAATGTCATATCCATTGCATAACCACTAATTAATGTACTTTGCATATCTGGATGAGATGCATACATTTTACTAGAGTTTTTTATTGCTTGATTTTGACTTATATTTGTCCATACTTCTGTACCTTTTTTGCTAACTGGCTTTCCGGAAACATTTCCTTGCAAGTTTTCCCCTGTATTCGACGTTCCCTGTCCACTTTCGTATCTTGCTATGTAAAATCCTCCATTTGTATTTACACTTATTTTAAATTGTAAATCTAGTCTATCTGTTGCATTTTCTTTATTTGCAAAACTTGTTCCGAAGTTATTTCTTTTTATTTTTACATCTGTTCCATTTACTGGTACCCATACAAATTCATTTCCGTTTGAAGTATCTTTTATTACATATCCTGTATTCCATGTTCCTTCTGTATGTTCGAATCCAGATGGTACATATGGCGTATCGTATCCTTCTATTGTTCTTTCTCCGGTTTTGTATAGCATTACTCTAAATCCTGTTGTATTGTTAAATTGTGTTTTACTTTGTTTTTCTCTCATTCCTGCTGGTGCTATTTGGCCTTCGTTACTATAGTTTCCACCTCTTCTTATTATAGAATTTCCAAATTTTTCTGTAGTCCATTCTGAAACATTACCAGCAATATCGTAAAGATTATTTGCTACCCAATTTTCATACCCTGTTTTAGATACGTCTTTGCTTGAATATTCATTATTTAAGTAATTTCCCCATTCTCTACTATCTGAAGAAACATTTACACCATTTTGTTCTAGCCATGTTAATACAGTGTCCCACGCTTTTCCATTCATTAAACTACTTGTTAGTTCTGTGTTTTCTGAGTACATTTGGTTTGCGCTTGTTTCAGCATTTTCATAATTTATATAATTCCAAACTTCTTGTGTTTTTTTACTAACTGGTATTCCTGTTATATTTTTATTTTCTCCACTTATTGTACTTCCTTCTGGAATTCCTGACTCATATCTTGCTATATAAAATCCTCCATTTTGCGCAACACTTTCTTCGAATAATGGATTTTGTATATCTGTGCAACTGTTATTTGAAACATCTGAAACTGAGAAATCTTTTCTTTCTAACTTTATATTTGTTCCATCTACTGGTATCCATACAAATTCGTTTCCTGTTGTATTTTCTTTTATTACGTACCCTGTATTCCATGTTCCTTCTGTATGTTGAAATCCATATGGTATATATGGCTCACTATAACTTAATTTTTCAGCATTTACTGTAACAGCTCTATTTATTTTATCTTCCTTTTTATTTATTATAATTGTTATTAATATTATAATAATTGTTAATATTGCAATTATTTGTTTCCAATATTTTTTTGCTATTTCTTTAATTTCTCTTTCGTATTTTTTATGAGATTTTTTATTTTTTAAATAATCCTTTTTTCTCAAAACATTCTTCTCCTTTATTATTTTGTGGAAATTATATCATACTATTTTTATATTTTAAATATTTTTTATTGATATATTTTTTGTGTTTTGATAAAATATTTTTGGGAGGGATATAATGAAATTAAAAATAACAAATAAAAAAAGATTTTCTTTAGTATGCATAGCATTTTTTATTTTTCTTCTTATTATTTTCTTTATAATCTTTAGCATACAAAAATCTAAAAAAACTAATCTGGAAACTGGTAATGTTTCACCTGAACCGTTTGTAACTGTTAGCGAAAATGGTCAAAAAAATAATATAAGTTCTAAAATTCAAGAAACTAAAACTGTAGAAAACTTAGAATTTTCTAATTTTAAAATTTCTACTCTTAATAATCAAACAACCATTACTGCTAATGTAAATAACACTACAAAATCAGATATTCCTGGGTTTTATTTTAGAATAAAAGCATTAGATGAATCTGGAAATTCTATTGCAGAAGTTGAAGGTTTATTAGATAGTGTGATAAAAGCTAATTCTTCATCTTCTATAGATATAAAGGCTTCTAAAGATTTTGCTAATTGTTATGATATTCAAATTGAAAAAATAAAAGATATTGATTAAAATTGAAATTTTTATACAAAAAATAAATGGAATCAAAATTGATTCCATTTATTTTTTATTTAATGTCTTTGTTTTTTGAATATTTTATAAAACCCAAGCATCCTACAATTGCTACTACAGCTACTACAGCTACTATTGCCATTGTTGTTGCATCTCCTGCATTTAATATTCTTTTTGCAGTTGTTTTTGATGATTGAATTGTGTTTTTAGTTGTTTTTTTAGCTGTGTTTGCTGGTGTGTTTTTGTTGTTAGTTGTTGCTGGTGTATTTTGTTTTTCGCTCACTGCTGGATTTGAAGAATTATTATCATTTCCATTTTCTTCACCAATTGTAGCAGATACTTCACTTATTTTTATGTCACCTGTATTTGTTCCAGATGAAGCTAACATATTTTGGAATTTAACTGTTGAAGATTTTGCTGTATTTCCACTTTTTACCTTTAATGTAAGAACTACTACATCTCCCGCATTCGTTAATTTTGTTCCTGATGAAATTGATAAAGCTCCATTACTATATGTTGGTGCCCATCCATTTACTCCTGTGAAATTTGATTGTGAAATAGCTTCAAAAGCATCGCCTACTACAATATTTCCAACTTTAATTGATAGAATTCCATCATCCATATCAATATTGCTTAAATTTAATGTTAATTTCACCTCTGCTCCTGCCTCAAGTTTATTTGTACTTTTGTTCAAACTTGCATTATATGAAAATGCATTTGATATATTTGAAATACTAAGTATTATAGTAAGTATTGCCATTAACACAATAGCTTTTAATGTTTTTTTCATTTTTTTCTCCCTTCTTTTGTTTTATATATATTTTTTAATATTAATAACATAAATTATTATTCTAGTTCTAATTTTATAATTTCTGCAATATCCGTTGGTGTTATTTCACCATTTTCATCTATATCTACTGATAATATTTGTAATTCATTTAAATTATCTGCATTTAATTCTTTTTGAATTGCTTCTGCTAAGTCTGTTGGTGTTACTTCTCCATTTCCGTCTATATCACCTATTACAGAAATTGTAACAGAAATTGTTTTTGATCCTTTTTCATCTTTTAATGTCATTCCTGTTCCAATTAATTCGTCTTCTCCAAGAACTGTTCCATCTTGTTTATAAACTGTTATTGTTCCATTTGTATCGCAATTTTCAATAAATTCTTTTAATGTTGTTCTTGGTGAAACTCTATATAAGTATAAATCACCTTCTACATATTCGTCAAGTTTTTCATCACTATTATTTGTTCCAATTTTATATGCTTGAGATTTTAAGTATAAATTGTCTGGTTCATATACAATATCTCCGTTTATATCATAAACTTTTATTCCTCTTAAATTACTATTATCTGCCTCTTTTTTAGCATCGTTGAAATTTGTAAATGTATTTGAATTTGTATTTTCGTCTTCTTTATTTACTTTTACAAAATATTGTATTTTTGGTGTTTCATCTTTTGGCATATATACTAATTTATCATCTTGGTCATATACTTTTAAAGTTGTTCCTTCTGCAAATTTTCCATCTACATATGATTTTGCTTCATCAAAATCATTATATTCTAGGTTTAATTTTTGATCATTTTCATCTGTTATATAATATAATTTTGGTTCTACTTCTGGAAAATATACTAAGTCATCATTTAAATCGTATATTCCTAATGCTGTTCCATTTCCATTATCAAATAAGTTATCTACATATTCTTTTGCTTCATCAAAATTATCGTATATTTTAACACTTGCATCTGTATTGTCTACATTTGCATCTACTTTAACAAAGTACATTAATTTTTCTATATCCCATTTAGCATATACTTTTATATTTTCCATTTTAGATGTTATTATACTCTCAACTTTATCTGTATAGTCTGTGTTTGTATACCATCCTTTAAATGTCATTCCTATTTTGCTTTCTAATGGTTCTAAAGTAATCTCGGCATCTTCTACAGTATATGTTGTTGGATTTTTACTATTGTCTGCTCCAAATGTATCTACATATTCTATGTTGTATGTTATTGGTGTTTTTGTATATTTTGCATATACATTTCTGTTTGCTATTACATTGCTTAAATCATCATCTTCTCCATCTTCATTTACCCATTTTTCAAATGTAAAACTATATCCATTTTCATCATTTTTTGTAGGTACTATACTTGAAGAATCTGCATTTTCTCCATATTCTACTTCTGTGTCTCCTAAAATTTCTGTTTTATCATCATTATAGAATGTTATTTTATATTTATTTTTTGTTTTATCGTATTTTGCTGTAAATGTTGTATTCTCTGTAACTGTAATATCATTTAAATCTACTATTTCTCCATTGTTGTCTGTCCAACCTGCAAATGTATATGTGTATTCTGCATCTGCATCTTTTGTTGGTTCTGTAGGTAAAACTATATTATCTCCATAATGATAATCTGTTTTTTCTTCTACTAAACTACCATCTTCATTTACAAATTTTATTGAATATTCTTTATATACTGGAGCATATTTTGCATATACATTTCTGTTTTCTGTTACATTATTTAAATTATCTGTATTTCCATCTTCATCTGTCCATCCTATAAATGTATATGTGTATGTTTCATCTTCTGCTTTTACAGGATTTATGTATGTATCATCTGCATTTTCTCCATATTCTACTTCTGAATCTCCTAGTACTGTTGTTTTATCATCATTGTAGAATGTTATTTTATATTTATTTTTTACAGTCTCATATATAATATTTACTTTTCTATTTTCTGTTACTGTATAGAATTTACTTGTTTCCATTTCCTTATATTTGTATGTATACTCTGGTGTAATTACATCTTTTTGTATTTCATTTATGTTTATTCCTTGTGCTTCTAATAATGCTGTTGTTATATTATTTCCATGTTCTACTTTAACTGTAGCAAGTGTAGCTTCTTCTCCATTTTCATTTTTTCCTATAAATTCTACATCGTATACATTAATTTTCCATATTGCATATAATACATGATTTTTTGTTGCAGTTACTTTTGTTGTTTCTTCTATTTTGTTACCATTTGTTTTGTTATCATACCATCCTACAAATGTATATCCTTCTTTTGTAGGTGTTGGTAATGTTCCATATTCATTACTATATTTTACTTCTTTTTTATTTGTTTCAAGTTCATTTCCACCATTTACATCAAATGTTACTGTATATGTTGCAAGTTCATCTTTGTATGTTGCATATACATTTCTATTTGCTATTACATTGCTTAAATCATCTTCTATTTCTCCATTTGCTTCTGTTACCCATTTTTCAAATGTGTAAATATGTCCTATTCCTGTTTTTGTTGGTGTTACTGGAGCTGTTGCATTACTTCCGTAATCTACTGTGTTCTCTCCTAATTTTGTTATTCCATCTTCATCGTAGAATGTTATTGTGTATTTATTTATTGTTTCTGTATATTTTGCATATACATCTATATTTTCTGTTATGTTACTTAAGTTTGCATCTGTATCATCTGCTTTATTTAGCCATTTTTCGAATGTATATGTGTATTGTGCAGTTGCTTCTTTTGTTGGATTTTCTGTTGTTGCACTACTTCCATATTCTACTGTTTTTGATTCTAATAATGTTGTTTTATCTTCGTTATAAAAGTTTACTGTATATTTATTTTTTTCTTTTGTATATACAGCTTTGTATGTTTTATTTTCTGATACTGTTGCTGTTCTTAAATCTATTACATTTTCTCCATCTTCTGACCAACCTGCAAATGTATATGTGTATTCTGCAGTTGCTTCTTTTGTTGGATTTCCTGGTAATATTATAAATTCTCCATAATGGTAATCTGCTTTACTACTTATTGAATCTCCATTATCATTTACAAATTCAATTTTGTATTCTTTGTAATTTACTGTATATTTTGCATACACGTTTCTGTTTGCTATTACATTGCTTAAGTTGTCTTCTGTTTCTCCACTTACTTCTGTTACCCATTTTTCGAATGTATATGTGTATGTATTATCTTCTGCTTTTGTTGGTGTTACTGGAGCTACAGCACTGTTTCCATAGTCTACTGTGCTTTCTCCTAATTTTGCTACTCCATCTTCATCGTAGAATGTTATTGTGTATTTATTTGTTATTTGATCAAATTTAGCATATGCATCTACATTTCCTGTAATATTTGTAACATCTACTGTTGTTGTTCCTCCTATTTGGTCTACCCATCCTGTAAAGTTATATGTATATTGAGCTGTTGCTTCTTTTGTTGGTGTTGGAGCTGTTGCACTTGTTCCATATTCTATGCTTTGGCTTTCTCCAATTTGTGTTCCGTTTTCATCAAAAAATCTTACTGTGTATTTATTTGTTGTAGTTGTATATTTTGCATATGCATCTATATCTTTTGTAACTTGATCTAAGTTAACATCTGCACCTGTATTATCTACCCATTTTTCAAATGTGTATGTATATTGTGCATCTGCCTCTTTTGTTGGATTTTCTGGTTTTACGGCTGAATTTCCATGTTCTATAGTTTGGTCTGCGCCAATTTGAGTTCCCTCATTAAAGAATCTTACTGTATATTTTGCAACTGTATCTGAATAACTTGCATATACATTTCTATTTGCTATTACATTGCTTAAGTTATCTTCTGTTGTTCCTCCTACTGTTGTTACCCATTTTTCAAATGCGTATGTATGTCCGTCTGTAGATTCTTTTGTTGGTAAGCTATTTGGATATACAGCTGTTTCTCCGTATTTTACAGTACTTTCTCCTAATTTTGCTACACCATCTTCATCGTAGAATGTTATTGTATATTTATTTTTTTCTTCTGTATATACTGCTTTGTATGTTTTGTTTTCTGATACTGTTGCTGTACTTAAATCTATTACATTT
This sequence comes from uncultured Clostridium sp., assembly GCA_905200315.1. Next base: position 21,908 of record CAJKKA010000006.1, read on the forward strand.
ATTCCATCTTCTGACCAACCTGCAAATGTATATGTGTATTCTGCAGTTGCTTCTTTTGTTGGATTTTCTGGTAATACTAATAAATCTCCATAGTGATAGTCTGTTTTGCTACTTATTGAATCTCCATTATCATTTACAAATTTAATGTTATATTCTTTGTAATTTGCTGTATATTTTGCATATACATTTCTATTTGCTGTTACATTGCTTAAGTTGTCTTCTATTTCTCCACTTGCTTCTGTTACCCATTTTTCAAATACATATGTGTATGTATTATCTTCTGCTTTTGTTGGTGTTACTGGAGCTGTTGCATTGTTTCCATAGTCTACTGTACTTTCTCCTAATTTTGCTACACCATCTTCATCGTAGAATGTTATTGTATATTTATTACTTTCTTTTGTATATTTTGCAAATACTTCCATATTTGATGTTATATTGTTTAAGTCTACATCTGCACCTGTATTATCTACCCATTTTTCAAATGTATATGTATATTGTGCGTCTGCTTCTTTTGTTGGATTTTCTATTGTTGCACTTCCGCCATATTTTACTGTTTTTGTATCTATTAAAGTTCCATTATCATTTTTAAATGTAACTGTATATTCATTTAATTTATAATATAGCTTTAAAACTAAACTTCCATCACCTTGTATTGTTCCTTCTGAGATTGTTCCTTCAACACTTGTATCTAATATATATCCTGTATAACTTGTTTTAGCTCCAGCTGTTACTTGTGTATCTGTTGTTCCTGTTAAAGTATCTGTATCTGCTTTAACATATGAACCATCTGCTTGTTCTTTATAATGTTCTACTGTATATTTTGTGTTTGAATTTGGTGTCCAATTTGCATATAAAACTGTATCTTTTGTAAAGTTTTGTATTCCTGTTATTGTATTTCCTGTTCCATTTTGCTTTGTATTCCACCCTGCAAATGTATATCCAGTTTTTACTGGTGTAGAAGAATCTACCATTATATTGCTTCCTAATATTGTTGTTGGATCTGCAGAGTTTGTTCCTACAACTCCTTGTCCATTTGTTGGCGCAATACTACTTCCACCATTAACATTATAATTTAATGTTATATTTCTTTTGTATAGCATGTAGTATGTACTATCTGCATTTACTGTTATATCTGTGTTTTCTGTTGTTCCTGCCGCTATTGTTGCTCCTAATTCTTTTGTCCAACCATTTTTTGTCCATGTGTTTCCTTCTGCATCTGTATATGCTTTCCCCATTGGTGTTTGTATTGTTACATCTGCATCATTATTATACATTGTTCCTATAACATTCTCTTGTGTTTCAGAAGTTCCATTATAATATTTAAATGTTGTTGTTATTTCTTTACTAAAAATTGCATATAATGTTATATCGTTTGAAGACATATTTAATGAGTCTAATCCTGTTTTGGCTGTTGAATCTGTATTCCATCCTACAAAATTATATCCTTCTTTTGTTGCTGTCGCAGATAGGTCTATTGCTGAATTTTCTATAACACTTGCATTTTCTAATGTTGAACTTGTTCCTCCATTTGTAGTATAGTCGTATGTTACTGTATGTGAACCTAAATTTGTTCCAACTTTGCACGCTGTTACATTAGCGTCATATGTTATTGTTGCTCCTCCAGCAATATCGTTTACATTTATTGTAACATCTGAACTATTGGCATTTGCTATAGCTTTTAATGTAAATGTAAATATTGTTTTTTGCAATGTTGAATATAATTCTGTTCTTGTAAGTGTTCCTCCTGTTGGATTTTCATCACTATCTGCACTAAAGTTCCAACTTTGTTTTCCACTATAATCATATTCACCATCATCATCATTATAATTTAATTCAAATACTGATTTATCGTAATTAAAATCAAAATTGATAAGATTTATACCTGTTGGTACATAATCTAATTGTACTTGCATTACATATGTATTTCCACTAATTACAGTTTGATCTGTTGATGTTGTTAGTATTTTCATATCTACTTTTCCATCTTCTGCACTTGCAAATACTGTTGAATATGGGGCAAATAAACTTATTAATATAACATTAATAAGAAATAAACTTAATATTCTATTTAATGTGCTTATTTTTTCTTCTTCTCCTTTTCCCATTTTTGGTTCCTCCTTTTATTCGTTTAACATTATCTTCAATATAACTTTTTTATTTTTAATTTTCAATAGCACTTTTTCGCTATTTTGCAAATATTACATTATTATTTTTGTAACTACTTACGGAACTACATTTAGCACTATTTTTCTTCTGATTATTTAATTTATATTACATTTTTGAAATATATTTATTTTGGTTACTTTTTTAAATATTATGTATATTAAATAGGTCTACAGAGGCGTCGACCCCTACAATAAAAAATAGAAATTTTCTATAATATAAATTAATGTAAGATGTAATTTTTTTGAATTACTAAAATGCTTTAAATGGATGTTAGAGGTTTGAACAAAAGCATATCTTCGAAGACTTCACTTTAAATTCCAACTTCTAACCTCCAATCTCTTACATCAGAAATAAAAATTTCCTATAATAAAAAAAATATATAAAGGCGACCAATGGTCGCCTCTACAATTATATATTTATTTTAAATTACACTTTTTTATTAACCTTGAAGTAATAATTTTATAATTTCTGCCATATCTGTTGGTGTTATATCACCGTTTTCATCTATATCTATTGATATAATTTGTATTTCAATTAATCTATCAGCTCCTAACTCTTTTTGAATTGCCTCTGCAAGGTCTGTTGGTGTTACTTCTCCATTACCATCTATATCTCCCAATACACTTATTGTTAGTTCTATTGTTTTATCACCTTTGCTTATTTTTAATATCATTCCTGTTCCAACTAATTCATCGTAATTGGTCTGTTCTTCTCCATTTGCGTTATATACGCTTATATTACCATTTGTTGATAAATTGTTTATGAATTCTGATATTTGTGTGTTTGGTGATACTCTATAAATGTATTTATCTCCATTTGTATAGTTATTTGTGTCTTCTTCACCTATTTTGTATTTTTCTGTTTTTAAGTATAAATCTTCTTCTGGCTCTGTTTGTTCGTTTCCTTTTAATTCTATTTGTTTGTCTTCTTGAGTGTATGTGTCTATTGCTCCTCCTGCTGATTCTATTCCTATAATGTTCATATTGCTTTCTTTAAAATCTTTTTTTACTTTAAAATTTATTTTGCATATTCTTTCATTGTCGTTTTTGTATAAATCTGACCTTGTTAATGTAACACTATTTATTTCTTCGTCGTAATTCATTTCCCATGATTTATATGCTTTTATGTCTTGCACATATTCTTCTTCTTCCTCATCATATACTTTGTTAAGTTCTAAAATATCTTTATCAAAGTCTAATGCAAATGAAAATACATTTATCCCTATTTTGTTTGGGTTGCTTATTTTCACCTCTAATGTTACTATATCGTCTTTTTGATATACCTTATCTTCAGTTTCAAATTGAAACTGAAGATTGGTATTTTCATTATCTGTTGCATATGCACAATTTATTCCAAATAACATTGTTAATATTATTAATACTACTATAGATTTGACTTTCATTTTATATACCTCCTCTCCATAATTTTATGGTATTAATTCCACTACTACTATCGAATGTTTTTCCTGTTGCTAGTCCATATATTAATTTTATTGTTGACAAGTCGTTTATATCTGAGCCTATGTTATTGTCATTTATATCTGATGATTTATATATTACTTCTCCATCTATATTTAGTGTTGCTGATGGATATGTGCTTGTAAAGTATTGTTTTGCTGTTTCTCCTGTTTTGTCTCTTTTTCCTTTACTGTATGCTATTAATTCTTCGGATACATCTGTTGCTGTTATTTTTCCATCTCCATTTAAGTCTCCTATTACAGATATTGCTATATCTATATTTTCACCATCTTTACTTAAATGTAGCATTGCTCCTGTTCCTACTAAATCTTCTTCTCCTAAAGTGCTTCCATCTTTATCTTTTATTTCTATTGTTGTTGCATTTGTTTCTATATTAGATTTAAATTCTTGCACTGTTGTTCCTTTTTGTATATTTGTTCCTTTTTTATCTAATGAGAATTGAGGTATTATTTTCGCAATGTATTTATCTCCATCTTCGTATATTTTTTTATCGTTTTCTCCTATTTCGTATTGTGAACCATCTGGAATTTTTAAATATAGCCCTCCTATTTTATCCCATATTGCATATAATTTCATTCCTTTCCTTTGTTTATACTCATCGTTTGGTTGATACCTTGTTCCTGTTCCATCTGCTTTTGTATTCCATCCTTTGAATGTATAATCTTTTAATGCTGGTGCATCTTTATATTTGCTTAGATCATTTATTATTGTATCTTCTAATGTGCTTACTTTTTCTGTTTCTGGAATGTTACTTGGTGTTCCTACTGGGAATCCATTTTCATCTGTTGGAATATTTTGGTCATACTTAATTATATATTTCCATTGTGCGTATAGTTCTAAGTCCGCATTTATATTATAAGTATCTTTTGGATTATATTCTGTTCCTGTTCCATCTTCTTTTGTGTTCCATCCTGCAAACTCGTATTCTTCTTCTAAGTCTGTAATTTCTGGAGTTGCATCATCATCATCTAATATTATATCTTTTGCGTATGTTTTCATTTGTGTTTCTGGAATATTTTGGGCTGTTCCTATTTTCTCTTTTGTTTCTTGGTCTATTGGTTCATTTGCATTGTATGTTATTTTGTAATCTGCTATGCTCCATTGTGCATATAGGGTTATGTCTTCGTCTACAGTGTATGCATCTCCTGGCTGATATGTTGTTCCGCTTCCATCGCTTTCTGTATTCCATCCTGTAAATTTAAGTCCTTCTATTGTTGGTACTTTGCTGTCTAATTTTAAGTCTATTCCTGTAAGTTTTGCTTGATCTGAAGGCATATTGTCTACTATTTCTGTTGAGTTTTCATTGTATGTAACTCTATGTGCTCCAGATAACTTGCTTTCTTTGTTATTTAATATTTCTAAGTTTACTCTGTCTTCTTTAACTTCTTTTATAATTAATCTAGTGTTATCGCTTGATATTGCATTTTTTATTATTGCCTTTTCATTTCCTTTATCATCTGTTTTTATATCAAATTCTAATGTTAATTTTATCGGTGTTCTGTTTAATTCGTATTCATCTGGTGCTGAAATTTCTTGGAATATATATTCGTGTTTATATACATTTCCAGATTCTTGTACAGATTTTATAACTGAAACGTCTGGTCTTTCCATTTCTTTCAATCGTACTTTGTAATCTTTATCTTGTTCTACATAACAATAATCTAATTGTCCTTCGTTTGTTGTATTTTCTCCAGATTCTGTTACAACTGTTGTACCTTGTTCGTCTGGTAATTTTACTTTAAACATTGCACCATTTATTTTTTCTGATGTTTCAGCATCTACTTTAAATGCATTTATCATATATTTATCTTCTGCTACTTCTTCATCGTTATTTACACATATAATCATTCCTTTTGTTGCAAATTTTGCAATATATGCATTTTTTTCGTCATTTGTTTCTATATTTGTTATTATTTTGTTTCCATGTTCATTTAATGCAAATGTAATATTTACTTCTATTGGATCTTCTAATTTTTTAAATCCTATTGGTGCTTCATTTTCATATATTTTATATTTGTATGTTCCAATAGTTTCTGGCATATTTAACTTTTGTAAGTTAAGAATACCTGCTTCATTTGTTTGTACTCTAGAAGCTATCGTTTTCTCTACAACTACACTTTCAGATAAATTTTCTTCTTTTGTTATTGTAAATGTTGCTGGATTATCTGCTATTGTAGTGTTTGCTGCTTGGTTCATTTTATATAACGCCAAATTAAATTTATTATCTGGTATTTCACATAGTATTACAAGTTTTACAATGTGATTTACATTGTCTATTTCTGGATAAATATTATTGTTTTGTAAAGCTTTTATTTCTCCAGTAGATGAATCTTTGTATAATATACAGTTTAGGTTTTCATTAAATGTGTAGTTTTGTGCATTTGATATCTCTATATTAATGCTTAGTCTATCTGAACCTTGTGCTGTATATGTTGTTTGACCTTTATTGTTTGTTGTTTTTGTTGGATATACTGGTCTTTCTCCTTTATCTTGTTGTAGTTTTAAGTCAATATCTATTCCTGATACAGGAACTCTTAATTCATCTTGTGCTTCTACAATTAATGTATATGGAATTATTTTATCTTCAGCTTTATTGCTTATTGCTACATTTAGTCTTCTTGAACCTACAGTTTTAACCATTTCTGATGTTTTGTTTCCCTCTTCATCCTTTTCTTCTAATATGGCTTTTAATTGTTCTGAAGAATATGTATTCCAATCGAACTTGCCTTTTCTTCTTAATACTTGATCTTTTACTTGAACGTAAGATTCGTCTCCTAATATTTCCCATCCTGTAATTTTTCCATATGCATCGTAGGTCACTTTTATTTTTGTATCTTCTATTTCTTTATATTGATCTAGAGCATTTTCGTGTATTTTATATACTACTGTTTTTCCATATTCTGGTGCTCCTATTATTACTTCTTCGTTTCCTTCTTCGTCTGTTCCATTTGTTGTTACATTTAAACTTGTATCTGTTGTTGCAACTTGATTCTTTCCATCTATTTGAGATGTTATTGTGAATGTTGCTCCTGCTATTGGTTTTCCAGTATCTAAATCTTGTTTATGTAAGTTTAATTTTGTTTGTGGATCATTGTATACTTTTATAACTATTTCATTTTCGTTTGTATCTATATATGAATCTATAAATCCATTTTCTTTTAAGTTACTTAATGAAACTTCTGCTTGTGCTGTTGGAGATGTTCTTACATAGTTGTTTTCAAATGTAACTGTTCCTGCTGTTTGATTTTCTCCTCTTACAAATCCTTCTATAACTCCTTTTTGGGCTACGTTTACAGATATTGTTCCTTCTGTTGTTAAGTTATCTATTTTTATCATTCCGCTTTCTACATATCCAAAACTATCTAATCCATCGGCTGTTTTTGTATTTGTTACTTGTTTTAATACTTTTCCTGTACTATCTGTAACAGATATATCAAACACGGAATCATTTATTCTATTATTTGACATTCCTTTTGCTGTTGAGCCTTTTCTAGAATCTACAGAAATTACTTTTACACTATATGTATTTAAATCTCCGTTTTTAATTGTTACATTTAGATCGTACCAACTATCGTCACCTTTTATTCTTTTATTTGAACTTACTTTATCTGTTATCTTACAATCTACATCATATGTGTATGTTACAGAAACATTTTCTATTGCTACATATCCTTTTGGTGCTGTTGTTTCTATAAATGTATATTTTATTTTTTTGCTTTGTGGCCTTGTTCCTAAGTCATAAGTTGCTATTCCTTCGCTATTTGTTCTTAAGTTTGTTACAATTGTTGTTGGGTCATCTTGTGGATTTCCATAAGAATCTACTTCTTGTGCTTCTACAGTAAATTCTGCTCCTTCTAGCGGTTCTCCACTTATTGAATCTATTTTTCTTATTTTTAGCATTTCTTTTGAATTATTTTTAAATGTATAAGTTATCTTTCCTGTATCTTCAAAAATTCTTAAGAATAATGTTGTACTAGTTGCATTATCTAGGCTGATTTCATATTCTGTACCATTTTTATAATTTGTATCATAGCAATCTGTTGGTCCAGAAAGTAATGTGTATCCATTTGCGGCAATAGATTTTTCATCTAATTTCAAAGAATATGTTTTTATGCCCTTTATAAATGTTAATTCTGCAGAGTTCAAAAGATTTTCTCTATATCCGTCTCCTATTTTTTCTTCTGAAACTTTTATTGTTATATTTCCATTTTCTTTTCTATTTAATGCTGATGTATATCCATTACCATCTGTTGTATTTACTTTTTCTAACTTATCTCCATTTATTGTTATATTGTATTTAGTTCCTTGTACTCCTAATTTGCTTATATCTTTGTCTTCATCTCTAACAACTACATCATATGTATCATCATTTGCAATATTTAATTTTATATGAACTTTATCTCCATTTGCTAGTGTTTCGAATTTTTTATCTGCAAATTTTATGCCTACATTACTTGGATTACTATCAACATTGTAGTAATCTATACTTCCATCTGATGCATATTTTACTCTTATTTGTATATCACCAATTCTTCTGTATGCATCTAATTGCCTTGTTTCTGTAATTGTATATAATACTTCTTTTTCACTATTAAATGTATCTATTGTTTCTGTTATATTTCCTGTTGCACTTGTTTGTTCATCGAATGTAGATTTTTTAGTTGTGCTTATTTCTTGTGCTGTTATTTGGAATCCTACATTTTCTAGTTTATCTTCTGTTAATTGATCATATTTTTCAAATCCAATTTTTACATCTTTTGGCTTATTATATATTGTTATATTTAGGCCTCTTTTTCCTGTTTGTATTTTTATTTCTGATTGATTATCATTTCCTTTTGTTACCACATAATTTGTAACATATCCTAATGTATCAAATTCAACTTCTACTTCTATGTCTGAATCTTTTGCATAATATCCATTTGCAATATTTGTTTGTGTTATTTTATATTTTACTTTTTCATTTGGATATACTGTTCCAACATATGTGTCTATTTTTCCGTTTTCATTTGTTGTTGGATTTCCTGTAGCTGATATATTGTGTGTTATATCTTGTATTGTGTATGTTACCCCTTTTATTGGTTCTTCTTTATAGAATTGGTCTTTTGTAGTTATATTTGTGTTAAATTTTGGTGTGTTAATTAGCTCAAACCTTAAGTCTGTTATACTTTGTGGTTTCAGTCCTTCGTATTTTGGTGCTACTGATACTAATTTTATTGGAAGGTCTGAGCTTTCATGTATTCCTAATGAATCGTATATTTTTGTTCCATCTTCTAATACAATTTCTGTTATAACTCCATTTTTATTGTATGTTACATCCATATAGAAGTCATCCATTGTATAATAGCCTTCTGGTGTAAATGTTTCTGATATTGTATATCTTACAGTTTCACCTTTGTGCATTAGTCCTATAGATTGACGTTTTCCTTGTTCTATATCTGTTCTTACATTTGTTTGTGTACTATTTGCACTTCCACAATCGTATTTTGATGATGTTATAGAATATCTAACATTGTCTATTGTTTTTGAATTGTCATATTTATCTTTTTTATCTATTTGTATATCAAATTTTCTATTAGCAATAATATTCAAATATATTCTATCTTTGTCTACTGCTGTTATTACTGCATTTGGATCTCCATTTGCATTTGTACTTACAACTTTTGAAGCTTCTTTATCTACATAACCATATTTATCGTAATGTATATCTAATTTTACATCTCCAATATTTGAGTAACCATTATATTGTGTTGAATTATTAAATTCTGTTCCTATTACATATTGATTGCTTCCATTTGCATCGTTTCCTCCCCAATATGTCCATGTATTTTCTCCATTTGATAAGTTCTTCATTCCAGAAGGATAAAATGTATAGTTATTATTTGTATTTACTGTTTTTCCTTTAAAAGGATATAATGTTATGTTATTTAGTTCTGCTCCTGTTACATTGTCTACAACTTTTGTTTCTATTGTTGTTGTTCTCTTGTATTGTGATTTAACTATTATTCCATGTTTATTGTCTGAAATTTCTACTGTTATATATTCAGATTTATCATTGTTTTCATCTCTATTGTCTGAATTTGCTTGTTTATCTTTTAGTATTATTGCTTCTATTATTTCTCCTTTTTCATTGTATTTTACTCTAATTGCTCCCATTAAAGCATTGTTGAAGCTCATATACATTGGAGAATAATCTTGTTGTCCATTTTGTTGGTATTGAAGTTGTTTGTATCCTTCGTAGTTATCTGCTGGTTCACTTTTTTGCTCATTGTTTGGCTCTGATATATATAAGTATCTTATTCTTCCTCCATTTTCTATATCTTCTTCATTGTTAATTTCTTGTTGCTCTCCTGGCCATAATCCATAATTGTTTGCCTCGTATATATTTGTTTCTTTATTTTTTATTTTTGAATCTTGCCTTATTGTTGAAGGTACTATTCCTCTTAATATAGCTTGTCCTATATATCCTGCAGTTACCAAACCATTTCTTCTATTTGTATTTTTATCAAAATATATACTAACAATATCATCATAATGTTGAGTTCTAATTTTATATGTTCCTATTAAATCATTATCATTATTATCTTCTGCTCTTTCATATGTATCATCTGAAACTGCATTTATTGTCATTTCAAGCATTGGATAATACCTTAAATCTATATTTAAAGCATATGGATTTGTTGGATCTATTGTAAGTGTAATGTATTGTGAATCTAAACATTTTCCTAATGGACTTGTTCCTAAACTATCTGGAATAAGATTTGCTGTTGCAATTTTACCTTCATCTGTAAATGTTAAGTCAATTCTTGCACTACTTACTCCATAGTATCCCCAATTCATATAGATATTATCTTTTGATACTTTATTTATTGTATCGTAATATGATGTTGGAGTTTTTATTTCTTTTAATACTAATGTTGCTGTTTTCTTTCCTTCAATTTCATTTTTTACTATATCTTCTGCTCTTCCTAATGTTTTATAGTCTTGTCCATGTGAAAAATCTGGTTCTCCATCATTATCATCATCTCTACCTGTTATTAATGTATTTGTATGATTTTCATCTTCGTCAAATGCTGTGTTATCTTTTACAAAGTATGCCTTTATCTCAGCTTTTTCTGCTCTTTTATTATTGTCATATTTATCTATAGTATTTAAGTTTACCCCTATTTCTTTTATTCTTTCGTTTGTAACATTCATGTCTATTGCAAAGTCTGTTATATTTGTTATTTTTGCCCAACTAACCTCTGGTGTTAGTTTTACTCTATAATTATTATCATCATTTTTTGCAATTTTTCCATTATTATCATAAGTAATTTCTAGAGTTAAATCTTCTGGTATGTATTGGTATCCTGCTGTATTTTTTAATTCTTTTATTGTATATATTATTGTTGTATTATTTAAAGCTCTATTTAATCTAAATGCTCCTAATCCTTCTAACGTTGTTAACTCTTGTGTAAATAATACTTCATCATTTTCCTTATTTTTACCCTCTATTCTGAATTTTACATTACTTACTGGATTTTCATCTTCATTTATTTTATGTAAGTTTACTTGTATTAGTTTGTTATTTCTAATATTCATGTTAATCGCATGATAATCTTCATTATTTACCTTAGGTGTTACTGCGCTAACTGTTGAATATGGTATATTTTCGTTGTCTGAAATTCTTATTGAGCTATCTACTACTTTTCCGTCTGCAAATTCTACTGTTACTGTTATATCTTTTTCTATTGTTTGATGGTTTATTTCTGCTTTTGTTTCTTTTATTGTGTATATTCCTGTTCCATTAATAGGATTTCTTCCTACTATAAATTGTAATGTATCTGTTGTTGATTTTATTGCTTTTGCTGAAGTGTTATAGTTTGATGTTATTTCATATTCTGCACCTGCTAAATTTGTTATAATTCCTTCGTTATAATCGGGTCTATCATAGTTATCTAAATTAATTTTAAATGCTGGTAAGTTTTTAACTTCTATATTTACAATTCCTTTATTGTTTCCATTTAAACCTGTATTTGTTTTTGCTGTTACTTTTATTAATTTATTTGTAGAATCTGTATCTTCGCTTACTCTTGCACTTACAATTTCTCTTTTTGAGTTATATTCTACTGCTATTTTAAAGTCTTCTACTGTTGCGTACCCATATTTAGCTTCTAATTGTTTAATAGTGTAAATATATGTTCTATTACTTGAACTTGTTCCTTCTCCAAAAGCTCCATCATATACAACTACATGACCATTTGAATCTGTTATTTTTTCGTTTGATTTTACATTATCCTCTCTTTCTATTACAAATTTTCCGTTTGCTAAATCTGTATTTTCATAAAAGTCTGTATTGTGTATTTCAAATGGCACTGCTGGTTCTATTGTTAGTTCTATATTTACTGTGTGTACATCACTTGCCTCTTTTTTTATTGTTATTTTTGAACTATCTCCTGCTATATTTGCATTTGTTATATTTCCTTCTTCATCGTATGTTATTGAAAATTGTTGATCATCTGGTGTAACAT
>CAJKKA010000007.1 GCA_905200315.1 uncultured Clostridium sp.
TTTTATATTATCAGAGTAACTTTTATTTATAAAGTATTTTAAAGGAATATAAAGTTTATCAATTTTTTGCAGATTATCATAATTTTCTAAATTCAAATTATTTAATAGCAAGGCAATTTTTAGTGTAGAGGTTGACATCTCTGGTGAAGAGCTGATTCTCGAAGGTAAATCATTATTTTTAAAATTTCTACTAATATTTGAAATTGCAAAATCTTTTACTTTAGATAAGATTTCTCTTTTTAGCTCATTTAAAACACTGTTAGGTAAAAACAAATTATCTTCAAGTTCAATATTAAATTCACAAAATTCATAAGGTGTATTGTTTGTTTTTGAAAGTTGTTTTATTATATTTTCCTTTGAAAGCCCACTATTCTTAGCCTGTTCAGGACATTTGTCGGAAATAATATTAATATTTAGATTTTCATAAACATCTACATTGGAATTTGATCGAATATTAAGTTCGATAGGCTTGTTCAAAGCAAATTTACTATTGCAGATTAATTGTATTTTTCTATTTTCAGAGTTTTCGCTAAAGGTATTTCTAATTTCAGAAGTAATAATAGAATCAGAAATTTTATAAAGTTTATCGCCAACTTTAATATTTCCTTTCATTCTACCAATAGTAACAACATCTCCACATTTGCTTTCCTTAATATTTGTATTTTTAAGCATAAGTTCAGAAATTTTATAGCTACCTTGTTCATTTTGAGTAGCAATAGAGTCTCCAATATGTAAGTTTTCAGCACATTTAAAGGTTATTAATCCTTTTTTGGTATTATACTTTTCAATAGTACCTAAAAACAAACCACAATTATTTTGTTTTTCTTTAAAAACAAGATTTTTATTATAATCTTTAGAGAAATGACCATTAGAAAAACCACCTCTATTAAAAGCAAGAGCTAATAATTTTCTGTCTGAATCTTCTACTACATAAGGCTCATTTGAATATGCTAAATCTATATATTTTCTATAAATTCTAGTAACAGTTGCAACATATTCAGGAGACTTCATTCTACCTTCAATTTTCAAAGAAGAAACACCAGCCTTTATCAAATTAGGTATAAAATCCAAGCCACATAAATCTCTTGTACTTAGTAAATAACCACTATCTAATTTGTTATTCTTTTCATCAATTAAAGAAAAAGGAAGTCTACAAGGCTGAGCACATTTTCCTCTATTACCAGAACGACCACCAACCATACTAGAAAATAGGCATTGACCAGAATAAGAAATGCACAAAGCACCATGTATAAAAGTCTCGATTTCAACATTAGAATTTTTAGTAATATATTCAATTTCTTCCAAAGTAAGCTCACGAGAAAGAACCACTCTTTTAAAGCCCATATCTTGCAAAGCCAAAACGCCATCTAAATTATGAGCAGTAAGTTGAGTGCTAGCATGAATAGAAATCTTAGGAAAACTATTAATTAACAAATTAGCTAAACCAAGATCCTGAACAATAATAGCATCAATACCATAATTATAAGCCATTTTAGCAACAGAAAAAGCATTCTCGAACTCATCATTCTTAATTAAAGTATTCAAAGTTAAATGAGTATGAACACCCCTAAGCTTAGCATACTCAATAGCACATTTTAAATCATCACCATCAAAATTAGAAGCAAAAGCACGTGCGCTAAAACCACTTCCAAAATAAACCGCATCAGCACCATTTTGAACAGCGGCACGCATACAATCCATATTACCAACAGGTGATAAAAGTTCAATTTTTTTCATAAAAAACTCCTCTTTAAAATACATTATATTTTTTTGTTTAGGTATAATCGGGGGAGCCTTATGTATGTAATATTATATTCTAATAATGTAGTGGTGGCGTCCTAAGGCAACCCGTAAATTAATTGTAACACAAAAAAACAAAATTGCATAACATATTATATAAAAATAAAAAGGAGGTACCTTTAAATGGAAGAAAACAGAAACTGCGGAAACTGTGGTTGCAACAACGGAGGACTATTCAACGGACTATTTGGAGGATGTGGATGCGGAGACGACAGCACAATATTATTCTTCATAATAATATTCCTACTACTATTCACAAACTTCGGATGTTGCGGATGTGGAAGATAAAATGTAACTTTGGGTCTGTCCCAAAGTTACATTTTTTGCTCTTTTTGGGACAGGTTTGTATATTTTTTTGTGCTTTTGAAAGAATAGTTTTAGGGAGATGATTTTTTGAAAATTTCTTGTATTAAGTATGCAAAAGATGCAAATAGTTTTAAAATTTTGGAGAATTTTGGAGCTAAAGTGGTTAAGCTGGATAATCCTGATGATGTTGATAGTGAAATTAAAAATTTGTATTCTAATAATTATAAAACAATTATTTTAAGCAATGAGATTGCTAGTTTTTCAGAGGATATTATAAAGAAATATAATTCTACTGAAAATATAAGTATAATAATTGCTCCTAAAAAATAGTATATTTGTAAAAAGGAGTGGTTATGAATTTAAGTAAGAGTGTTATAGATATTATACGAAGGAATAATTATTTTGAAAAAGAGCTTTGTTTTCTTTGCGTTGGAACAGATAAGGTGGTAGGGGATGCAGTTGGTCCTTTGGTGGGAAGTAACTTAAAGAAATATATTGATAAAAATAGTATTAAAAATATAAATATTATAGGAAACTTGGACAATCCGCTAACTAATAATAATATTGAGAATTTTAATAATTTAAAAAGTGTAAAAATTCTTATAGATTCTGCAATTTCTAGTTCATATAATGTGGGAGATATTATTGTAGAAGAGAAATCTAATAAATTAAATAGTGCTTTTTTTGAAGAAAAGGCTATAAATTATGATATTTCTATTAAAGCTGTAGTTGCAAATAATAAATTTAATAGTGTTTTAAATTTAATTAGTCTGCAAAGTGTAAGTATAAAAACAATAATAAATATGTCTGAAAAAATAACAAAAGAAATGTGTAAAGTAATAGATGAAAATTGTATAAACCTTTCTAAAGTGGAAAAAATTTAAATATAAAGTTTGAGGAGGGATTATATGGAAGGGTTAAAAAATATGATTGTAGTAAAAAACATACCTTCGAACATTGTTGAAGAGGCTTTTATTATTGTTAAGGAAAATTTAAAGATAGAGAAATTAGATATTGATAAAAAGAATGAAAATAAACTTATAATAAAAGAGGCAGAAGATATAATTCAAAGTTGTGAGAGCCTTATAGAAAAAAACGAAGAGAACAATAAAATAAAAAAAATAGAAAAAAAGTGTAAAAGGTTAAAAATGTTAACCGGAATGTTAGGTGTTTTAGCTATTCTAGGAACATTTATAAATTTCTTTTAGTCATAAAATTTTCATTTACGCATATAGTTTAGAAAAACACTAAGGAAGAGGTGTGTAAATGGAAAGAATAATGAATTCAGATGAAAGAATACGAAGAGCAGAAGAAATTTATAATAGAAGGAGAAATCAAAATTTAGGTTCTTCATATAGAAGTACACATATATATGGTAATGAAAAAAAACGTAATAGACCTTTAAGAAAATTAATAATGCAAATTATTTTCTGTGTAATTATTTATGTATCAATTCTAGTTGTAAAAAATTGCGATTATATTTTTACTCAAGAATTTTTAAATAATGTAAAAAGTATTTTAAATTATAATGTAGAATTGGAAAAATATTATAATAAAGCAACAAATTTTTTTAATGGTACAGATGTAGAAAATAATCAAGAAACAATTACAAATACAATAGAAAATGAAAATCAAATAAATACTCAAGAAACAGAAAATATAGGTGGAGCTAATGAAGAAAAACAAGCAGAAGAAGTGCAGAATTTATCTCAAATGGAAATTGATGCCAATAATATAAAAGGTACATATAATTTAATAAAGCCTTTGGAAGGTACAATAACTTCAAGATTTGGACAAAGAGACCCAACGACACCAAGTGTGCCAAAGAATCATACAGGAATAGATATAGCTGCAAAGACAGGAACAGATATAATTGCAGCATTAGATGGAATAGTTGAGGTAGCTTCAAGTGAAGGAGATTATGGAAAACATTTTAAAATAAAAAAAGATGATGTATGCTTAGTATATGCTCATTGTAGTGAATTATTAAAGAAACAAGGTGATACAGTAAAACAAGGAGAGGTAATAGCAAAAGTTGGTGCAACAGGAAATGTAACAGGTCCACACTTACATTTTGAGATACGAAAAGAAGATAGATTTGTAAACCCAGATTTAGTACTTCAATTTTAATTCATAGAATTCTCTATAAAATAATATAATTAAAAAAAGAAAAGGGAATGGAGAATTTATGGAATTAAAAATAGATTTAAAGATAATTTTTTTTGCTCTAATTTTTTTCTTTACAGGTCAAATAGAAATATATTGCTTGTGTTTATTATTTGCCTTAATTCACGAGCTAGGGCATATTATTGTAGCACGTTTCTTAGGGTATAAACTACTAAAATTTAAAGTTATGCCATTAGGATTTTCTATATTTTTGCAAACAAATATAGAAGATTACAATAAAAAAATAAAAAAGGGAAATACGTATGTTTTAAAAAATTTAATAATTTCAATGGCAGGACCAATAACAAATATAATATTATTTATAATAGCATTATTTTTACCAATAGAATTAATGCTAAAAGAAAAAATAATATACTTAAATGCAATAATTGCAATATTTAATTTAATACCAATGTATCCGTTAGATGGAAGTAAAGTATTGCAAAATATACTAAAATTATTTTGTAGTAACAAAGAATCTTATAAATATACAAACATGGTTGCAAATGCAACATTAATTATATTTACAATATTCTGTAGTATATTTATTTTATACGCTAAAAACATAGCTGTAGTAACAATATTGATATATTTATGGTATATAAATATAAAAGAAAATGAAAGACAAAAAATAAGAAATATAATTTTAGAAAAAATTAAAACAGTATAAACTTGCAAAACCAGCTATATTATATTAAAATATAGTTGGTTTTTATTTTATTAGGAGAGATACAAATGATTATAAAAAATGAAAAAGGTATAACTTTAACATCACTTATTCTAACAGTAGTGCTAATTTTAATAATAGGTGGAATGATGGGATATTATTCTACAAGCGGATTAAAAATGCAAAAAATTAATAATATGTATAGCGATATAGAGCAAATTCAAACAGAAGTAGATACATATTATTTAAAAAATAACGAATTACCGCTATTAAGTTTTAACATCAATTTTGTTAACTCTGCAAATCCAAATGATAGCTCAGAATATTCTGTTATAGATTTAGCTAAGTTAGGAAATTTAAGACTTAATTATGGAAAAGAATTTGAAAATATAAAATCAAGTAATCAATTAGGAAATTACACAGATGTATATATAATTAACAAACAAAGTCAAACAATATATTATTTAAAAGGAATAGAATTTGAAGACAAAACTTATTATACAAAACCAATAGAATATAACGAAATACAAGATTAGAAGGAGAAAATTATGGAAAACAGAGTTGAACCACGTACACTAGCTGGTTTTATGGAATTATTGCCAGAAAAGCAAATTGAATTTAATAGAATGAAAGACATAATAAGAAAAAATTATGAAAAATATGGATTTTTGCCATTAAATACACCTAATGTAGAACTTGCAGAAGTTCTTTTAGCAAAAGCAGGTGGAGAAACAGAAAAGCAAATTTACGAGTTTCAAAAAGGAGATAAAAATTTAGCTTTAAGATTTGATTTAACAGTTCCACTAGCGAAATATGTAGCGAAAAACATGGGAAATTTAACATTTCCATTTAAAAGATATCAAATTGGAAAAGTATATAGAGGAGAAAGAGCACAAAGAGGAAGATTTCGTGAATTTTATCAATGCGATATAGACGTAATTGGAGATGAAACTCTAAATATTATGCACGAAGCGGAATTGCCAAGTGTTATATACAATATATTTAAAGAACTAGATTTTGGAGATTTTGAAATAAATATAAACAATAGAAAAATATTAAGTGGGTTATTTGAAGAATTAGATTTATTTGAAAAAACAGTAGAAATAATGAGAACAATAGATAAAATAGACAAAATAGGAAAAGAAAATGTTATAAAAGAGTTTGAAGATTTAGGAATAGAAAAAAGTAAAATAGAAACAATTATTAATTTTATAACATATGATGGAACAAATTCAGAAAAATTAGAAATGCTAAATAGCTTAAATTATAATAGTGAAACCTATAAAAATGGAGTACAAGAACTTGAACAAGTTGTAAAAAATATTTATATTCTAGGTGTTCCAGAAAATAATTTAAAAATAAATTTAACAATTTCAAGAGGTTTAGACTATTACACAGGAACAGTATATGAAACTTTCTTAAAAAATCATAGGGAAATAGGAAGTATATGTTCAGGTGGAAGATATGAAAATTTAGCAGATTTCTATACAAATAAAAAGTTACCTGGAGTTGGAATCTCTATTGGGCTAACACGTTTATTTGACCAACTAGATAATTTAGGATTATTAAAATATGAAGAAAAATCTATAACAAAAGTTTTAGTTGTTTCTATGGATGAAGATGTAAGCAAATGCTTTGAAATAGCTACAATATTAAGAAATAACAACATAAATACAGAAGTATATTTAGAAAATAAAAAAATAAAATCAAAATTCAAATATGCAGATAAACTAAAAATTCCATATGTAATTGTAATAGGAGAAGAAGAAATAAAAAATAATGTAGTAACCTTAAAGAATATGGAAACAGGAGAGCAAAATACAATAAAAATAGAAGAAACTATAGAAAAGATAAAAGCCTAGGGAGAAAGATTCTCCCCAGGCTTTTTATGCCTTAAAAATCACTTTGAAAATTTTTTGTATTAATATTGTCATGTTCTTAAAATTAATGATAAAACAAATTACAAAGATAGAAAGAAACAACAATATTAAAATAAAAAGTGTTTCCTGTACTTTGTTTAAGTACAAAGGATTAGTATTTTTTTTACTTATGTGATTCTCATAAATCACGAAAATCACAAAAAGTAATATTGCCAGTAACAGGGAAATTATTCCCACAACTAATGATGTCCGCATAAGCAGTTCCTCCTAAAATTTGATAAAGCAATTATATCATATTTTACATAAAATAACAACAAAATTCACAAATTAAACACAAAAACTATTTATAATTTAAAATATTTGTGATATAAATAGTATAATTTAATAAAAAGTAGGGAGAAGTATGAATAATATTTTAGTAGTTGATGATGAATCTAGAATGAGAAAACTAATTAAAGATTTTCTTGTAAAAGATAACTATAATGTATTAGAGGCAGAAGATGGAGAAAAAGCATTAGAAATATTTGAAAATGAAAAAGAAAAAATAGATTTAATTATATTAGATGTTATGATGCCAAAGCAAGATGGTTGGTCTGTGCTTAGAAAAATTAGGCAAAGTTCACAACTGCCAGTAATAATGCTAACAGCAAGGGGAGGAGAACAAGATGAGTTATTTGGTTTTGAACTAGGTGCTGATGAATATATATCCAAGCCATTTAGCCCTAAAATATTAGTTGCAAGAGTTGAAGCTATACTAAAAAGAACAGTTCAAACAGAAAATACAAATAAAGATTTTGGTGGAATAGTAATAGATGAACAAGGAAGAACTGTTACTGTAGACGGAAAAATTGTGGAAATGAGTCTAAGAGAATATGAACTATTAAAGTATTTAGTGGATAATGAAAACATAGCACTTTCAAGAGATAAAATTCTTAATAATGTATGGAAT
The DNA here is from genome assembly GCA_905200315.1 of uncultured Clostridium sp. The sequence goes on from CAJKKA010000007.1 coordinate 7,769, forward strand.
TATGATTATTATGGAGACTCAAGAACAATAGATAGTCATATAAAAAAAATAAGGCATAAACTAGGAAAACGTGGTAAATATATAAAAACTATGAGAGGAATAGGATATAAATTTGAAGTTAAATAGTATAAAATATAAAACAAAATCTATTAGAATACGCTTATTTTTAATATTATCTATAACAGTACTTACTATAATTGTTGCACTAATTTTAATGAATAATATTATATTAAAATCTTTCTTTCTATATTCAAAGGAACAAACCTTATTAGATGTGTATAATCAAATAAATGAATTTTATAAAAATCCAGAAGACTCTGAAAAAATGAAAAATGATTTGCAAAAAATTGCTGTAAATAATAATTTCGATATTTTAATTCAAAAAGAAAATTATATTAATGTATATACATCTAACAGAGAATTTGGACTTTCAAATATAGAAATTAATAAGATACTAGAAGAAAGCAATAAAGAAAACGAAGTATTGTATAATAAAGAAAATGTAAATATAAAAAAAGTTGCAGATAGTAAAAACAACATGAAATATATATTGCTTTCAGCAAGGCTAGATAATGGATATTATTTATATATAAAATTACCGTTGCAGTTTATATATGATAGCGTAAAAATTTCAAATACTTTTTTATATTTAATAGGAGGAGCAACAGTTATAATCTCTGGAATAGTAACAATGTTTATTGCTAGAAGATTTACAGAGCCAATACTGGAATTAAACGATATAGCTAAAAGAATGGCAAAATTAGACTTTTCAAAAAGATATCAAGAAAATGGAGCAGAAGATGAAATAAACAATCTTGGAAAAAGCATAAACGAAATGTCTAGAAAGCTAGAAACAACAATTAAACAATTACGAACATCTAATACTGAACTAGAAAGAGATATAGAAGAAAAGTCTAAAATAGATGAAATGAGAAAAACGTTTATTTCAGATGTGTCACATGAACTAAAAACACCAATAGCATTAATACAAGGATATTCAGAAGGATTAATAGAAAATGTAAATTCAGATGAAGAAAACAGAAAATTTTATGCAGAAGTTATTCAAGATGAAGCAAATAAAATGGACAAATTGGTTAAAGAATTGCTAGAGCTTATGAAACTTGAATATGGTGGTAGAAAGTTTAATAATACTAATTTTAATATAGTTGAATTAGTAAATGAAGTTATAAGAAAAAGTAAAGTAATGTTAGAAGAAAATAAAATAAAAGTAAAATTTGAAAATGAAGACGAACATTATGTGTATGCAGACGAATTTTATATGGAGCAAATTCTAACAAATTACTTTACAAATGCTATAAAAAATGTAGATGAAGTCGAAAAAGAAAAATACATAGAAATAAAAATAGAAGAAAAAGAAAATACAGTAAGAATATCTGTATTTAATACAGGTAAAAATATAAGCGAAGAAAATTTAAACAAAATTTGGAAAAGATTTTACAAAGAAGATAGTTCAAGAAATAGAGAAGCGGGAGGATCTGGAATAGGTTTATCTTTGGTAAAAGCAATAATGGATAACTACAAAAATGAATACGGAGTAATAAACAAATACAATGGTGTGGAATTTTATTTTGAACTTAATAAAATCTAAAACTTCAATATAAAAAAAGACAAAATAATAATTTTAAACTTTATTTTGTCTTTGTATTTGCATAATATTAATTTTTTATAAATTCATTTTTATATTATTGTTTAAATTTGCTGATTGCATTAATTGTGTGAATTCTTCTTGTTTTAAAAATCTATCTAAATTTTTTTCAGATATCCCTGTGTTTATACTAATATCTTCAACTGTACTTGTAGTATGTGTTGATAAATAGTTTTTTAGTTGTTGCATTTCAAAGTTTTCTTTTGGTTCACATTTTGGACATACATTTCGGTCAGTTACAAAAAAGCATCCACAACGTTCACATTTATTAAAATTCATAAAAGTTTCCTCCTTGGTAATTACAAAGTTTTACAAATTGTATCATATATTTCAAAAAAATAAAATAAAAAAACAAAAAATACTTGAAAAAATTTTTTAATATGTTATAATATTTTCTACATAGAAAATTTGTTTGTAAAGAAGTGATTAAATGTTTTCATATATAAAAGGAAATTTAGAAGTAAAAAGCAATGATTTTATTGTAATAGATGTAAATGGAATAGGATTTAAAATTTTTATGTCTGAAAATGCGATAAATAAATTAGAAGATATAGGAAAAGTTGTTAAAGTTTATACATATATGAATGTTAGAGAAGATGACATTAGTTTATATGGTTTTAATACTAACGAAGAATTGAGAATGTTTGAATTATTAATTGGAGTAAGTGGAATTGGAGCAAAGTCAGCAGTTGCAATACTTTCAAATATAGAACCATCAACCTTTGCTCTTGCTGTTATTTCAGATGATGTAGAAAGATTAACAAAACTACCAGGAATTGGAAAGAAATCAGCACAAAGAATTATTTTAGAACTTAAAGATAAGTTGAAAAATGAAAATGTAGATGTTAAAGTAGAAACAGAAATAATAAAAACAGAAGTTGAAGACAATCAAAATAAAAACGAAGCTATTGCAGCGCTTAAAGTCTTAGGATATAGAAATGCAGAAATAGAAAAAGCTTTTGAAAAAATAAATGTAAATGATTTATCTGTAGAAGATATTATTAGAAAAGCATTAGTTGCTTTGGCATAGTAAAAAGAAAGGATAAAAAATGGATTTAAATAAGCCTTTGGCATATAGAATGAGACCAAATACTCTTGAAGAATATGTAGGACAAGAACATCTATTAGGAAAAAATAAAATTTTATATAGAACAATAAAAGCAGATAGATTATCAAGCATTATTTTATTTGGACCTCCTGGATGTGGAAAAACCTCATTAGCAAGAGTTATAAGCAGAACAACAAATTACAAATTTTATCAAATAAATGCAACAACAGCTGGAGTATCAGATATAAAAAGAGTTGTAGAAGAAACACAAAACTTTATGATGAATCCAAAAGGAAAAAGCATTTTATTTATAGATGAAATTCATAGATTTAATAAATTGCAACAAGATGCACTTTTGCCATATGTAGAAAATGGAACTATTATATTAATTGGAGCTACAACAGAAAATCCATATTTTGAAGTAAATAAAGCTTTAATATCAAGGTCAATGGTATTTAAATTAGAACCGTTAACTGAAAAAAACATATTAAAAGTTTTGAAATTATCATTAAAAAAAGAAGAAGGTTTAAAAAGCTATAATATAAAAATTGAAGAAGAAACTTTAGAAAAAATTGCTATTGCATCAAATGGAGATGTAAGAACAGCTCTAAATGGACTAGAAGTTGCAGTTCTTACCACTGAACTTTCTTCAGATGGTTTTATACATATAACAGATGAAGTAGTTGCACAGAGTATGCAAAATAGAAAAGCTATATTCGATAAAAATGGAGATAGTCATTATGATAATATAAGTGCTTTTATAAAATCTTTGAGAGGCAGCGATGCAGATGCAGCAGTGTTCTACTTAGCAAGAGCTTTAAATGCTGGAGAAGATCCAATGTTTTTAGCACGCAGAATTGTTATTTCATCATCAGAAGATGTTGGAATGGCAAATCCAAATGCATTAGTAATAGCAAATTCAGCAATGCAAGCAGTTAATATGGTTGGAATGCCAGAAGCAAGAATTATATTAGCAGAAGCAGCAGTATATGTTGCTAATTCACCAAAATCAAATGCATCGTATTTAGCAATAAATAAAGCTCTAGAAGATGTAAAAACTAAAAATACAGGAGAAGTTCCTATGCATATAAGAAATGCACCAATGGAAGGGATGAGAGACTTAGGCTATAATGAAGGATATCTATATCCACATGATTTTCCAGGTCATTATGTAGAACAACAGTATTTACCAGATGAAATGAAAGATGTAAAATATTATATAGAAGATGAAAACTGCAAAAAGATAAAATAAATGTAACACTAAAATTTTGTACTAATAATTGTCAAATGATGTAGGGGTCGGCGTCATCGACGACCCACTAAAATAAAAATATTTTTTTACAAAACAATTCAACCAATAAGTAAATATAAAACTGAAAAGAGGTGAATAAAAATGAAATTAGAAAAAATAATAAGAGAAAACGACAAATTTGAATTTGAATTACAAAAATTATTAGATATAGCTTCAAATATACAAAATGAAGATTTACGTATAAGATTAATTACTCAATTTATAAAATGTCAAGAAATTATTTTAAATCAAAATAAAGAATAAAATATGTAATATTTGAAAAAATATTTGTATGATGAAAAGAGTTTTTTTAGGTATTATTTCAGGATTAATTTGTGGTCTATTTGCATCTGGTGGTGGCTTAATTTTAGTTCCAGCTTATGTGTATATTTTACATATGGACGATGTAAAAGCTAGAGCTACTTCAGTTTTTTCTATTTTACCCATGGTTACAGTTGGTGGATTAGTATATTATAAAGAAAGATTGATTGATTTTAAATTAGGAATATTGTGCGCAATTGGAGGTATTGTGGGGGGCATAATAGGAGCAAAACTTCTAAAAAAGACACCAACTAAATATTTGAAAGTTTTTTATGCAATATTTTTAATGTATGCTTCAATAAAAATGATTTTTTTCTAAAAAATTTAAGAAGGTGAAGAAATGTTACAAATTCTTGTAGGTGCAATTTCAGGTATAGTTAGTCGGATTAGGTATGGGTGGAGGAACCATATTAATTTTAATACTAACTTTATTTGGAAATATAGAACAACATATAGCACAAGCTACAAACTTAATATTTTTTATACCAACATCAATTGCTGCTATATGTATAAATTTAAAAAACAAAACTATAGATAAAAAAGTAGGAGTTATAGTAGGTGGAACAGGAACAATAGGAGCAATTATAGGTGCACTTGTTTCATATAAATTAAATACACAAGTTTTAAGAAAATGTTTTGGAGTTTTTTTGGCAATAATAGCCTTACATGAAATATATGTAATTATAAAGTCGAATAAAAAACAGAAAAAACACACATAATAAAAATAATCTTATAATGAAAGGAAATGATTAAAATGAAATTTATGAAAGGTGTAATGGTTGGAACACTTATATCTGCAGGCGCAGTTATGATATATATGGATGCAAACAATATGAACAAAAAGAAAATTGTAAAAAAAGGAAAACAAATGGCAAAGAAATTAGGTATTTTATATTAAGATTATTTAAAAATAGCTCCACGAGTGTGAAGTATCATTATTTCGTAATCGCGCAGAAAGAATAATACTTTACACTGCAGAAGGGAGCAAAATAATTAATACTCCTCAATTTTTACATAAATTCTTTCCACTGTACCATATTTTTTTTCAACATCCAATTTTGTTATTTGATTATCATCTTTAAAAGCAATTTTATTTAAAGCATCTAAGATAATCTTTACTATATTGTCTATATCAGGTTTTTTTGTTGGACTTATTTCATTATTTAACATTTTTTCTGTATTTGTTCTGCTAGTATTTTTCAAGATAGGAAAGTATGCAACAATAGTAATTTTAATTCTATTTTCTATTGGAATATATTTTGGATATTTAATAACAAAGTACTGTTTTATTAGGTTTTCATAATCCTTTGTCTGAGTTGGTGTATAAGCTCGCATGGTATAAGTGTTTACCTTTGGTCTGGCTTTTCCTGTTATTTTTCCAATAACTTCAAATTCATAAAACATAAAAAACTCCTTTTATCAAAATTTAAAATATTATAACATAAATTGAGAAAAAATGTTGAATAAAAAAATATTATAAGATATAATTCGAATAAGAAAACAAAAGGAGGAAGTTTTGATGAAATCAAAAAAAGGATTAATTGCAAGTATAGTGATTGCAATAATTGCAATATTAGTACTAGCTGGAGGGCTAATATATGTAAAAACAGATTTATTTAAACCAGCAAATATGCTATTTTATAAATACTTATTAGGAGAAAAAACAAAATTTAATTACGATGAATTTTTAGAACAAATTAAAAATGATGAAGAAAAAGAATATTCAAGTAGTGGTGAAATTAGTGCAAATATAGATTCAGAGGCTACGTCTACATATGCACGTAATAACATGAATAATATTAGTAAATTTAAAGTTGAATTTGAACAAAAAAGTAAACCACAAGAAGAAAAAATGGCTTCAAATATAAAATTAAGATATGATAACAAGGATGTTATAAGTGCAAACTTGGTAAAAAATGCAGATATTTATGCAGTACAATCAGACATAATGAATGAAAAATACATAGCTGTAGAAAATAACAATTTAAAAGACTTAGCACAAAAGTTAGGAATAGATGAAAAAAGTATACCAGATAAATTTGAACAAGTAAAAGCATATGATTTATTATATGTTAGTAAGGACGATAGAAAAGAAATAGTTGATAAGTATAAAAAAGTTATTAATAATAAAATTAGTAAAGATAAATATTCTACTGAGAAGAAGGTAGAAACAGAAATTAATGGAGAGAAAATAAAAACAAGTACATATAAACTAACAACAACAGAAAAAGAAATATATGAAACAATAAAAAGTATGCTAGAAACTGCAAAAGAAGATGAAAAGTTACAAGAATTAATAATATCAAAATATGAAATGATTAATAAAAATGGACAAGATAATGAGGAATTAACAAAAGATAACATAAAAGAAAAAATAGAAGAATTAATTTCAGATATTGATAAAAAATTAAAATCTGCAAGCGAAGATTCAGTGGACATAATTGTATATGTTAACAAAGGCAAAACTGTAAAAATAGAAGTAAAAGAAAATGAAAGCTTATATTCTATAGAATTTTTTGAAAAAGATAATAAAAATAACATTGTTGTATTAACAAATGTTGAAAATAAGGAAGATAAATTAAATATAGAATATGAAATAAAAGAAGAAAATGACTCAAAAAATGTAATTGGAACGATAACAATACTATCAGAAAATAAAGAGCAAGTAAAAATTAATTATGAGATAACACAAAAAGGAAAAAAAGGTAAGGGCAAAAATGAACTAACAGCTAAATTTAATATAGAATCAGACGGAAGCAAAATGGAATTAAATATAAAAGAAAATGTTAATTATGATGAAAAAATTACTATTGAAGATTTAGACAATGATAATATGGTTAAATTAAATGATATGTCTGAAGAAGAAATAAAAAATTTATTTACAGAAGTTTATCAAAAAGCTGTAACAGAGTTTCCAAAAATTATGGAAGAAACAGGTATAAGTGAATTATTTAGCGGAACTACAAGTTCTTTAAATGATGATAATGACGATAATACATATAATGGTGATTATGATGAAAATGATTATACAATAAATGATGAAGAAGATAACAACAGTGACTATTAAGATGATAATTATGATGATTATGAGGAAGATAACTTGTAAATGTTATAGAAGTTCAAAATAGTTTATATTGTATGATGTAAATATAAATAATAAAATTTATTAAAGCGACCGAAAGGTCGCTGCTTTTTTATATAAATTTTTAAAATTCTACTAAAATACTTTAAAAAAAATAACAAATGTTATAAAATAAGTCAAAATGTAATTTATAGGAGAAAAGTAGATGACAAAACAATGGAAATTTTATGAGGAAAATAATGATAAAGCAGAAGAAATACAAAGAAAATTTAAGATTGGAAAATTAGTAGCCAATATAATTGCAAATAGAGATGTAGGAACAGATGAAGATATAAGAATATATTTAAATCCAACCAGAGAAGATTTTCATGATCCATTTTTATTTAATGATATGGAAAAGGCTGTTAATAGAATAATCAAGGCAATAGATAATAAAGAAAAAGTTTTAATTTATGGGGATTACGATGTAGATGGAATTACAAGTACAACAGTATTAAAAAAATACTTAGAAGAACGTGGACTAAATGTAGAAACATATATTCCTAATAGATTATTCGAAGGTTATGGTTTAAATAATAAAGCTTTAGATGAAATATCAAAGCAAGGTTTTAATTTAATAATAACTGTAGATTGTGGTATTTCAGGAGTTGAAGAAATTTCATATGCAAATTCTTTAGGAATAGAAACAATAATAACGGACCACCACGAAACAGGAGATATTTTACCAGAGGCAGTAGCTGTAGTAGATGCAAAAAGAAAAGATAATACATATCCCTTTAGAGGATTAGCCGGAGTAGGTGTGGTTTTTAAATTAATACAAGCTATATCAATAACATTGAAACTAAAAGAAAAAGAATACTTGAAATATTTAGATTTTGTATGTATTGGAACAATTTCAGATATAGTACCACTTGTAAATGAAAACAGAGTAATAGCAAAATTAGGACTTAAATTACTTAATCAAACAAAAAATGTGGGATTAAAAGAACTTATAAAATCTATAGGATTTAAAGAAATAAATTCAAGTGCAGTTTCATTTGGAATAGCACCACGAATAAATGCTTGTGGTAGAATGGGACATCAAGAAGAAGCTTTAGAATTATTTTTAACAAATAATATAGAAGAAGCAAAAACAATTACAGAAAAACTAAATAATTATAATTATACAAGACAAGAAATAGAAAGAAAAATTTTTAATGAGGCATTAGAAAAAATAAAAAGAGAAGGAAATACAAGAAATACCATAGTACTTTCAGGAGAAAATTGGCATCATGGTGTAATTGGAATAGTTTCTTCTAAAATAACGGAAATGTTTTTTAAACCAAGTATATTAATCTGTTTAGAAGGCGAAAATGGAAAAGGCTCTGGAAGAAGTATTCCAGGATTTGATTTACACGATGCACTAACACAATGTAAAGATAGCTTAGAAAAATTTGGTGGACATGAAATGGCCGTTGGTTTAACTTTAAAGGCGAAAGAATTTGAAAAATTCAAAGAAGAATTTGAGAATGTTGCAATAAAAGAAGAAACCTCAAAAATAGTTCCAATAATAAATGTAGATGGAACAATTATACTAAAAGATTTAAATCGTAAAACAATAGAGGAATTAAAACTATTAGAACCATTTGGAGATTCTAATAAAGAACCTCTATTTGTATATAAAAATTTAAAAATAGATTCAATAAGAGCTTTAACAGAAGGAAAACATTTAAAATTAACATTACGTGACACAAACTATAGAATTAATGCTATCGGATTTAATTTAGGACATTTAGTTGAAGAATATAAAATAGGTGATAAAATAGATATAGTAGGAACAATAGAAATTAATTCATACAATGGAGTGGAAAGCATACAATTAAACTTAAAAGATGTGATGAAATCCTTTTAAAGGGAAATGACTATAGAAAGGAATGTGATAAATATGAAAGAAAAAGAAATAACAATACAAGATATAATTGCAAAAAGAAAAGAACATTCAAGAAAAGTAGATACAAAATTAATAATGAAAGCATACAACTTAGCAGATGGAAAACACAAAAATCAATGTAGAAAATCTGGAGAACCATATATAATTCATCCAATGAATGTTGCGTATATTCTAGCAGATATAGGATTAGATGATGAAACAATATGTGCAGCACTTTTACATGATACTGTAGAAGACACAGATGTAACAAACGAAGATATAGTTAGAGAATTTGGTGAAGATATTGCAAATATGGTTGCAGGAGTAACAAAACTTGGAAAACTACAATTTACATCTATTGAAGAACAACAAGTTGAAGACTATAGAAAAATGTTCTTAGCAATGGGAAAAGATATAAGAGTTATTTTAATAAAATTAGCAGATAGACTTCATAATATGAGAACACTAAAATATTTATCAAAAGAAAGACAAATTGCAAATGCAAAAGAAACACAAGAACTATATGCACCACTTGCAAATCGTTTAGGTGTATATAATTTAAAATGGGAACTAGAAGACTTATCTTTTAAATACTTAAATCCAGAAGAATATAAAGAAATAGTAGATGGATTAAATAAAAAAAGAGATGAACGTCTAAAATTTATTAATAAAATAATAGATGATATACACATAGAATTAAAAAGAAGAAAAATAGATGCAGAAGTAACAGGAAGGGCAAAACATTTATATTCTATTTATAGAAAAATGAAAAGAGATAATAAAACACTAGATCAAATATATGATTTATTTGCATTACGTATTTTAGTAAAAAATGTAAAAGATTGTTATGCAGCCTTAGGTGTTGTTCATGAAATGTACAACCCTATGCCTGGAAGATTTAAAGACTATATTTCAGTACCAAAACCAAACATGTATCAATCTATACATACTACTTTATTAGGTGAAAAAGGAACTCCCTTTGAGGTTCAAATAAGAACTTATGAAATGCATAGAGTTGCAGAATTTGGTATAGCAGCACACTGGGCATATAAAGAAGCAAGCTATAGTAAAAAAGGAAAACAAAATGTAAAAGTAAGTGCAGACCAAGACAAATTAGCATGGCTTAGAGAAACCTTGGAATGGCAAAAAGAATTACGAGATCCAGATGAATTCTTAAAAACTTTAAAAACAGAACTTTTTGAAGATGAAGTATATGTATTTACTCCAAAGGGAAAAATAAAAGTATTACCAAGAGATGCAACACCAATAGATTTTGCATATGCAATACATGAAGAAATAGGACATCATATGTGTGGCTGTAAAATAAATAGTAAAATGATGCCAATAGTTACAAAACTAAAAAATGGAGATATTGTTGAAATATTAACAAATGACTCTCAAAAAGGTCCAAGTAGAGATTGGCTTAAATTTATAAAAACCACAAAAGCAAAAAGCAAAATACAGGGATGGTTTAAAAGAGAACAAAGAGATGAAAATATAGAAAAAGGAAAAGACTTAGTAGAAAAAGAAATAAAACGTATTGGAATGAGTTATGAAGATATTTTCAAATATGTAAATGCAGCACTAGAAAGATATAAATTTAAAAATGTAGACGATATGTATGCAACAGTAGGATTTGGAGCAATATCGGCAGGAAAAGTAATTGCAAGAATGCTTCAAGAATACAGAAAAGAACATAAAGAAGAAAACTTAGAAGAAAAAATAGAAGAACTTGCAAAGTCTAAAAAGAAAATTAAGAAAACATCAAGCAATGGTGTAATAGTAAAAGGAATAGATAACTGCTTAATAAAACTTTCTAAATGTTGTAACCCAGTTCCTGGAGACGAAATTATAGGATATATAACAAAAGGAAGAGGAGTTTCAATACATAGAAAAGATTGTACAAACATTGATGACTTAGTAAATGAAGAATCAAGAATAATAGATGTAGCTTGGGCAGATGAAAGCAGTGATTCTTACCAAGTTGATATAGAAATTTATGCTAATGATAGAAGCGGTTTATTAGCAGACATAATAAGAGTTATTGGAAATACACAAAGCAAATTAATAGCAGTAAACTCAAGAGCAAATAAAGACAAAACAGCAATAACAGAAATAACAATAGAAGTAGAAAATAAGGATGAATTAAAAAAAGTAATGAACTCATTACAAAGAGTTGATAATGTTTACGAAGTAAAAAGACGTAAATAAAAAGAGGTTAACAAATGATATTAAAAGAATTAAAAATAAAAACAAATTTGGACGAATTAACTAATTGTTATATAGTACATGACGAAGAATCAAAAGAGACAATGGTTATAGACCCTGCTGGAGAAGCAGAAAAAATAATAGAAATGTTAAATATACTAGAAGCAAAATTAAAATATATATATTTAACACACTGCCACGGAGACCATATAGGTGCAGTGCAGGAATTAAAAGAAAAATATAATTGTAAAATATTAATACACAGAGACGATGCGGAAGGATTAAGTGATTACAAAGTAAATTTAACAAATTACATGGAAATGGGAAAAATTGAATTAGATGCAGATTCAAGAGTAGACGATGGAGATTTAATACATTTAGGAAATTTAGAACTAAGAGTAATTCACACACCAGGTCACACCAAAGGAGGAAGCTCATTATTTTGTGAAAAAGAAAAATGTTTATTTTCAGGAGATACATTATTTAGAGGAACATGGGGAAGAACAGATTTGCCAACCTCAGATAGAGAAGCAATAATGAATTCAATAGTAAAAAAACTACTAATATTACCAGACGAAACAATAGTATATCCAGGGCATGGAAAATCTACAAGAATAAAAGATGAAAAACCAATATACTTAGAGTTGAAGCCAAAATTGTATTAAAAAAACATAACCCACCTAAGTTAAGCATAAAATTAAATAGCTTAATTTAGGAGGGGTTTTTTTGTTTTTTATATTTAATAAGGAAAAAATAAGTTCATATCTTGTAGCATTTTCTACAGTTGCAGTGTTGTTTACAATGTCAATTTTTGTAAATAATAAACAAACACTTGAAGTTTCAAGCAATACAAAAGAGAATCTTCCTATATATAATGTTCAAACTGAAGAAAATGCAGTCTCTCTAACAATGAATTGCGCTTGGAATGCAGACGATATAGATTCTATTTTAGATACCTTGAATAAGTACAATATTAAAATAACATTTTTTATTGTAGGAGATTGGGCGGATAAATATCCAGAAGCGGTAAAAAAAATAAATGAAAATGGTCATGAAATAGGAAATCACTCTAATACACATCCACATATAAATAAATTAAATATAGATAAAAATTGTGAGGAAATTACAAAATGTAGCGAAAAGTTAAAAAATATTACTGGTAAAGAAGTTAACTTATATAGATGCCCATATGGGGAATATAATAATACTGTAATAAATGCTGCAAATAGTTTAAATTATTATCCAATACAATGGTCATTGGATACATTAGATTATACTGGACTTACAGGAAATGAAATGTGGAATAGATTAGATAGAAAGCTAAAAAAAGGTGATATTATTTTAATGCATAATGGCACAAAACATACTGCAGATAGCTTAGAATTGTTAATTAAAAACATACAAAGTAAAGGGTTTGAAATAAAAAAAGTTTCAGATATAATATATAAAGATAATTATAAAATTAATGAAAATGGTACACAAATACAAATAAAAGGTTTACAATAATTTCACAAATTTCCAATTTTATGTAGACAAAATAAAAAAAATAAGTTATAATAGTTATGTCGACTAAAAAATGTATTCTAAAAGATAAGCAATATGAATAAAATACATTAGATAAGATTAAATAAAGTATAGGAGGAAAAAAAGTTGATTACAAATTATTCAGATAATAACCATTTAGTATTGGTTGGTAGAATTACAAGCGACAAGAGATTCAGTCACGAAATTTATGGAGAAAAGTTTTATATTTTTGATGTTGAGGTACCACGTTTAAGTGGAAATTCAGATTTAATACCTGTAACAATCTCAGAAAGATTAGTTCCAACAGATGAACTAACTATAGGCAAAAAGATTATGGTAGAAGGACAATTTAGATCTTACAACAGTTATGAAGGAGAAAGAAACAGATTAGTTTTAACAGTATTTGTTAAAGAATTACAATTCTTAGAAGATGTTGAAATGACTGATGAAGAAGCAAAACAAGATTTAAAAGAAAATATATCAAATGAAGTTACTCTAATTGGTTATGTATGTAAAACACCAATATATAGACAAACACCATTTGGAAGAGAAATTTCAGATATATTATTAGCAGTAAATAGAGCATATAACAAATCAGATTACATACCAGCAATAGCATGGGGACGTAATGCAAGATTTTGTAAAAATATAGAAGTTGGAACCAAAGTAAAAATAGTAGGAAGAGTTCAATCTAGACAATACGAGAAAAAACATGAAGATGGAACAAGTGAAATGAAAGTAGCTTATGAAGTTTCAGTAGCAAGTTTAGAATTAATGGATGAAAAAGAAGAAAGCAATGAAGAAATAGGATAAAATAAAAAAATCTACCTTTAATTGGTAGATTTTTTTATTTATATAATATTAAAAATTTTATGAAAAAATATATACAATTACAAACAAAGTATGATAGAATACAAAAAGTAAAAATAAGAATAGGAGTGAGTGTGTTTTGAGCGAAGCAAAGTATAAAAGAATACTGCTTAAATTAAGCGGAGAAGCTTTAGCAGGAAACAAAAAAACAGGAGTTGATGTTGAAACTGTTGGAAAAATTTGCGATGAAATAAAAAAAGTTGTAAACATGGGAGTTCAAGTTGCTATAGTAGTTGGTGGAGGAAATTTCTGGCGTGGACGTCAAGGGCATCAAATGGAAAGAACAACAGCAGATTATATGGGAATGCTTGCAACAGCTATGAATGGATTAGCTCTTCAAGATGCATTAGAAGCAAGAGGGGTAAATTCAAGAGTACAAACTGCAATAGAAATGAGAGAAATAGCTGAACCCTTTATTCAAAGAAAAGCATTAAAACACTTAGAAAGAGGAAGAGTGGTAATATTTGCATGTGGTACAGGTCATCCATATTTTACAACAGATACTGCTGCAGTATTAAGAGCAACAGAAATTAATGCAGATATTATACTTTTAGGAAAAGCTATAGATGCAGTATATTCAGCTGATCCAAAATTAGACGCAAATGCAATAAAGTACGAAGCAATAAAATATATGGATGTATTAGAAAAAGATTTAAAAGTTATGGATTCAACAGCTACTGCAATGTGTAGGGACAACAATCTACCATTGTTAGTTTTTGGTATAGCAGATCCAGAAAACATTGTTAGAGCTGTAAAAGGCGAAAAAATAGGTACAATAGTATCTTAAATAAAAAAGGCAATTAAAGCAAAGAAAAGGAGATAAAATTATGGATTATTCAAATATTGAAGATAGAATGGAAAAAACAGTAGGGGCATATGAAAGAAATTTATCAGAAATAAGAGCTGGTAGAGCCAATCCTGCAGTATTAAATAAAGTAAAAATAGATTACTATGGTGTTCCAACACCAATTAGTCAAGTTGCAGGTGTTTCTGTACCAGAAGCAAGACTAATAGTTATTCAACCTTGGGATGCAAGTGTGCTAAAAGATATAGAAAAAGCTATATTAACATCAGATATAGGAATTAACCCTAATAATGATGGTAAAGTTATTCGTTTAGCTTTTCCTGAACTTACAGAAGAAAGAAGAAAAGAATTAGTAAAAGATATTAAAAAAATGGCAGAGGAAGCAAAGGTAGCAGTTCGTTCTGTAAGAAGAGATGGAATAGATGAGTTTAAAACAAAACAAAAAAATTCTGAAATAACAGAAGATGATTTAAAAGTAGCAGAAAGTGAAATTCAAAAATTAACAGATGCAAAAATTGCAGATATAGATTCAATTTTAGAAAAGAAAGAAAAAGAAGTTATGTCAGTTTAATATAAAGGAGTATAGCAATGAATACAGAAAATATGCCTAAGCATATTGCAATTATAATGGATGGAAATAGAAGATGGGCTAGAGAAAGAGGACTAGAACCAAAACAAGGGCACAAAGAAGGTGCAAAAACATTAGAAAAAATTGTGCGATATGCAAATAAAATAGGTTTGAAATATATTACAGTTTATGCATTTTCTACAGAAAACTGGAAACGATCAGAAGATGAAGTAGGGGCATTAATGATACTTCTTCAAAGATATTTAGACAATTATTCCAAAAGAGCAGATACAGAAAATATAAAAGTAAAAGTTTTAGGCGATATAACAAGACTTTCAGAAGGAATGCAAAAATCTATAAAAAAATGTATGGAAAGAACAAAAAATAATACGGGAGTTACATTTAATATTGCACTTAATTATGGAGGAAGAAATGAAATCCTATCAGCTGTAAAAAACATTGCATATGAGGTAAAAAACGGAAATATAAATGTAGAAGATATTACAGAAGATACTATTTCAAATAACTTATATACTGCTGGAGAGCCAGACCCAGATTTACTTATAAGAACAAGTGGAGAGCTACGTTTAAGTAACTTTTTACTTTGGCAACTTGCATATACAGAATTTTTATTTATAGATAAAAATTGGCCAGACTTTTCAGAAGAAGATATAAATGAAGCAATAGAAGTATATCAAAAGAGAAATAGAAAATTTGGGGGAAAATAAATGGACATAAAACGAGTTTTAACAGGAGTTATAGGATTTCCTGTAATAGCGGCTATTTTAATATTTAGTAACACATATATTTTTGATGGAATAGTTGCAATTATAGCTTTAATAGCAGTACATGAGTTTTATAATAGTTTTATAGTAACAAAAAAAGCTAAGCCAGTAACATTTTTAGGATACATTTCTTGTATAGGAATAGCTTTAATACATATAATACCAAAGGAATATTTACCATTAATAGTTACTTTGCTAATACCAGCAATTATTTTAATATTATTTGCTGAAAGTATTTTTAGCAAAATGAAAACAAATATAATAGATATATCTGTTACATTGTTTGGAATGTCATATGTATTAGTATTTTTTAGTTTTATAGCATTAATTAGAGGATTGAACAATGGAAATTTACTAGTGTGGTATATATTTATGGCAGCTTGGGGAACAGATATTTTAGCTTATTTGGTAGGAAAATATTTAGGAAAACACAAATTTTCAGAAATAAGTCCTAAGAAAACAATAGAAGGTTGCATAGGAGGATTAATTGGAGCAGTATTATTTGTTCTAATATATACAGCATTTTTAAATAAAGTATTTAATACAAACATAAGTTATATATTAATGACATCATATGCAATTATATGGAGCATATTAGGGCAAATAGGAGACTTTGCAGCGTCAACAGTAAAAAGATATACAGGAATAAAAGATTATAGCAATTTACTTCCTGGACACGGAGGAATGTTAGATAGATTTGATAGTGTAATTTTCATTGCACCATTTGCATATATTTTATTAATGTTAATATAAGGCGGGGGAAAAATCTCCGTCTTAAAATTATAAATATTACATTAAAATTAAGTGATGAGGAACCTTTAGGGTAACCTACTTTTATAAAATTTTAATTAGTAAAAAAGGAGAGCCATGTTAAATTTTATAATAACAGCAATTAAAATAATTTTTGTATTAGGATTCCTTATATTTATACATGAGGGAGGTCATTTTATAATTGCAAAACTTTGTAAAGTAAGGGTAAATGAATTTGCAATAGGATTTGGACCAACAATATGGAAAAAGCAAGGAAAAGAAACTAAATATGCATTAAGATTAATACCGCTTGGAGGATTTGTAAGTATGGAAGGAGAAGAAGAACATTCAGACAAAGAAGGTTCTTTTTCAAAAGCAAGTGTATGGAAAAGAATAGCAATTGTATCAGCAGGAGCAATTGTTAATATAATATTTGCTATAGTTGTATTTTTTATTTTAGCCTCTATTTTGCAAGGAAATATTGGGTATGGAATTATGAGTACAAAGAAATTTATAGGTAGCATTTTTGAAAGCTTAAAAATGATGTTTACAGGAAAAGTAGGAATGAACGATATGATGGGACCAGTAGGATTAGGAAGTGTTGTTTCTTCAACCACAGGAATAGCAGATTTCGTTTATATACTATCTGTAATTTCGTTATCTTTAGGAGTAACAAATTTACTACCAATACCAGCATTAGATGGTGGAAAAATATTAATTTTATTAATAGAAGCAATACGAAGAAAACCTATGAAAGAAGACTTAGAAATAAAAATACAAATGTTAGGTTTTGCTTTCTTAATAACACTTTCTTTAATAGTAACATATAACGATATAGCAAGAATAATATAAAAAATATATTCAATAAAACTTCAATAAAAATATACTAATATATAATAAATTGGAGGAAATTTTATGAAGCATCACATGAATTAAAAACTCCACTTGCAGTTATAGAAGCAAATGTAGACGTTTTAGAAAATAAAGTAGGAAAAAGTAAATGGATGGAATACATACAAAGTGAAATAACCAGTATGAACAAATTGATAAATGATTTACTATTTTTAGCAAAAACAGAAAATATAAAAACAATAAGAAACAAGGAACAAATAAATATTTCAGAGGAAATAAAAATGGTTAGTTCAATGTTTGAAAGTGTTGCCTATGAAAAGAAAGTAAAAATAAATTATAACATACAGGAAAACATAAAAGTTAATGTAGAAAAAGAAGATATAAAACAAATTATCTCAATACTATTAGATAATGCTATAAAACATACAGAAAAAGAAAATAATATATATGTAGAACTAAAAAGAGAAAAAGGACTAAATACCATAAAAATAAAAAACGAAGGAAAACCAATACCAGAAGAAGAACAAGGAAAAATATTTGAAAGATTCTATAGAGTAGATAAATCACGAAATAGGAGCGAAAAAAGATACGGCTTAGGTCTTGCAATAGCCAAAACAATTATAGAAAAATATAATGGTAAAATAGAAGTAAAATGCAACGATGGAATAACCGAGTTTAAAGTTATATTGTAAATGAGAAATTTAAAATTATAAATACAGGAATAAAAGTTTTATAATTATTAAAAATAGAATACGAATTTATTGCAATAAAAATTTATTTAATGTAAAATAAAAACATAGATTTTAATCATTAAAGAGATTTTTTATTTGTAAGAATTAATGTCAAAAGTTGTAGGGGCGGACGCCTCTGTCCGCCCAAAAACAAAAGAAGGAGAGATTTAAATGAAAAAATGACCCAAAACGTTGATACTGTAGAGAGAAAGCTATACTTTAGAGACGCTGTAGGGGTCGGCGTCCCCGACGACCCGCAGACAGAACAAAAATATATAAATATAATAATGTCAAACATTCCAACATCCAATGCAGCAATCACCTTAATTGCCTTAATAATAACAATAATCATATTATTAATTCTTTCAGGTGTGACATTATCAATGGTAATAGGAGAAAGTGGAATATTAGGAAAGGCAAAAGTTGCAAGAGAAGAAACAAATAAAAGTCAAGCTCTAGAACAAGTAAAATTAAAAGTACTTGAAGTTAATGCAGATAAAAATGAAGAGGCTACACTTGATGATATTGAAGAAGCTTTTTCCAAAGACAGTAATACATCGGATTTAATGAGAATAGATAATGAAATACGATTAAAATATAATGGAATAGCATTTATTATTAATGAAAAATTTAATGTAAGTTATGCTGATACAACTAATGATGAGAATGCTAATGGAGAGAAAATAATAAGCTATAAAGCAAATTCTACTGGTAATAAATTAAGAAATATAAAAAATGAACTCTATGATTTATCTGGAAATAACAACAATGCAACATTAAATAATGTAAAATTAAATGATGATAAAAATGGAATTATCTTTTCTTCAGATAATAATAGTTATGCAGAAATAGATTTGAATTCAAATATAACATTTCCATGCACATATGAATTAGATATGTCGACGAAAACTAATCAAAACTCTGTAATATTTATAGAACCAAAGTCAAAAACAGCATTTGGAATTTGGGATAATTATTTTATATTAACTATGGATAAAAATTGTAATACAGTTAATATCCCAGAAGATTTTTTTGATGGCACTAAAAAACATATTACAATTGAATATAAATCGTTGACAGATTTTGAGGTATATATAAATGGAATGAAAATGAATAAAAATACTACAACAAACTATTTTAGTAATACAGATAATTACTTTTATCTAGGAAGAAGAGGAACAGGAAATTATTTTGAAGGTACAATATATTCATTTAAAATATATAATAGATTATTTAGTGAAAGTGAAGTAATTAAAACAGATAATAGAGAAAACTTAATACTTGAGTATGATTTATCAAAAGATAATAAATATAGTGATAGTTTAGAATTAAAGGAATTAAAGGATAATACTAATAAAAATAATAATGCAATTTGTAATGATATATTAGTTACAAATGATAAATTGGGAATGATATTTAATGGAACGACGAGTTATGTAACAATGAAATTAAAAGATGAAATAAAATTTCCTTGCACATATGAAGTTGATTTAAAAATTACCGTAAAATCAAATAATGAAATTATATTTATAGAACCAAAATCAAATACTGCATTGGGAATTTGGAATGATTACTTTATAATGACTGCAAATGAATATTCAAATATAGCTATAATACCAACAGATTTTTATGATGGTAATCTAAAACATATAATAATTGAATATAAATCATTAATAGACTTTGATGTATATATAAATGGCGTTAAAATAACAAAGAATGAATCAAGAGACGGTTTTACATCAGGTATAGGAGATATTCCATATTTAGGAAGAAGAGAAAGTGGAAGTTATTTTAATGGCACGATATATTCATTTGATATATATAATAGAATATTAAGTGAACAAGAAATTGAAAATAACTATAACAAGGCTAAAGAAAGATATAAATAATTTAGATTATAATATTTTATAATTCAATAAAAATTGTTACAGTTTTGTAAAAAATGACAAATTAAATTTAAAAAGTGCGAAAAATAAAACAAAAAATAATTAATGTAGCACACTGTGCTCCTCTACGAATAATAAATTAAAGATGGAAAAGTTATAAAAATCACTTGAATTTAACCAAAAATGTGATATAATAGCACAAAATTAAATAAAAGAAAAACTATAACAAGGACAACACAAATAAACAATTACTTTTTAGAGAGCTGAACATAATGCTGAAAGTTTGGTAAAGGAAAATTATTTGTTATCACCTTAGTTGTTGCTTAGCTGAAACAACAGTAAGCTATGCCGTTTAATCTCGCGTTAAGAGAAATTAAGAGAACAATAATAAACATTGTTAATATAGGTGGTACCGCGGAAACACATTTCGTCCTACAAACACAGGACAAATGTGTTTTTTTATTGCTTATACAATAAAAAAATGGTGTCAAATGCTGTAGGGGCGGACGCCTCTGTCCGCCCGAAATGAGGATGAATACTTTTGTCAATATAAAAAATATAATAATAAATAAATAGGAGGAAAAAATGCGAGAAATACAAAAAAACAGAGTATATAAACATTTCAAAGGAGATTACTATTTAGTAGAAGATGTAGTTGTACACAGTGAAACCAGAGAAAAACTAGTTCTATATAGACCACTATATGGAGATGGAAAACAATTATATGTTAGACCATTAGAAATGTTTTTATCAGAAGTAGACCACGAAAAATATCCAGAAGTAAAACAAAAATACAGATTTGAATTACAAGAAATAAAATCAGTTAATAAATCTTTATAAAGCTTATAAAGAAATAATATATAATAAATAATTTATAAAATAGGAGGTTATTATGTACAAAAAAGTAGAATTAAAAGATGGTTTTGTTGGAATGGAACAAAACGTTGCAAAAGTATGGAAAGAAAAAGACATAGTAAAGAAAAACTTTGCTATGAATGAAGGAAAAAGATACTTCACATTTTACGATGGACCACCAACAGCAAATGGAAAACCACATGTTGGTCATATTGAAACAAGGGTTATGAAAGATATAATCCCAAGATACAAAGTAATGAAAGGTTACCATGTGGATAGAAAAGCAGGATGGGATACACATGGACTTCCTGTTGAACTTGAAATAGAGAAAAAACTTGGAATTTCAGGAAAACAACAAATAGAAGAATACGGTGTAGAAAAATTTGTAAAAGAATGTAAAGAAAGTGTATTCACATATGTTCATATGTGGGAAGAAATGACAAACAAAGTTGGATATTGGGTAGATATGGAGCACCCATATGTAACATACCACAATGATTATATAGAATCTGTTTGGTGGGCTTTAAAACAAATGTGGGAAAAGGGTTTACTATATGAAGGACATAAAGTAATGCCATATTGCCCAAGATGTGGAACAGCACTATCATCACACGAAGTTGCACAAGGTTATAAAGATGTAAAAGACTTAACTTGTATTGCAAAATTTAAAATTGTAGGAGAAGAAAATAAATATTTCCTAGCTTGGACAACAACACCATGGACACTTCCTTCAAACTTAGCATTATGTGTAAATAAATCTTACACATATGCAGAAATAAAAGTAAATGTGGGAAATGAAGAAGAGCCAAAATACGAAAATTATATTTTAGCAAAAGATTTAATTGAAACAGTATTAAAAGATAAAGAATATGAATTAGTAAAAGAATTTAAAGGTGAAGAACTATTAGGAGTTAAATACGAACAATTAATGCCATTTGCAAAAGTAGAAGGAAAAGCATTTGAAGTAATTCATGGAGATTACGTAACACTTACAGATGGTACAGGTATAGTTCATATTGCACCAGCTTATGGTGAAGATGATAGCCTAGTTTCTAAACAAAACGGAATAGCCTTTGTAAACTTAGTAGATAAAGCAGGAAAATTTGTACCAGAAGTTACACCATGGGCAGGAAAATTTGTTAGAAATTGTAACGAAGGAATATGTGAATGGCTAAAAAATGAAAATAAATTATTTAGCACAGAAAAACATATGCACTCTTATCCACACTGTTGGAGATGTGATACACCACTTCTTTATTATCCAAAAGAAAGCTGGTTTGTTGCAATGAGCAAACTAAGAGATGAATTAGTTGAAAATAACAATAAAGTAAACTGGTATCCAGATACAATAAGAACAGGAAGATTTGGAAAATTTTTAGAAAATGTTATAGATTGGGGAATTTCAAGAGATAGATATTGGGGAACTCCACTTCCAGTATGGACTTGTACAGATGAAAACTGTGGACACAAAGAATGTATAGGAAGTATAGAAGAATTAAAAGAAAAAGCAATAGATTGCCCAGACGAAATAGAATTACACAAACCATATATAGATAATGTTCATTTAAAATGTCCAAAATGTGGAAAAGAAATGCAAAGAGCAAAAGAAGTTATAGACTGCTGGTTTGACTCTGGTTCAATGCCATTTGCACAATTACATTACCCATTTGAAAATAAAGAAGCATTTGAAAATCATTTTCCAGCACAATTTATATCAGAAGCAATAGACCAAACTAGAGGATGGTTCTATACATTAACAGCTATTGGAACAGCATTATTTGGAAAAACACCATTTGAAAATTGTATAGTTTTAGGACATGTCTTAGATGGAAAAGGACAAAAAATGTCTAAGTCTAAAGGTAATGGTGTAGACCCAATGCTACTGCTAAATACAGTAGGAGCAGATGCAACAAGATGGCATTTCTACACAGTAAGTGCACCTTGGTTACCAACACGTTTATCATTAGAAAATGTACAAGAAACACAAAGGGGATTTTTAAGCACATTATGGAATGTATATTCATTCTACGTTTTATATGCAGAAATAGATAAATTTAATCCATTAGAGTATGCAGACTTTAAATTAACAAATGTAATGGATAAATGGATAATTTCTAAATTAAATACATTAGTAAAAGAAGTAGATGAAAAATTAGATAAATACGATATAACATCTGCAGCACTTACAATAGAAAACTTTACAGATGAACTTTCAAATTGGTATGTACGTAGAAACAGAGAAAGATATTGGGGAAGCGACTTAAGTGATGAAAAAATAGGAGCATATGTTACATTATACAAAGTATTAACAACACTATGTAAAATTGCAGCACCATTTGTACCATTTATAACAGAAGAAATATACCAAAACTTAGTTGTTGGATTAGACTCAAAAGCTCCAGAAAGTGTTCACTTATGCTTATGGCCTGAAGTAGATGAAAGTGTAATAGATAAAAAACTAGAAAATGAAATGGATTTGGCTTACAAAATCGTAAAATTAGGTAGAAGTGCAAGAAATAGTGCAAATATTAAAAACAGACAACCATTATCAGAAATGCTAATTTCTATAAATACTTTACCAGAATATTATTCTGAAATTGTTAAAGAAGAATTAAACGTTAAAAAAGTTGAGCTTGGAGCAGAAATGTCTGAGTATGTTGACTTTGAAATAAAACCAAATTTACCAGTGCTAGGAAAACAATATGGAAAACTAATACCAAAAATAAAACAAGCAATATCAGAGAAAAATCAAATGGATTTAGCAAATACAGTAAAAAATGGTGGAGTAGAATATATAGAAGTAGAAGATACTCAAATAGAGTTAAATGCAGATAATTTATTAATAACAATGCAAGGAAAAGAAGGATTTGCATTTAGTGGAGAAGGAGAAATAGGTGTAGTATTAGATACACATATAACTCAAGAGCTAAAAGAAGAAGGGTATGTAAGAGAAATTTTATCTAAAGTTCAAAATATGAGAAAAGAAAAAGAATTTGAAGTATTAGATAGAATAACTTTATATGTAGCAGATAACAAAGAACTAGAAAAAATAATAAAAGAAAATGAAGAATCTATAAAGAAAGATACATTAGCTGTAGAAGTAAAATACAATGAAGAAAATAAAGAATATCGAGAAATAAAAGTTAATGATGAAACTTTAAAAATAGATGTAGAAAAAATATAATGTATTAGTGGTAGTTATAAACTACCACTAATTTTATAGATATTATTTAAAAATTATATTGTTAAAAATTAATAAATCTTGTATAATGTAAAAAAATATGGAGGAAATATTTATGCAATATAAGAAGAATATTGGAAATATTTTATTTACAATATTTATTTTTATTATAATTCTGATTGCTTGTATTTTTTTTGAGAAATATAATTTTAATGATTACGAAAAATCAGAATATAATGCACATAAAACAAAATTTGAAAGAGATTATAAAGTTAAATATAATAAAAATAAAAGTTATAAATTAATTTCAGAGCAATATAATGATGCAATATTTTATAAAAACATAAAAGTAGAAAAAAATACAGTATACAAAATAACTTGTAAAGTAAAAACAGAAAATATTCAAACAGAAAAAGAAAATTCAAATGCTGGAGCTAATATAGCAGTTTTAGATACAACAGAAAAGTCAAAATCTATTGTAGGAACCAGCGATTGGCAAGAAATACAACTGTTAATAGATTCTAAAGAAAGAGAAGAAATAAATATAGGATTTAGGCTAGGTGGATACGACGATAATTGTAAAGGAATAGCATGGTTTTCAGATATAACAATAGAAAGAGGAACAGCAGATACAAGTTCACAATGGAATTTTGCCTTTTTTCTTGTAGATAATATTGAAACTGAAATTAAAAAAAATGGTACGAAAGAAAATATAAGTATTAGTTTAAGTGAAGACGATAAAAAAACAGTAGTTCAAGACGTAGATATTTTTAAAAATTCAATTAAAAATTTATCAGGAAATAAAATGACTGCCAATGTAAATATATATGAAATAAAAGAACCATTAAAAACACTTTCATATGATGAAGAAAATGGATATTATGTTTCAAGTAAAAATATAGAACCACTAATAGACGAAACTGTAAATAACAATAATTTTGACCATATATATATTATTATTAGATTTGGTGACAACCTACAAAACAAAGAAATCCCAGTAAA
>CAJKKA010000008.1 GCA_905200315.1 uncultured Clostridium sp.
GTTGCCCATCCATTAAAGGTATATGTTGCTGTTTTGCTAGTATTTGTGCTTCCTGCATAATTGTGATTATATGTTACTGTATATTTTCTTTCATATCCATTTGCCGTTAAGTTTTTAGCCACGTCATATGTATGACTACTATTTCCTGTGCTTCCTCCTGTTGCTCCATTTCCATTATATGCTACTGTGTAGGCTATTGGTGTCCATTTTGCATATACTGTTATATTTGAACTTGGTGTATAAGTTGCATCTGATATTTTGTTGGTGCAACCTGCTTCCTTATACCAGCCTCCAAATATGTATCCTGTTCTTGTTGGTGTATAACTTACACTCGTTGAACTCCAATTTGCATATAAAGTTACTGTTGCTCCATTTGTGCTACTTAAGTTGGTTACGCTTTGTGAATTATTATATACCTTTGCTCCACTTGCTACTGTTGCCCATCCATTAAAGGTATATGTTGCTGTTTTGCTAGTATTTGTGCTTCCTGAATAATTATGGTTGTAGGTTACTGTATATTTTCTTTCATATCCATTGGTTGTTAAGTTTTTAGCAACGTCATAGGTGTGACTACTATTTCCTGTGCTTCCTCCTGTTGCTCCATTTCCGTTGTATGCTACTGTGTAGGTTATTGGTGTCCATTTTGCATATAAGGTTTTATTCTCTGCCCAATGAGAAGCACCTGTACCTAAAACTCCACTTTCATTTATTACTTGATTTCCTCCACCATTTGTTTGAGTATAATATCCTCCAAATATATATCCACTTCTACTTGGTATACTTATTGGATTACTGGAACTAATCATATCTGTACAAGCTTCATCTTTATAGTATGCTTGCTCGTAAAAATCCCATATAGCATCTGCTCCTCCTGAGCCTCCTTGCTTATCAAATGTAAACTTGTAAACAGGAGCTTCTTCCCATTTAGCTGTTAATGTGTGGTCTGCAAAAGCTCTTGGATAGTCTGTTTCTTTAGTTAACGATGAATCGGAATAATACCAGCCTAAAAATTTATATCCAGCTCTTGTGGGTGTTGGAAATGTAATTCGCATATCTTTATACGAGTAAAAAAATACGGATTCAAGAACCTCACTTTTACTTATTGAAAAACTTTGTTTTTCTGTTTTGTTTGTTCCATCATTGTAATCAAATGTGACATAAAACGTATCGGAACTATTACCTGAAAAATTAATATAAGCCCATTGTGCATAAAGTGTTTGATCTTCATAACTTACAAGTTCATCCCATTGACTTACAAATCTACCTGACGTTGAATTATTTACCCTCCATCCATAAAGATATAGTGTACGTCCTGTACTAGTTCCATCATTAACCTTACAAGAAGTTCCTATATCTGGCATTGTTCCAGCAAAAAAATCTCCATAAGTCAATTTTTCTCGAATCGGTACCTTAGAACTTGAAGTTTTATTTGCTGCAGTGTAATTTAGTGTTACTGTAATATAACTTGAATCTCCATCTGAGCTTGAATCTTCTTTCCATTCTGCATAAATAGCATGATCACTATTACTTCTTAATGTATCTCCAGTAGATACAGTATAAGTCATCTGTGCTCCATCTACCTTATAAAACCATCCTTTAAAAGTATAACCGGGGTTTACTAAATTTAAAGTTGGTATATTATATACATCATACATAGTTACAACTCTTGGTCCATAATCTTTACTAGATCCATTATCAATATATCCTGTATTAAAATTCAAAGTTACCTGAACTCCTGTATCTTCAGATGATTGTGTATTTATCCCTACAGTTGATGATGTATTTACATCTTCAGATGATTGCACATTTATATCTGCAGAAGTCCATTGAGCAACTAAAGTATGATCACTATTGCTTTTTAAGGTATCTCCATGGTTTACATACTCTCCATTATACATCCAACCTGCAAAGGTATAACCTGCTCTTGTTGCATTAATTCCATCAAAATTATATGTACCACTCATACTTCTTGATGATGTATTGCCTGTTCCTCCATTAAAATCAAAATACACCTCAACATAGGTCGCTTGTTGGCTATCTTCTTGATTTACTTTTTCAATATGATTTTCTCTAAACCATATTGCATCAAGAGCTATTATAAACACCATTAAAATTATAATTATTGCCCAAAGCAAAGCTTCCTTATAGTTTTTCTTTTTCATAATTCTTCTCCCTTTTATATGCTAATCTTTCATTTAATAATTTAATATTTTTTATTACTCATTTCAATACCACCTTTTTACAGTTGTTATAAAATAGCTTTTTTTCCTTCTAGGGCTATTCATTTTACATGTTTTGTTTCTTTACTATTACTTTTGCTTTAATTTTATGTTACAAAAAGTAACATTTTAGAAATTAATGCAAATTTTTGCCTATTTCCGTAGTAATTTATCCTTTTGGACCAGTCCCCCACCCGACATTTTGTCGCATTTAGGGACAGACCCAAAGTTACATTTTTTGTCACTTCTGGGACAGGTTGAAAATAATTTTCAGGACATTTTTATATTGTATGAGAGCGTAGTGGGCGACGCCCCTGTCGCCCTATTTGTAAATTATTAATTGCATTGAGGTTGGAGATTGGAAGTTAGATGTTAATGATAATATAAGAATGTACAAAAAATCAAATTTAAAAATGTACAATTTTGTGCATCAATAAATTTGAAAAATTGTACATTTTTGTATTGACATTAACAACAGAAATATATATCTTTGCCCATACCTAAAAAAAGCAGGAGACCTAAGATAGTCTCCTGCTTTTTTTTAATTTTCTTCTGCGAATATTTCGTCGAATTCTTCGCCTTCTATTTTTTCTTTTTCTAATAATACTTTTGCTACTGCATGTAGCTTATCGATATGTGTATTTAATATGTCTATTGCTTGTTCATAAGCTTTATCTATTATTCTTTTTGTTTCTGTATCTACTAGTGATGCTGTTTCTTCTGAATATTCTTTTCCTTGTGCAAAGTCTCTTCCTAAGAATACTTCTTCTTGACTTGAGCCTAACATCATTGCACCTATTCTGTCGCTCATTCCGTATTTTGTTACCATACTTCTTGCAATTTTTGTTGCTCTTTCTATATCGTTACTTGCTCCTGTTGAAATATCATCTAATATTAATTTTTCTGCAACTCTACCACCTAGTAATGATACAATATTTTCTTCCATTTCTGTTTTAGACATAAATGATTTATCTTCTGTTGGTCTATACATTGTATAACCACCAGCCATTCCTCTTGGAACTATTGATATTTGATGTACTGGGTCTTGTGTTGGTAAGTATCTACTTACTACTGCATGACCTGCTTCATGGTATGCTACCAATTTGTTTTCTTTTTGACTTCTTACACGAGATTTCTTTTCTGGTCCCATAGTTACTTTTACCATGGCATCTTCTATTTCTTTCATTCCTATTTCTTCTAAATTTCTTCTTGCTGCAAGTAGTGCTGCTTCATTTAATACATTTTCAAGGTCTGCTCCAGCAAATCCTGCTGTATTTTTTGCTATTAATTTTAAGTCTACATCTTCTCCTAGTTTTTTCTTTCTTGAATGTACTTCTAAAATTTCTTCTCTTGCTTTTACATCTGGTGCTGAAACTACTATTTGTCTATCAAATCTTCCTGGTCTTAATAATGCTTTATCTAATACATCTGGTCTATTTGTTGCTGCAATTACTATTACACCTTCGTTTGCACTAAATCCGTCCATTTCAACAAGTAATTGGTTAAGTGTTTGTTCTCTTTCATCGTGTCCTCCACCAAGTCCTGCTCCTCTTTGACGTCCTACTGCATCTATTTCATCTATAAATATTATACATGGTGCGTTTTTCTTAGCTTGTTCGAATAGGTCTCTAACTCTTGAAGCTCCTACACCAACAAACATTTCTACAAAGTCTGAACCACTTATTATAAAGAATGGTACTCCTGCTTCTCCTGCAACTGCTTTTGCAAGTAATGTTTTACCTGTTCCTGGTTGACCTACTAAAAGCACTCCTTTAGGAATTCTTGCTCCCATATCTGTGAATTTTTTTGGTGTTTTTAAAAATTCTACTATTTCTTCTAATTCTTCTTTTTCTTCATCTACACCAGCTACATCTTTAAATGTAACTTTTGCTTTTTCTGCTCCATTTAATACTCTGGCTTTACTCTTGCCAAATGACATTGTTTTGTTTCCGCCTTGGCTTGCAGGATTCATTAACAAGAACCAGAATAATAAGAAGATAATTGCAATTCCAAATGGTGAAAGTAATGAAAGTATTGTAATTAATACAGATTCAGATTTTTCTGTTAATTTAAAGTTTCCTGCTACTAATCCTTCATTAGCATAATTCATAAAACTTTCTAAGTTTGGTATATTTACTTCTTTTTCTATTGTTT
Source organism: uncultured Clostridium sp. (assembly GCA_905200315.1). Next base: position 4,374 of record CAJKKA010000008.1, read on the forward strand.
GACCTTTTAATTCTACAAATGCTTTATTTCCATCTGAATTAATTTCAATACTTGTAACATTTCCCGCTTCCATTGCAGAAATTAATTCAGAATAAGTCATTTTGGATTCTGAGTTATCTAATACTGCAGATACCAATACTACAAATATAACTCCAATTATTAACCACATGGCTAAGGTTTTTATACCATTCTTCAACTTTAATTCCTCCTTAAGTTTGATATTATATGTTAGATGTTGGAGGTTGGACTTAATATTTCAACTTCAAACTTCTAACCTCAAACATCTTAATTTCTCTTGCTTAAATTTTATAACATATATAATATTCATTTTCAATAGTTTTTGCAAAACTTTTTCTTTGTAACAGTTGTGTTACAAGGGTTTTACTACGGAAGCCTATTCTAAGCCATAAAAAAAATTTTACCTTTTTTTACATATACTTTTATATTTTTATGTGGTGTTAAATACTTATTTCCAATGTTCTTTTCGCACATTTTTATTATATCATCAATATGTATTTTTGCTATATTGTTTGTATTTCCGTAGACTTTCCTTATAGTATATAAAACAATTTTTCTTTTTATTACAACATCTTGTGCATTAAATTTTTTTAAATCTAATATAATTTGATTGTGGTTTGTTTCATTATTAATATTTTCTTCTAATACCAAATATATATATATATTATTGACAAGTTTATTTAAATAATTCTGTTCTTCTGTGGATATTTTAGATAATTTATCTATTGCATCCACAATATTAGGATTAAATTCTTTTTTTAGGTATGGAATAAGCAAGTTTCTAACTTTATTTCTTGTGTATATATTTTCAAAATTTGTTTTATCTATTTTAGGTTCTAATTTATTTTCTTCACAATATTTTTCTATTTCTCTTCTTTCTATTTCTATTAATGGTCTAATATATGTATTTTCTCTAATTGGTTCTATTCCTGTTAATCCATTTGTTCCTGTTCCTCTTATAATGTTCATTAATATTGTTTCTACTTTATCGTTTAAATTATGAGCTATCGCTATTTTGTTAGAACTTGTTTTATTTTTTATTTCTTCAAAAAAACTATATCTTAGCTTTCTTCCTGCTTCTTCTGTTCCTATTTTTTGCTTTTTTGCAATTTTCTCTACATTTTCTTTTTTTACAAAACATTCTATATTATTTTTTACACAAAAATCTTGCACATATTTAGTTTCACTGTCTGCTTCTTTTCTTAATCCATGATTTATATGTGCTACATATATTTTATAATTCATTTTATTTTTTTCTTTTATTTGTATTAATGCCTGTAATAAGCACATAGAATCTGGTCCGCCAGATACGCCAATTACTATGCTGTCGCCAGATTCTATCATTTTATATTTAATTATTGTATTTAAAATTTTTTCTTCTAACATTTTTCTCCTTTTTGCGGGCACAGAGCACCATGCCCCTACAATCTTATTGGAATTTTAGATTAATTTTCTTATTAATGATGGCGGTCTATATTTACAAATTTTGTATATTCTCCCATCCATAATAATCTTTCCGTTCCTGTTGATCCACCTCTGTGTTTTGCAAGTATTACTTCTGCTACATTTCCATCTTCACTTGTTTCATCATAGTATCCATCTCTATATAAAAACATTACTATATCGGCATCTTGCTCTATAGCTCCAGATTCTCTTAAGTCTGAAAGCATTGGTCTTTTATCATCTCTTTTTTCTGCACTACGAGATAATTGAGATAATGCTATAACTGGTACATCAAGCTCTTTTGCTAATATTTTTAACGAACGGCTTATTTCAGAAATTTCTTGCTCACGACTACTATTTCTTTTTCCACTTCCTTGCACCAATTGTAAATAGTCTATTACTACAAGTCCTAATCCCTTTTCTAATTTTAGCTTTCTACATTTTGCTCTTATTTCCATAACAGATATTCCTGCTGTATCGTCTATATACATATTTGCTTCTGATAGGGGACCTAATGTTTCTGCTATTTTTGCCCAATCTGAATCATCTAATTTTCCTGTTCTTATTTTATTACTATCTACCATTGACTCACTTGAAAGTATTCTGTTTACTAATTGCTCTTTTGACATTTCTAGGCTAAATACAGCAACAGGTACATTTGCTTTTAATGCAACATTTGTTGCAATATTTAATGCAAAAGCAGTTTTTCCCATAGCAGGTCTTGCTGCTAATATAATTAATTCTGAGCCATGTAAGCCGGTTGTTCTTCTATCCAAATCTATAAAACCTGTTGGAATTCCTGTTACAGCCCCTTTTTTATTATATAATTTCTCTAGCATTGCAAATGAATCTATTAAAACATCTTTAATAGGTGCATAGTCTCTTTGATTTCTTCCTTGCATTATGTTAAAAATCTTTTTTTCTGCACTATCCATTATGTCTTCTACTTCATCTGTTTGTTCATAGCCTAATTCTATTATTTCATTTGCTGTTTTTATTAAATTTCTTAATACATACTTTTCATCAACAATTTTTATATATTTTTCGACATTTGCTGTTGTAGGAACTTTTTCTGGAAGTTCAACTAAATACTCAAGTCCACCAACTTTTTCTAAATCTCCATTTGTTTGTAATTCCGCTTTTAATGTTATTACATCTATTGGTTCGGCTCTATTATATAAATTTAGAATTGCACTATAAATTAGCTTATTATCTTCTCTGTAAAATGCATCTGGTTTTAGTTTTTCTATTGCTAATATTACTGCATCCTTATCTGTTAACATACTTCCTATAACCGCTTGTTCTGCTTCTATATCGTGTGGTGGTACCTTTCCTAGTTCCATTTTTGCCTCCTGTTTTTTAGATTACACAATTTTTCTTTTTGCGGGTCGCCCTAAGGACGCCGACCCCTACAACGTTTGACATTAATATATTTGTATAAAACATAATTATAATAAATTTCATTATGATTATGTTTTTAAAATGATATAATTTTTATTTTAATCTTGCCAATTACACCTTCATACAATTTTGCATCTATTGTAAATGTTCCTAAATTTTTTATGGTTTCTTTTAAATCTATTTTTTTCTTATCTATTTTTATTTGATATTGTTTATTTAATTCTTCAGATATTTCTTTTGCAGTTACTCCTCCAAATATTTTTCCATTTTCTCCTGCTTTTACTTTTAAAGTTAGTGTTATATTTTCTAATTTTTTAGAAATATCTAGTGCTTCTTGTTTCTGTACATCTTTTTTATGTTGTTTTGAATCATTTCTTCCTTTTAGTTTTGCCATATTTTCTGTATTGGCTTCTACTGCCATTTTTTTAGGAAATAAAAAGTTACGTGCATATCCGTCACTTGCATTTATTACTTCATCTTTTTTTCCTACACCTTTTATATCTTGCATTAAAATTACTTTCATTGCCTTTCCTCCTTTTAAATATTTAATATAAAGACAAAATAATAATTAAGATCAAATTTCGCGAGGCAAGTGGGGACCTTTCCGGCATTCTTCAAAATTCTTTGAATTTTGTTAGAAGGACGTGAATGGGGAGCCTCGATGAAATTTTAGATTAATTCATTATTTTGGCTAAAATTAAATATAATAATTTTTACATATTTTCGTCAAAATACTCATTAATTTTTTCTATTAATTGTTTTTTAGCATCTTCTATTGTTTCGTCTTCCATTTGTGCACCGGCAAGAGTTATATGTCCTCCTCCGCCAAGCTTTTCTAGTATTATTTGAACATTTATATCTCCTACAGATCTACCACTTATACATACTTTGTTATTTTCTCTTCCTAAAACAAATGAAGCTGTAATATTAGATATTGTAAGTAATTCATCTGCCGCTTTTGCACACATTATTCCAGTATCTTTTTCTTCTTTGTACACTGATATTGCTATTGTATTTTTTATTATTTCTGCATTTTCTACAACTTTTGAAATTGCATTATATGTTTCAAAGTCACTTTGAAACCATTTTTTTACTTTAATAATATCTATACCACTTTTTCGTAAGTAAGCTGCCGCTTCAAAAGTTCTTACTCCTGTTTTAAATGTAAAGTTTTTTGTGTCCATCATTATTCCAGCATATAAAGCTTCTACTTCAACATTTTTTAATTTTACATCTTTTTCTGTATATTGTAAAATTTCTGTTACAAGCTCTGCAGCTGAAGATGCATATACTTCTTGAAATGTAAGCAGTGCATTTTCTATATAGTCTGTACTTCTTCTGTGGTGGTCTATTATTACTACTTTTTCAGTTTTTTCTAATAATTCTGGCACTTCTACATAATTTTTTTTATGTGTATCAACAATTATTAGTAATGTTTCAGACGTAATTTTATCTAGTGCTTCGTTTTTATCTAATATATTTTCTTTATATTCTTCGTCTGTTTTTAAGTATTCCATAAAATTACTTAATGAAAGCCCATAAGTGTTATTTATTACATAAGCTTCTTTGCCTAAGCTTTTGGATAATCTGTATACACCTAAGCTAGATCCCATAGAATCCATATCTCCGTGTTCATGTCCCATTATCATTACATTTTTGCTATTACTTATTAATTCTTCTAATGCATGAGCAAAAACTCTTGCTTTTACTTTGGTTCTTTTTTCTACTTCCGGTGTTACTCCTCCATAAAATTTAAACTTTCCATTTGTTTTTACAACAGCTTGGTCTCCGCCTCTTCCAAGAACAATATCCATTGCTGCCAAAGCAGATTCATATTTTTGATAATTGTTTTCTCCTTCATCTGATATTGCTATACTTAGTGTTAAATTTAGTCTTCCTTCTATATCTATTTCTTTTATTGAATCTAAAATTCGAAATCTTTCTTCTTGCATTTTTTCTAAATATTTATGTTCAAAAATATATACAAAATTATTTCTTTCTGTTTTTATTATTAATCCCTTATTTTCTAAAGCCCATGAATATAACATTTTCTCTAGTTCTGCAATTATACGTGGTTTTTCTTCATTAGATATTCTTTGCATTATTTCTTCGTAGTTGTCTACTGTTACTATACCTATACATTGGCTTTCTTCTGCATATTTTTTGCTTATTTTTAATTGTTCTGTTATATCCACAAAATATAGTATAGCCATATAAGTTTCTTCTTGTTTTTTATTGCTATTTTTAGATTTTACATATTCTCCTAAAATTTTATATGTTGAACTTCCAATTTCTATTTGTTTTTTTATTTTTCTTGACTTCTCATCTTTGTTATTTTCTATATCTAATTTTATTTCTTTTATTAAATCTTCTATATAATTTTTTATATCTATATTCGCAAATTCATTTACAAATTTTGAACTTCTCCAAATTATATTTCCATCTGTTTCTACTATTATTAATGGTAATGGTGAATTTATTAGTGTTTTTTTTGCAGTTGAATCCATTGTTATTAATAATTCTTGTATATGGTTTGAAATTTCTGTGGTTCTTTTATTTTCTGCCCAACGTGTATACATAAGTATACATATATATAAGATAATACCTGGTATAATTAGTTTGTTATTATATACACAAATAATTATAAATAATACAGCTATTATAATTAAATATATTTTTGTTTTCGATACCAAATTGTCAAATATTCCATCTTTATTTTTTGGCATAAATAATCCTCTTTCTTCCGATTTTTTTATCTATACTATTTTACATAAAAAAGCTTATTTTGTCAATAAGAAAAGGAGGCCCTGTGACCACCCTTACATCTATAAAAATTATCTCTTTTTTTAATCTTGTACATACATTTCGTATATACCTCCACCTTCATTAAAATACAATCTTAATTTTGTTGCGTCTTTTGGAATATCTAGTATTTTTGTATTATCTCTAAAATCATTACCTTTTAATATTTTATCACTTGAATCATAAAAATGATACATTTTATATGAAGTTTCATATTTAATTAGTAATTTTTTTCCCCACGCAGAAGAATCTACAGACATATACGTATTTTTAACATTTCCTCCTGGAAATAATGTTTTTTCATTTCCATCATATGCATTTTTACCAACAGCTTCGCTAGATGTACATTCTTTATTTTTATTATATACATATTCCGTTCTTCCATCTTTGTATTTATTTATTACATTTTTTATTCCACTCGATGTTATCATTGGAAATTCGAGTTCTTGACTTATCATGTCTTTTGTTTCTATTTCAATTGTATTTGATTTTGTAATCCCTGCATATCTATCTACTGTCATTACATATATACTATATTTTGTAGCAATATTTAAGTCTTCTATAATACTTGGTTTTGTTGTATATAATTTTTTTACTTCACCATTTACTACAACAAAATATGCAACAATATCATTTTCTTCATATCCATCTTTATAGTTAATATTCATATTAAAATTCGCAGTTTCTCCACCTATTTCTCCAGCTGATATCTCTATATTATTTATAATTGAACTTCCGTTAATAATATTATCTGATACTTGTTTTCCATCAATACTTGCTAATTGAAACTTGTTATTAATTTCAAATACATACTTATAATCTTTTAATTTTGTTAATATTGACGTTGCATCTCCTATATCTACTTTTGCTAAACTTCCAACTTCAACATTTTTCTTTTTTACGTATTCAATTTCACTATCTTCATCTAATTCATCTGCAAGTTCTTGTAAGGTAGGCATTCTTTTTTTAATAGTATAACTATCAATTTGTACATTAGTTATTTTCAAACTAAGTTTTTCTGCTGCAGATTCTTTGTTCGTTTCTTCACTTGCAGTATTTGCTTTTTTTATTATTCCATTTTCCCCAATTACCATGTTTAATGTTACACCCGTAAGGATTAATAAAACAATTATTGTTATTATTAGGGCAATTAGGGTGATACCAAAATTAGATTTTATCACCTGTAGGGGTTGTGCGTCCTTAGGGCGACCCGTTTTATTGTCTTTTTCTATTTTCAAAAATGTATAATAATATTTTGATATCTCATTTGACATTGGTTTATTTATATATTTATATTTTGATTGCGGGTCGTCGGGGACGCCGACCCCTACAACGTTTGATTTACGTTTGTCGAATGTTATTATATTATTTCTATTTTGATTTTTCTTAGGTGGACAGAGGTATCCGCCCCTACAGCTTTTAATTTAAACTTTTCCATTGTTTTAATATTGTATTTTTTCATTTGTTTTCTCTCCTTATTAATGCTTTTCAACATTATTCTCTGATTTTATTGTACATAATTTTTTATGTTTAGTCAATATTCAATTTATTTAAAGCCACACGGGCGGACAGAGGCATCCTTCCCTACATATAAAATAAAAATATAAAGAAAAGGCAGCCTGTGACCACCCTTACCTCTTATTCTTTTATTCCAAATCTTGCTTTATCTATTTCATAGTTGTGTTTTATTTCTTCTTCGGTTAAACATCTATTGTATATTCTTACTGAATATACTTTCATATTAAACCTCTCTTCAGTGCTTCCTGTAGTATCATTTGTTCCTTCAGGATCTACTGCTATTGCAAATACTGTCGACGAATTTGGATTTCCAATACTGCCAGTATAATTCGCCTTATATTTTGTACCATTTTCACTAAAGTACATTTCTGTCCCATTAAATCCTGTTGACATTGAATATAATTTATTTTTTATTATTTCATTTTCACTAACTATATATTTATATCCAGATACATATATCTCATTGCTATTTTTACGCTTTCTATTTTTATAAATTCCAATTCCACCACTTTGCACATTCGCTAAAAAATATTGAGTTTTGTCATCAACTATATTCAGTGGTTCTGCAACGATTTCTATTGTCATATTGCTATTATAGTAATATCCCACATTTACCCAATCATTTATTCCATCTAGTATTAATGAATTTTCTGTCCATCCGCTTTCTAATGTATTATTTACATTTTTTAAACTCGCATTGGTTGTTCCTGCTAAGTTTTGCCATATTGCTGTTCTTTTGCTATGTCCATATTTTGTATTCTTTTCTGCATCTAATAGACTTACCAATCCATTTGTTACATATTCTGGCGTTTTAATATCTGGCTTTTCTTTTATATTAAATCTTTTTTTATCATTTTCATAATTTTGCTTTACTTCTTCTTGTGTTAAACATCTATCATATATTCTTACTGAATATACCTCCATATTAGTTCTTGTTTCCCCTTCAAGTAAATCTTCAATCGTTCCATTTGGATTTGTACCTAATACAAACATTGTATCATTTTCTGGACCTTTTAATATTATTGTATTTTTTATATTTGTATATTTTTCATTTTCATTAAAATACATCTTTTGATTATCTATACCTGTTGACATTGAATATATTTGATTTATTTTTATCTCTTGATCATTTGATACTTTTTTATAATCAGAAGTATATATATCTCCAGTATTAAAATCTCTTTTATCTTTTATTATAGAAATACCACCATTTTGTAAATTATCAATATAATATTGACCTTTTCCAATAGAAACATCCAAAGGCTTTGCACAAATTTCTATAGTCATATTTTCACTATAAAAATATCCCATTTTTACCCAATCATTTATTCCATCTAGTATTAATGAATTTTCTGTCCATCCGCTTTCAGTTGTAAAATTAATATTTTGCAATTGTCCATCCATACTATTCTTTATATCTTCATCTTCTATTAAGTTCTCCCATATATTACTCTTTTCATTGTGTCCACTTTTTGTATTTTGTTTTCCATCATATAGTACTTTTAGTCCATCTTCTACATATCCTAATGTTTTACTATCTTCTTCTTTTTCTTCTTTATCAATTTTAGATATTATTTTTAAAGTTTTATCTATTTTAAATATATATCCTTTATATGTTACAAGTGCATGTGTTGGATTTTCTACATCTGTTATTTCTGTTGATGTCTGTTCACTAATGTATTCTATTTTTTCTACATCTTCTTTTTCTTTTAATCTATCTAAATCTTTTATTTTAGTATCTCTTTTTTCTACAGAAATTATTTCTGTTTTTATATCTAATAGCATTAAATTCAAACTTTCTTCTGCTTCTGAATAATTTGTTTTTTCTTTTGAAATTTGTGCTTTATTAAAAATTCCATTATCTCCTAATGTTAAGCTTAAAGTTATTCCTGCTAAAATTAACAATATTATTATTGTTATAACAAGTGCGACTAATGTTATTGCGGAATTGGAGGTTGAACGTTGGTATTTTGATGTTGGAATATTTGATTCATTTTTATTTATATTTTTCATTTGTTTTTTCTCCTTTTTAATGTTTTTATAACATTGTTCTCTAATTTTATTGTACATAATTTTTTATGTTTCGTCAATACATAAAAAATTGTGTATTTCGCTCTTTATTACGGCTTACTCTGTTATTATTAATTTATTATTATTTATTAATTTGGCGGTGATTAATATTAGATTTCATAGATTAAAAGATTTAAGAGAAGATAACGATAAATTTCAAAAAGATGTTGCCGAAATTTTAAGAATTTCTCAGCAGTATTATTCTGAATATGAACTTGGGAATAGAACTATTCCTACTGAATTATTAATTAAACTTGCTCTTTATTATAATACAAGCCTTGATTATATTGTTGGTTTAACAGATGATTCTAAACCTTATAAACGAAAAAATAGTAAAAATGTTGGTTAAACATTTTTACTATTTTTTTATTTTTATTCTGCTGTCTCTATATTTGTTGTTTCTTCTAATTCTTGCTCTGTGTTGATTTTTATTTCTTTGTATTTGTCCATTCCTGTTCCTGCTGGTATTAATTTTCCTATTATTACGTTTTCTTTTAGTCCTTCTAAGTCATCTACTTTTCCTTTTATTGCAGCTTCTGTTAATACTCTTGTTGTTTCTTGGAATGATGCTGCTGATAAGAAACTTTCTGTAGCAAGTGCTGCTTTTGTTATTCCAAGTAGTACTCTTTTTCCTGTTGCTGGTCTAAGTCCTTTTTCTTCTGCATCTTTGTTTTTGCCTTCAAATTCGTACATATCTATTAATGCTCCTGGGAACATATCTGTATCTCCATTATCTTCGACTCTTACTTTTTTAAGCATTTGTCTACCTATTACTTCAACGTGTTTATCGTTTATATCAACACCTTGGTTTCTGTATACTTTTTGTACTTCTTGTACTAGGTATGTGTAAACTCCTTCTGCACCTTTTATTAATAATATGTCATTTGGATTTATTGATCCTTCTGTTAATGGATCTCCAGCCTCTACCATGTCTCCGTCTTCTACTTTTAATTTTGAACCAAATGGTATTGTGTATGATTTAGAATTATCGTCTGATGTTATTATTACTTCTTTTTTCTTCTTGTCTTCTGAAATTTTAACTCTACCATCTATTTCTGTAATTATTGCTAATCCCTTTGGTTTTCTAGCTTCGAATAGCTCTTCAACCCTTGGAAGACCTTGAGTGATATCTGCAACACCTGCAACACCACCAGAGTGAATAGTTCTCATAGTAAGCTGTGTTCCTGGCTCACCTATTGATTGTGCTGCTATAATTCCTACAGCTTCACCAATATTTACCATTTCACGTCTTGCAAGTCCCATACCATAACATTTTTGACATACACCGTGTTTTGATCTACATCCAAGTACTGAACGTACTTTAACTTTTTCTATTCCTGCTGCAACTATTTTATCTGCAATATCATCTGTTATCATTGTTTTTGTATCTACTAATATTTCTCCTGTTTTTGGATCTTTTAAGTCTTCTATTACAAATCTTCCAATTAGTCTTTCATGCAATTTTTCAATTACTTGATTTCCTTCTTTTATGTCACACAATACTATTCCATCGTGACTTCCACAGTCGTGCTCTCTAACTATTATGTCTTGTGAAACATCAACTAGTCTTCTTGTTAGGTATCCTGAATCAGCTGTTCTTAAAGCTGTATCTGAAAGTCCTTTACGAGCTCCATGGGCTGAAATAAAGTATTCTAGTGGATCTAGTCCTTCAGCGAAAGATGCTTTAATTGGAATTTCAACGGCTTTACCTGTTGTACTTGCCATAAGTCCACGCATACCAGCGATTTGTCTCAATTGGTTCATGTTACCTCTGGCTCCAGATTTAACCATCATAAATACTGGGTTTAAGTCATCGAAGTTTTCTTCCATGGCCTTACTAACATCTTTAGTTGCTTGCTCCCATACTGAAATAACTGCTTGATATCTTTCGTCGTTTGTTATAAGACCTCTTGCATATTGTTTTCTTATTGTTTCTACTTTTTTATCTGCTTCTGCTAATATTTCTTTTTTAGCTGGTGGTACTTTAACATCTGCCATAGAATATGTAACACCTGCAAGCGTAGAATATTTATATCCCATTGATTTAATATAATCTAAAACTTCTGCTGCTTCTGATAGACCATGTTTTCTAATTACTCTTTCTACTATGTCTCCCATATTTTTCTTCATTATAGGGAAATTAATTTCGTATTGGAACGGATCTTCTTTTCTATCTATAAATCCTAAATCTTGTGGTATTCCTTGATTGTATAAAATTCTTCCAACACTTGTTTCTATTTTTTTAGTTTTTAATTCTCCATCTATTTCCTTTGTTACTCTAACAAATATTTTTGCATGGATTCCAACATCGTGGTTTTCATATGCCATTATTGCTTCTTCAGGGTCTTTGAAGTATTTTCCTTCTCCTAGTTCTCCATCCAATGTCATTGTTAAGTAGTAGCTTCCTAGAATCATATCTAGACCTGGAACTGTTACTGGTTTACCATCTTGTGGTTTTAATAAGTTGTTTACTGAAAGCATTAAGAATCTTGCTTCTGCTTGTGCTTCTGGTGTTAATGGTAAGTGAATAGCCATTTGGTCACCATCGAAGTCAGCATTGAAAGCTGTACATACCAATGGGTGAAGTTTTATTGCTCTACCTTCTACTAAAACTGGTTCAAATGCTTGAATACCAAGTCTATGAAGTGTAGGCGCACGGTTTAACATTACTGGGTGGTCTTTTATAACTTCTTCTAATATTCCCCATACTTCTGGTCTTAATCTTTCTACCATTCTCTTAGCATTTTTTATGTTGTGTGCTAATCCTCTTTCAACTAATTCTTTCATTACAAATGGTTTGAATAATTCAACAGCCATTTCTTTTGGAACACCACATTGGTATATTTTAAGTTCTGGACCAACAACGATAACTGAACGTCCAGAGTAGTCAACTCTTTTTCCTAGTAAGTTTTGACGGAATCTACCTTGTTTTCCTTTTAGCATGTCTGATAAAGATTTAAGTGCTCTATTTCCTGCTCCTGTAACTGGTCTTCCACGTCTACTATTATCTATAAGTGCATCTACAGATTCTTGTAACATTCTTTTTTCGTTTCTTACAATTATTTCTGGAGCTCCTAATTCTAATAGTCTTTTTAATCTGTTATTTCTATTTATAACTCTTCTATATAAATCGTTTAAGTCTGATGTAGCAAATCTACCACCATCTAATTGTACCATTGGTCTTAATTCTGGTGGAATAACTGGTACTACATTCATTATCATCCATTCTGGTCTGTTTCCAGAAAGTCTAAATGCTTCTACTGTATCTAATCTTTTTACAAGTTTCACCTTTTTTTGTTCACTTGCATTTTCTATTTCTTTTTTTAGTTTTTCTGAAAGCTTATCTAAGTCTATTTCTTTAAGTAGTTTTAATAAAGCTTCTGCTCCCATCTCTGCTTTAAAGCTTCCTCTACCATATTTTTCAATGGCATCTGTGTATTCTTTTTCTGTTAGAACTTGTGCTTTAACTAATCCTGATGTTCCTTTGTCTGTAACTATATATGATGCAAAATATACAACTTTTTCTAAGTTTCTAGGTGAAATGTCTAACATTAATGCTATTCTACTTGGAATTCCTTTAAAATACCATATATGTGCTATTGGAGCTGCAAGTTCAATATGCCCCATTCTTTCTCTTCTTACTTTAGATTTTGTAACTTCTACACCACATCTATCACATACAATTCCTTTATATCTAACTCTTTTATATTTACCACAATGACATTCCCAGTCTTTTGTAGGTCCAAATATTTTTTCACAGAATAAGCCGTCTTTTTCTGGTTTTAATGTTCTATAGTTTATAGTTTCTGGTTTTTTTACTTCTCCTTTTGACCATTCTCTTATTTTTTCGTCAGAAGCCAAACCTATTTTAATTTTTTCCAATACGTTTAATTCTTCCACTATTTTTCCCCCTTGGATTTATTATTTGTATTTGGCTATTTTAAACAATTTGTAAAATTTTCACAGCTGTGCAATTCCTTTGGGTTATTTTATAAATTTTTAAAATATTATTTAATTATATTGATGTTAGTAAAATAGATGGCAGAAGTTAGAATTTTTATTTTCTAACCTCTTACTTCCAATTTCTAACCTCCATTTTTAATAATCTAGATCTTCATCATCTTCTATATTATCTTCTGCTAAGTCATTATCATATACATCTGTTATATCATCTTCAAAGTCATTTTCGTCTAGTATATCTGAATCTTCAAATAATTCGTCACTATCTTCTAATTCTGATACGTCCTTAGTTTCTTCATCAGCTGGAACATAGTTCTCTTCTAATTCTTTTTCAAGCAATACTTGTTCTTCTTTTTTCTTCTTTTCTAAGTTAAAGTCTATTCCCTCGTCTATATCTTCTTTTAATTCTATTTCTTTGTCATTATCAGAATATAAACGTATATCTAATCCTAAAGATTGCAATTCTTTTACTAATACTTTGAAGCTTTCTGGTACTCCTGGTTTTGGAATATTTTCACCTTTAACAATTGCTTCATAAGTTTTTACCCTTCCTACAACGTCGTCTGATTTTACTGTTAAGATTTCTTGCAACGTATGTGCTGCTCCATATGCTTCTAATGCCCAAACTTCCATCTCTCCAAAACGTTGTCCACCGAATTGTGCTTTACCTCCAAGTGGTTGTTGTGTAACAAGTGAGTATGGTCCAGTTGAACGAGCATGTATTTTATCATCAACTAAGTGGTGAAGTTTTAACATATACATAACACCAACTGTTATTGGCTTATCAAACGGATCTCCTGTTCTTCCATCGTAAAGAATTGTTTTTCCATCTGGTGAAAGTCCAGATTCTTTTAATAATTCGACAATCTCTTCTTCACTTGCACCATCAAATACTGGTGTAGCAACTTTCCATCCTAGAGCTTTTGCGGCTCCTCCTAAGTGAACCTCTAATACTTGACCTAAATTCATACGAGAAGGCACACCCAATGGGTTTAGTAAGATATCTACTGGTGTACCATCTGGTAAGAATGGCATATCTTCTTCTGGTAATATTCTTGAAATAACACCTTTGTTACCATGACGTCCAGCTATTTTATCTCCAACTGATATTTTTCTTTTTGTTGCTATATAACATCTTATAATTTGATTTACTCCAGGTCCTAATTCGTCTGAATTTTCTCTAGTAAATATTTTTACATCTACTATTGTTCCTGCTTCTCCATGTGGTACTCTAAGTGATGTATCTCTTACTTCCCTAGCTTTTTCACCAAAGATAGCTCTTAAAAGTCTTTCTTCAGCTGTAAGTTCTGTTTCTCCTTTTGGAGTAACTTTTCCTACTAATATATCTCCTGGTCTAACTTCTGCACCTATTCTTATTATACCTGTTTCGTCTAAGTCTTTTAAACTGTCTTCACCAACGTTTGGTATATCTCTTGTTATTTCTTCTGGTCCTAATTTTGTATCTCTACATTCACAGTCATATTCTTCAATGTGTATAGATGTATAAACATCTTCCTTAACAAGTCTTTCATTTATAAGAATAGCATCTTCGTAGTTATATCCTTCCCATGTTGAGAATGCTACTAAAACGTTTTTACCAAGTGCCATTTCTCCATTTTGTGTTGATGGTCCATCTGCTATGCAATCTCCTTTTTTAACTTTTTCACCTTTAACAACAATTGGTCTTTGGTTTATACATGTACCACCATTTGTTCTTTTAAATTTTAAAAGTTTATGTTTCTTTGTTTGTCCATTGTTATACTTAACTGTAATACAATCTCCCGTAACATTTTCTATTACACCATCGTCTTCAGCTAATATTAATATTCCAGAGTCTTTTGCTGCTCTATATTCCATTCCAGTTCCAACTATTGGTGAATCTGTAATCATAAGTGGAACAGCTTGACGTTGCATGTTTGCACCCATAAGTGAACGTTTAGCATCATCATGCTCTAAGAATGGTATCATGGCTGCACCAATTGAAACTAATTGTTTTGGTGAAACATCCATATAATCTACTTTATTTTTGTCTACTTCTATAATTTCATTTAAGTATCTAACTTTTATTCTGTCATTTATAAATTCATTGTTTTCGTTTAATGGTTCTGTTGCTTCTGCTACATAATGTCCATCTTCTGCATCTGCACTCATGTATTCTACTACATCTGTTACTTGATGTGTATCCATATTTACTTTTCTATATGGTGCTTCTATAAATCCATATTCATTTATAGTTGCAAATGATGAAAGTGCTGATATAAGTCCAATGTTTGGTCCTTCTGGAGATTCTATTGGACATAATCTTGAATAGTGTGTATAGTGAATATCACGTACTTCGAATCCAGCTCTTTCTCTTGAAAGTCCTCCAGGTCCTAATGCAGAAATTCTTCTTTTATGAGTTAACTCTGAAAGTGGGTTTGTTTGATCCATAAATTGTGATAATTGTGAACTTCCAAAGAATTCTCTAATTGAAGATGTAATTGGTTTTGTATTTATTAATGTTTGTGGTGTTATTACATCTAAGTCTTGTATTGTCATTCTTTCACGAACAACTCTTTCAAGTCTCGTTAAACCAATTCTAAATTGATTTTGTAATAATTCTCCAACACATCTTATACGTCTATTACCTAAGTGGTCAATATCATCTATATATCCAATTCCATGTTCTAAGTTTAATAAATAGTTAACTGAAGCTAAAATATCTTCTGTTGTTACATGTTTTGGTACTAATTCTGTATATCTTTCTTTTAATGCTTTTACTAATTCTTTTGAATCTGTATTTTCTATAATATTTTTAAGAACTTCATAGTTAACCATTTCTTTAATATGTAAAGAACTAATATCAACATCTGTTAATACTTTGTGAATGTTAACTGTTCCATTTCCTATTACTTTAACAGGTTTATCATTAACTTTTAAATCTACTGAATTAATTCCAGCATTTTGAATTTCTTCTGCTATTTCTTTTGTTATAACATTGTCTTTTTCTACTAAAACTTCTCCTGTTTCAGGATTTATTATATCTGCATAAGCAACTCTTCCTGAAATTCTACTTGCTATACTCAATTTCTTATTAAACTTATATCTACCAACTTTTGCTAAGTCATATCTTCTATCATCAAATAGTAGTCCATTAAACAAGTTTCTTGCAGCTTCTACTGTTGGTAATTCTCCAGGTCTTAATTTTTTGTATATTTCAATTAATGCTTCATCTGTAGTTCTAACAGTATCTTTTTGCATTGTTGCTTTTAATTTTTCTTCATCTCCAAAGAATGCTAAAATTTGTTCATCTGTTTCTAAACCTAATGCTCTTAATAGAACTGTTACAGGTAGTTTTCTTGTTCTATCAACACGAGTATAGAATACATTGTTACTATCTGTTTCATATTCTAGCCATGCACCACGAATTGGCATAACAGTTGAAGTATACAATTTTTTACCTACTTTATCATAACTTTCTGCATAGTAACATCCTGGTGAACGAACTAATTGGCTTACTACAACTCTCTCTGCACCATTTATTACAAATGTTCCACTTTCAGTCATAAGTGGGAAATCTCCTAAATAGATTTCTTGCTCTTTAATTTCACCTGTTTCACGGTTAATTAATCTAACTTTAACATGTAGTCTTGTAGAATATGTTGCATCTCTTTCTTTTGCTTCTTCCAAAGAATACTTTGTTTTTTCTTCCATGTAATAATCGAAAAATTCAAGAACTAAATTTCCTGAGTAGTCAATAATTGGTGATATATCTTTTAAAACTTCTCCTAACCCTTCTTCTATAAACCAATCGTAAGAATCCTTTTGTACTTTAATAAGGTTTGGCATATCGATATAATCGCCAACTTTCGCAAACGTTTTACGTGTGCATTTTTCGTGTTTAATATCTTTAACCACTTTAAAATCACCTCAAAAATATATTTAAGCAGATTTGAAAAAATTTTAGCAATTACTTGCTTTTATATGAACGTTTAAAAAGTCCTTCTTAAATATTAATTCCTTTACTTAAAAAAATAAATACTGCCCTAATTTAATTTTTTAAATACTTTCCTTAATTTTAATTCCTCTTTTTAAACAAATATAAACATTGAATTTAAGGTAACAACAAAAAGGTAGTTCAATTTATGTAAAAAATTAATCCTACCTTTTATTAAATTTATAAATTATTTCTAAAATATTTTATTTATTTTAATCACCTTTATTTTTTATTATTAATATTACGTTTTATAAACGTCAAAATATCTTTTATATATTACCATATTTTACAGTATTATGTCAATGTTTTATTGATATTTTTTTTATTTTGTTGCTTTAATTTTTTGAACTTGATTTTTGTTGCCATATGACAAATATATTTGTTTTGAAATACCGCGTAAGCGACCAAACGAGCAGATTTCTCTGCGAATGCGATTTGGAGCAATCTTCATTTTTTTAATTTATATATTATTAATGAAAATATAGAAATTAATTTTATGAAAAAAATAATTGCGTGCTAAATGGTCTATAGGCCATTTTCAATTCCGAAGATTGCGACACCAAGGTATAAAAAACAATTTATTTGTCATTTACTAATTAAAAACATTATTTTAGGGCGGACAGAGGCGTCCGCCCCTACATTCAAAAATTTTACAATTCCTTTGCTATTTTTTTTATTTTGTTGTAAAATGATTATATTGATGACAATAATATTTGAAAATAGTTAAAAATAATTGTTTTTAGGAGGACAAAATGAAAAAGAAACATTTTTTTATTTTAATATTTATTATAATTTTAATTATTGTGCTTGCTTTTGCTAGCCATAAAATTTATCAAACTTATTTTTGTTCAACGGATATCTCATCTTATGATAATAGCTTTAAACTTACAATTCCAAATAGAATAAAGTATAAAATAAAAGAATCTAGTGAGCAAAATTATACTTTAGATTTATATTCTGTTAAAGATGAAATGTTTTTATATAGTACAGTTATAGATAAAAAAACCGAGATTAATTTAGAAGAAACAGTTAAAAATGAAAAAGAAAATGTTAGCAAAACACTTTCAAATTTTAATAATATTTTGGATGTTCAAAAAATATCAATACAAAATTATAATTCATATAAATATAGCTATACATATTCTGATTCAGACTACGGAAAAGATTTATACGCTGAAATTGTTTGGATTGAAACAGATTCTAAAATTTATGTTTTAGATTTAGAAGTTATAACAAAAAATATGAACAAATATAAAACACTTTTCGAAAAAATTGAAAGTAGTTTTATAGAAAATAAATAGTTGCTTCGCCACACGGGTCGTCGAGCATTTCGGAGTTGTTCGAACGTATGTGAGATTACAAATCCGTTATACCTTTAGGTACGCCGACCCCTACAACATTTGACGATAATATTTTTATAAAACATAATTATAATAAACTTACTTTTTCCATACGCGGGCGGACAGAGGCGTCCGCCCCTACAACGATTTAAATCAATTTTTTTAATATAAGCTTGCGACACCAAGATATAAAAAACAATTTATTTATTAAATTTTTATTTCAAGTCCCACTGGGCAGTGATCGCTACCTAGTATTTCTGTATATATTGTTGCTTCTTTTATTTGTGTTTCTATTGATTTTGATACTATAAAATAATCTATTCTCCATCCAGCATTTTTTTCTCTTGCATGAAACATATATGACCACCAACTATATATATTTTCTTTTTCAGGATATAAATATCTAAAACTATCTGTAAACCCACTTTTTAATAATTCTGTCATTTTATTTCTTTCTTCATCTGTAAATCCTGCATTGTGTCTGTTTGTTTTTGGATTTTTTAAATCTATTTCTTCATGAGCCACATTTAAATCTCCGCACATAATTACTGGCTTGGTTTCATTTAATTTAAGTAAATATTTTCTAAATTCATCTTCCCATACCATTCTATATTCTAAACGTTCTAACTCTCTTTTTGAGTTTGGAGTATATACATTAACCATATAGAATTTATCAAATTCTAAAGTTATTACTCTTCCTTCTTTATCGTGTTCTTCAATTCCAATTCCATAAAATACCTTTAATGGTTTTACTTTTGTAAAAATTGCTGTTCCTGAATATCCTTTTTTCTCTGCACTATTCCAATATTGATAATATCCTTCTAGTTTTAATTCTATTTGTCCTTCCTGCATTTTTGTTTCTTGAATACAAAATATATCTGCATTTTCTTTATTAAAAAAATCTAAAAAACCTTTATTTAAGCATGCTCTTATACCATTTACATTCCACGAAATTAATTTCATCTCTTCCTCCTATAAAAATACATTATGCAATTATTTATATAATAAAAATATATTAAAATCAAGTGTCTTCGCACCCTCCCCTGCAATATATGATATTAATTTTACAATTTCTTTTAATACGTAATGCCGCCGAGGAATTGAATAAATTTCATTATAATTATGTTTTTTTATTTTATTTTTAACGGGTCGTCGAGGACGCCGACCCCTACAACATTTGACGTCAGTTTTTATAATACCAAAAACATTTTCAGGCGGTCAGAGACGTCCGCCCCCTACATTCCAAATGAAAATTTCCTATAATATAAAAAATCCGCATAAGCGGATTTTTTATTATTGATATATATAACACTCTAAATTTCTTCTACCAAAATTTATACATTCATTATATGTTGACATATATACGTCAATTCTATTATTTGTTATTGCTCCACCTCTGTCTTGAACAACGAACCATCCTCCATTTGGTTTATTTTGGAAATATGGTATATATATAATTGTTCCAACTGGGTATGATTTTCCTGCAGCTAATGTATACCATGAACTTGCTTTAGAACCTGATGATGTAACTCCATATCCTGAAGAACCTGCACTTTTTCCACAAGTTGATGCTGTATATGCTGACATATTCATTGTTTTTACTACTGGTGTTTTTCCTTCAACTTTTGCAGCCAATCCAGATTTTGAACTACTTGCTGGATTTTCAGTTGTTTTTGTTTCTGTTCTAGATACCTCAGATCTGTTTGTTGTTTTAGATTTTACTTGTATTACTTTATTTACTGGTTCTTGAACAACAACTTCTGATATTTTTGTTCTTTCTATTTCTGCATTATTTTGGTATTTTACTTTATAAGTAACTTCTTTAATACCCTCTTTTCCTTCTTGAAGAACTCTATCTGTTGTTTCTGTTGATGAATTTGAAACATCTTTTGTTATTGTTTCAAATGGAATTGGCTCTTGAACAACTTCAATTTTTTCTGTTACAGTTGCATATGCATTTTTTATTTCTTCTTCTGAAATATTAGTTGTTGTTTCTGCTGTTTCTACAACTTTTTCTTCTTCAGATTTATTTAAAATTTTTATTGTTCTATTTTCTCCAATTTCATCTTCAAGAGATGGTTCAACCTTTTCTTCTGGTAAAACTACTATATGATTATCTTCTAATATTTCTGAAACTTTAGTTTTTGTTGTAACTGTTGTCATTTCATAATTGTTTGAAGATATAATTTTTACTTTGCTTAATTTAGTATTTGCTGCAAAAGCACACAAACCAAATAAAATAATTAAACTTAATGTTATCCCTAGCACTCTTTTAATTGCTAATTGTTTCTTTTTTCTTTTACTAATCATTTTTACCTCCTTAGGCAACAAATGTATTATATCGTATTTTCTTTGTTGTGTCAAATTTTCAAAATATTTGTTTTCAAAAAGTCACAAATTCCTCTATTTCCGTAGATTGTCCTCTTCCTTTTTTGTAACTTTTTTTATTATTTTATGATTGTTTTTACCAATTTATTCCTTTATTTGAAAAATTTTAATTGCATTTTCAAAAGTTTTATTTGCAACTTCTTCTGAAGGAATATTTTTTACTTCAGCTATCTTGTTTATAATAAATTCTAAATTTCTAGAATCGTTACGGGTACCTCTCTTTGGTTCTGGTGCTAAATATGGACTATCTGTTTCTACAAGCATTTTTTCAATAGGAACAATTTCTATTATTTCACTTGCATTTTTTGAATTTTTGAATGTACATGTACCTCCAAAAGCTATATATAAACCTGCTTCTAATCCTGTTTCTACTAAGTCTTTATTAAATGGACAACAATGTAAAATTCCACCACTCTTCAATTTACATTTTTTTAATATATTTATGGTGTCTTGAATTGCCTCTCTTGTATGAATTATAATTGGTAATTTTAGTTTATTAGCTATATCTATTTGTTTTAAAAACACTTCTTTTTGCAATTCTTTATTTTCTTTATCCCAATGGTAATCTAAACCGATTTCTCCAATTGCAACTACTTTATCATTTTGAGCTAATTTTTCTATTTCTTTTATTTGTTCTATATATTCTTCTTTTATTTCGCTTGGATGTATTCCACAACTAGCATATATAAAATTATGTGTATTTGCAAGTTCTATTGATTTTTTGCTTGTATCAATATCACAACCTACATTTACATATTTTTTTACTCCAAAATCATATATTTTTTTTAATAAATCTTCTCTATCTTCATCAAATTTTGCATCATCATAATGTGCATGTGTATCAAAAATTTTCATTTTTCGCCTCTTATCCTTCACAAGTTACAACTACCATTGCAACTGCATATTCTTTACAATGGGAAATACTAATATCTATATTGTTTATTCCTTCAACTTTTTTCTTTAAATTTACAGCAGGTCTTAAATTTTCATCATTTATAATTTCTATATCTTTCCATTCTATTTGATATTTGCTTTGTAATTTTATTGAAATTGCTTTGAACACTGCTTCTTTTGATGCAAATCTTGCAGCATAATGCTGGTACTTTTGTTTTCCTCTTGCTTCACAGTATTCTATTTCTTTTTCAGTGTATATTCTATTTATAAATAGGTCGTTCATTTTCTCAATAGATTCTTTTATTCTTTCTATTTCTATTATATCTGTTCCGCAATATATATTCATTGTTTCTCCCTTTATTTTAACAATATACAAAAATTTATAATATTTAACACTAATGAAATAAATAAAACTACTAAAATTATTTTATTTATTTTTTCATTTTTTTCTAATTCAGACTCTTTATACATTAAGTCGTATTTATTTTTTACTTCTTTATATTCTGTTTCTAATTCTAATACTTTCTTCCAATTTTTTGCAAAGTTATTTCCTTCATTTTGACTTGTTATTTCTTGAATCCAAATATTTTTACTAAAGTTTATAAATTTTTTTCTTGTTTCTTGTGTTTTATTTTTTTTGTATTCTACAGCTATTTTTTTCAAATATATATTTTTATACAATTCTATTATATATGTATAAAAATATTGATTTTCAAATTCATATGGAAGTTTTGTGTAGTTATATATTTCTGTTCCAGAAGTTAAAAGTGTGGTTGAAGTTTTTGTTAATCCAATTTTTGCATATTTAAATCTTGCAATATCGTATGTTTTTATTTTCTCGCCTCTAACATTGTAATTACTTGGCAAAACATTTGCAAATTTCTCAAATTCATTTTTTATTCCTTCAAAATTTTTGTTGTCATTCCAACTTTCCTGGTCAATACATATATACGCATATGTATATAGTTTTTCTGTATCAATATCTAACTTTTCTGTTAATTCTGTTTTTATAATTAAACTGTTTATTAATTTTCTAACATCTTGCATATTTTCAAAATTATTTGTTTGAATTTTTATTTTTTCATCCTCTTGAATAGTTTCATTTGAATAATTTACATTTTTAAACTTATAATTAAAGTCTAATGCATCATCAAATAATTCACTATTTTCAATATGTGTTTTTATTACTTCAAAACATATTCCTGTATTAAAGCATATTAATTGAATTGAATCTATTTTAAAGAATATTCCATTTTCTTCTCCAACTTTTCCGGGAATATTTTCATCTATTTCATATTCAAAAATCACACATGGATATTTATTTAAAACTGTTGATTTTACTTCAATATCTAATTTTTCAAATTCTGAAATTTTTTCTCTTGTAAACGAAAAATTATTAAACATAAGCTTTCTTATATTGGGTAAAAAATATTTATATAATTCTTTATCTTTTTCTTTTTCAAAAAATCTTGGCTTGCATTTATCATTTTTTAATAATTTTAGTAAATATTTTTTGTAGTCTTTTTCTTCAACAATATACGGATAAACAAAATTTGTATATTGGAATTTCATCTTAAGTTCCATTTTTATTACCTCTTTTATAATATTTCTATTTAGTATAACAATTTAAATTTGAATCTTTCATTAAATGCCATTTTCCTATAAAATCTATTGTACTATTTTCAGATAAATCATTTTCAACTGTTGCAACTACTTTACCGTTTTTATCTATACTACCCCATTTTCCATCTTTGCTTACTGCTGAGAATCCTAAATTATTTTGCTCTGTTGCATCATCATATATATAATCTACAACAACATTTCCAGATATATCTACAAATCCGTATTTTCCATCTTTTTTATCTAAGAATAACGTATTGTTTGAATTTATATCTTTATATAATTTTTCTTCAAATTTAAAATTGTAATATTTATATTCATTTCCAATTCTAATTTTAAAGTAACCTTTTTCTATATTTATTTCTGATATAATTCCTGTTAATTTCTTTTCAAGTTTATTATTTAAAATATCTGAATTAATACCATCTTCAGATACTTCTATTAAATCTGCATTTTTTATATAATTAATTGTATTATATTTATTTTCTAATATATTTTTGTTATTTATATCTATTATTCCGTATTTATTATTTTGTTTAACTATATAGTTTTCGTTATTAATAAATTTTAATTCGTCATAATTGCAAGGAATTATTTGTTCTCCATTTGTATTTATTACCCCATATTTTTTGTTTTCAACCACAATTATTTGTGAATTTTTTATATCTGTTATATTTTCATATTCTTTTTTTGTAATTATATTTCCTGCTTTATCAACAACATTATATCCGTTTGTTCCTTTAACAATATACATTCCATTTTCATATACTGGTTTTATTTCTGTATATTTACTTTCTAAAATAGAATTATTTGCACAATCTACTGTTCCGTATAAATTATTATCATTTTCAACTATATATCCATTTTTATAATCATCTGATAATTTTTTTATATCTTTGTATTTAGCGTCTACAACTTTTTTTCCATTATTATCAACTATTCCAACTTTTCCATCTTTTATAATTTTTATGCTATTTTCATTTCCTATTAAAGCACTAATTTCATCATATTCGCATGGCAATATTTCTTTTCCATCTAAATTAATTAAACCATACTTATTATCTTTTTGAACTTTTAATACATTTGAATTATATTTTATATTATTATTTGTATCATAATTTTCAATTGCTTCTATATTTTCATATTGCGAATATATTTCCTCATTTTTTGAATTTAAAGCTTTTGTTTTATATTTTCCATTCGTATAATCTACATTATAAACACATAAGAAAACATCTTTATTTTTATTAGGAATTGTTATTAATTCTTGATAAGAAGGTTCAATTACATTTTCACCTTTTGAATTTATAACTCCGTATTTATTATCTTCAAATGATGCATAATAACTTTCATTTGAAATTTTTTCTTTTTTATCTGTAGATAATAATTTTTTTATTCCAATTACAAACATAATAATTACTATTATTGTAATTATTACTGCAAAAACTTTTTTTAAATTTAATTTTTTTTCACCGCTATATCTTCTTCCTCGACTCATTGTTTAACATCCTCCGTAAGGTTTTATTA
The DNA here is from genome assembly GCA_905200315.1 of uncultured Clostridium sp. The sequence continues at coordinate 29,331 of CAJKKA010000008.1, forward strand.
TTTTGGTTATAATATATCACACTTTATGTTCTTTTTACAATACGTTTTTGATAAATTATGTAAAAAAGCCACGCGGTTCGTCCTAAGGATGCCTCCCCCCTACATTAAAAACAGAAATTTCCTATAATATAAAAATAGCACTAATTAAAGTGCTATCAAAAACAGTACTAAATAAAATTCCTTTTCGCATAAAAATTTATCTACTAACAAACTTTATTATCTATTTTTATTTTATAATTTAAACCATTTTCAGTTTAAACTAAAGGATATGGTTTGTTTCCATCTAAACCTTCTCTTGTACTACCTTGGTCAGTACAACCACAGTTTTTTAGAAGCTACAGGGCGCAACCCACCATAGTTGTTGTTATAGTTGTTATTGTTCACATTGCCGTTATAGTGCACATTAAGCACATTGTTGCTGTTGTTAGCAGAAGGGGAAGCGAGCCAGTTTCAACCACACCCTATATTATAATTTCTTTAGCCAACCAGAGGTATATTTTATTACATCATCTAGCCTTTGACCAAGTTTATAATATTTTTTCTCTGTAATTAATTTTTTGTCATAACTTAAATTTAATAAAAAATCTATTACCTTTATTTTGCTAATTATCTTATAAAGTAATTTCTTTTTTACTTCTATATCTGTTGTTATATTTGCTTCATAGGCAATTTCTAGAATATCATATGTGCATGTTCTAATTCTATTTTTTATTTCTAATTCTTTTTTGGGGTAATTTTCCAATTCTTTGTCTACTGCTAAAATCAATTCTCGTATAAATTGAATAACTCTAAATTTCTCCTCTTTCATACATAATCTCTTCCATTCCACTTAACATTTTTGTTATGTTTTTTGTTTCTATATTATCCATAAGATATTCATTTATTATATCTATTCTTTTTTTACAATTTACATATTTATTAGCTTTTTCATAAAATTCTGCATATCTGTTTAAATTTTTATAGTCCTCTTTTTCATCAACATCGTAATTGTTCCTTCTATCTATAATTAAATAATTTATTTTATTATTTTCTAATTTTGCACATACCTTTGAAATTGCAGAAACAGGAAAACCGCACTCTTTATAATTTTTTTCCAAATCTTTTATTTTATAACCAAACATATAAGATAAAATATAAGCATCTCTACCATATGCATGATAAAATGTTCCAATTTTAAACAAACATATATCTTTGGTATGAATTTCTTTTATTGTTTCTATCATTTTATTCATTTATTTTTCTTCCTTTGTTTAAGTTTCTGAGCCGGCGGATCACCGACCCCGCCAAGCTCATTCTTTTTGTTTATTTTAGTTCTTTATTTTTAATTTTTACTATTTTAATGAGATATTAGATTGTAGACAAACTACAGGGCGCAACCCACCAAAGGTGTAGTAATAGTAGCCATAGTCCACATAGCCGCGATAGTGCACATAAAGCACATAGAGGCTGCTGGCAGCAGAAGGGGAAGCGAGCCAGTAATAATCTACTGTGTTATTACCATCTGTTAATGCACTATGATTATTTGCAAAATATAATTCTCCTCCATTTCCTTTTTTTGAGTTTGAACTTGTGCTATAACTGTTTTGAGGTTTTGATGTAGAACCTACAAAATAACCATTTGTATTTGAATTATTGCAATATAATTGGTCACTACTATTTTGATATCTTGCATTCCAACTATCCATCCATAGCTGTACTGTTGGCCCTCCTATTGCTGTTTGATTACTTCCTTTGCTACTATCTATATATTCAGTCCATAAGCTTGAATCTAGCAATGTTGATACACATTGTGCATTTGGAAAACTTGTATTGTTTTTCTTATCATTTATATTAAATACACTTGTATTTATTTTGAATTTTGAAATTATATCACTTGATACGTCTGTGCTAAATGTTGGTAAATTTGAACTATTCCAATTTACTCTATAATCTTTTCCTCCACTTGCTATTTGCATTTTTGTACCTGCTTTTAACTTATTTGTATCTATATTTCCATTTGAATTTGTTACTTTTACATAGTTTCCTGTTATCAAGTATATATTTGTTCCGTCTGAATGAAATATTTTCCAATCATTTTGTCCATTGCTTGACGTATAATTTACTTCTTGACCATAGTATCCTTCTGGATTATTTTTTATATCTGTTGCTGATATATTTGTTCTTTTTATTGTTTTTTCTACTTTAAAACTATTTAATACTGATTCTTTTGTATTTCCTGCTTTATCATATGCTATTACTTTTATGTCATATGTTCCGTTTGAAAGTCCTGTTATTGGATTACTTTCATATTTTGTGTAGTCTCCATCTGTTGATTTTTTTGCATAATATTCGTATTTTTCTATTCCACTTACACTATCTGTTGTTGTTCCCGTTATTTTTAATCCTTCAGCTGTATTTTCTGCTGTTATTGTAAAGTCTGCTGGTGCATTTTTGTCTATTGTGGTTATT